>CBJNFW010000114.1:0-25034 GCA_966435935.1 uncultured Nocardia sp.
TGACCACCTGCGCGTGCACGACGCGGGCCGCGGCGGCGGCCGGATAGTGCTCGCACAACAGTGCCATTTGCGCGGTGACGATCTCGTCGTTGCTCTTGTGGATCTGCTCGTAGGCGCCGCTGGTGGTCAGGCAGTACAGCCAGGCGCCGTCGGGCACGCGCCGGTGCATTCGCTGCCGGTCGAAGACCTCGTCGATGACGCCCGTCCCGCCGATGATCGCCTCCATCGCGGCCCTGGTGCCCAGCGGGCGGTCCAGATAGAGATTGGTGCTGACGATCGGCGTGTAACCCAATTTGTCTGCCGCGGAGTACAATTCGGCACTTTCGGGCAGCTGGTCGAGCAGGCCCCGGACGCGCGAGTTGGGTACCGCGACCACGACACCGTCGGCCGGAACCGCGGCGCCGTCGGCAAGGCGCACGCCGGTAGCCCTGCCGTCCTCGACGACGACCCGGTCGACCACCGCCCGGTACCGCACCTCGACCCCGTACCGCTCGAACACCCGCAGGGCTCCGGTGATGAACAGCGTGTCCAGATCGACCACCGGATAGCCGATGCCGACCGCGCGGCGCTGCCGAATCCCTTGGCGGATAGCGGTTGCCAGCACATCGGCGAACACCTTCGCCGACTCCCGGTCCACCCGCTCGGCCGCGATCCCGAGGGCGAGCCAATCCCACAGTGCCTCACGGGCTTTGGCGGGCATGCCGATTCGCTCGAACCATCGGCCGGTGGTGATGTCGGCCAGGTCCGCGGGCTGGAACAGGGCCTGGCGGCCCAGCCGCAGGGTCGCGCGCAGGGCGCGCAGCCGGTCGAGCGGGCTCGCGCCGGGGTGTGCGCCCAGCAGTGTGGGCAGCGCGCGAATTCCCTTGGTGTGCATGAGAACCGATCGTCCGCCCGGCCAGCGCAGCGCGCCGGTGTGCGGGAACTCCACCAACTGCTCGGTGCCGACACTGCGCAGGTAGCGGAACAGATGCTCGTATCCGGAGGCGATGACGTGCTGGCCGTTGTCGGGCAGGTCGCCGACCTCCGGCACGCGCATCGCCTGGGTGCGGCCACCCAGCCGGGCACGGCGCTCGAGCAGGGTCACCCGATGGCCTGCCTCGGCGAGCCATACGGCGGAGGCCAGCCCGGCCAGCCCGCCTCCGACCACGACGTATCGGCGGGTGTCATCCATCTGGAACCTCCTGGTGCGAAAGACGCGAACGGGCAGGCGACCACCGCGACTCCCGCTCCGGCCATGAGTCGAAGGTAGATTCGCCTTCTCATTGCAGCAAGAGCGGATGCCGGCGATGACCAACCACGCCGGTGCGGACTCGTGCCACGCACGGACCGGGCAACGAGATTGTCGCGCGGACTCGTCGTATCCGCGGACATGCTGATGGCCGAGATCGTGATCGGGGCCGGTAGCCTGGGCGACCATGGCACGGGATGAACGTGGTGTGACCGCACAGAGTGAGGACTTCGCCGCCTGGTACAACGAGGTGGTCTTCAAGGCAGGTCTCGTGGATCGAGGCCCGGCGAAGGGCACCATGGTCATCCGACCGTATGGCTACCGGCTGTGGGAGCAACTGCAGGGCGAGCTGGACCGGCGGATCAAGGACACCGGTCACGAGAATGCCTATTTCCCCCTGCTGATTCCGCAGAGTTACCTCAGTCGCGAGGCCGAGCACGTCGAGGGGTTCTCCCCGGAGCTGGCGATCGTCACGCACGCGGGCGGTAAGGAACTGGAAGAACCGCTGGTGGTGCGGCCGACCTCGGAGACCATCATCGGCGAGATGATGGCCAAGTGGATCGGGTCGCACCGGGATCTGCCGCTGCTGCTGAATCAGTGGTCGAATGTGGTCCGCTGGGAGATGCGGCCGCGAATGTTCCTGCGCACCACCGAATTCCTGTGGCAGGAGGGCCACACCGCACATCTGGGTCGCGCGGACGCGCTGCGCGAGACCATGCTCGCGCTGGACATCTACCACGAGGTCGCCCGGGACCTGGCCGCGATGCCGGTGGTGCCCGGGGAGAAGACGCCGGGCGAGCGGTTCGCCGGCGCGGTCGCGACCTACACCATCGAGGGGATGATGCGCGACGGCCGCGCCCTGCAGGCGGGGACCTCGCATTACATGGGCACGAATTTCGCCACGGCCTTCGGGATCCGCTACACCGGTGAGCAGGGGCGAGAAGAGTTGTGCCACACCACGTCCTGGGGGATGAGCACCCGCATGGTCGGCGGCATCGTGATGACCCACGGCGATGACAAGGGCCTGGTGTTCCCGCCCCGCCTCGCGCCGCATCAGGTGGTGATCGTGCCGATCATCCGTGGCGAGGACAGCGAGGTGAGCCAGGCCGCCGAACGCCTGGCCGGTGCGCTGCGCGAGGCGGGTGTGCGCGTCCACGTCGACGCTCGCCCACAGCTCACCCCGGGGTTCAAGTACAACGAGTGGGAGATGCGCGGTGTGCCGATCCGCCTCGAACTCGGCCCGCGCGATCTGGCGAACGGCACCGCGATGATGGTGAAACGTCTTGGCGGAGAAGGTAAACAGGCCATTGCGCTGGAATCTCTGCCCCGGGAGATGCCCGCGATCCTGACGGAATTCCAGTCCTACCTGCTGGCCCGCGCCACCGCGTTCCGCGACGAGCACACCCGCCTCGTCGACGACTGGGCCGATTTCACCGATGCGGTGTCGACCGGCTGGGCCGTGGCGCTGCACTGCGGCACGCGCGACTGCGAAGAGCGGATCAAATCCGCCACCGCCGCCACCCCGCGCTGCATACCCGCCGACGGCGAACCCGCCACCGGGAACTGTGTGCGGTGCGGTGCCCCATCGGCATACGGGAAACGGGTCATCTTCGGCCGGGCCTACTGATCGGCCTCCGGCCCCGCAGCGGCATTCAGGTGTGGCCGGGTACTTCCGCACCGATCGATGCGGCTGCGGATGCGGCGATGAGGTCGCGCAGCCAGCGGTGGGCCGGGTCGGTGTCGACCCGCGCGTGCCAGGACATCACCGCGCGGATCGGCGGTAGCGGGAAGGGGAGCGGGTGGACCGTCAGGCCGGGATGCGCGGCGCGGCGGGCGAACGAGGCGGGGGCGACCGTGGCCAGGCCGCCCGCGGCCACAGCGCGTAACGCGACGTCGATCGTGGGCACCGAAAGTATTACGCGCCTGGTCAATTCGTGAGTTTCGAGGATGTCGTCGATCGGGTCGCGCAATCGTCCGCGGCGCGACACCACGACATGATCGAGCGCCGCGAATTCCGCGAGGCTCGCGGGTGCGGTCGCGTCGGTGCGCACCAGGGCGAGGTGGTCGGTGGCGACGACCCGGGCGCGCAGATCGGGTTCGCCGGGTTCGTCGGCGGTGAGACGCACGTCGATTCGCCCCGTCCGCAGCTCGTCCGAGTCGGCGCCGGATTCACCCAGGATCCGCAGCCGGACGCCGGGCGCGTTCCGGCGGATGCGGTCGAGCAGGTCCGCTGCCATCGCATTGGCCAGAACGTCGTTGCACTGCACGGTGAAGTCGCGTCGAACGGTGGCGGCATCGAAATCCGTCGGCGGAGTGAGGATCGCATGCGCCTGCTCGACCAGGGCGTGCAACTCGTCGCGGATCTGCTCGGCATAGGGCGTGGGCAGCATGGACCGGCCGGAGCGGACCAGGATCGGATCGCCGGTCACGCGGCGCAGCCGGGCGAGTGTGCGGCTCATCGCCGGTTGGGACAGATGCATGCGATCCGCCGCCGCGCCGACGCTGCGCTCGGCCAGCAGGACGTCCAGGGCGGTGAGCAGATTCAGATCCACATGCATGGGACGCATGCTAAAGATAAAGAGCATGCATTTGCAATCATGTCTCGCCGATCGTTGAATCGATTTCGGCAGCAATGGATATCGGCGAGCGGAACAGACCATGCGAGTAGTGGTTGCGGGCGGCGGACTGGTCGGACTGACGGCGGCGGCCGCGCTCGGCCGGATGGGTCACGAGGTGACCGTCCTGGAACAGGCGTCGCGGATTCGAGCGGCAGGCGCGGGAATCGGGCTGTGGGAGAACGCACTTCGAGAATTCGATCGGATCGGCGTCGGTGCCCGCACGCGCGCACTGGGACACCGGATCGACGCGTGGTTCTTCGATGCGGCCGGACGTCCCGTGCGCGCGCCGGGATACGGCGATTACGAGCACCGGTTCCTGCTGGTGCCGCGCCCGGAACTGAATGTGCGGCTGGCCGACGCGATCGGGCGGCAACGGATCCGGCTCGGTGATCGGGTCACCGGATTCACCGAGACCGGCGATGGTGTGCGGGTGCTGCTCGAATCGGGCCGGAGCCTCGAGGCGGATCTGCTCGTCGGCGCGGACGGAGTGCACTCGAAAGTGCGGGCCGCGCTGGTGCCCGGCAGCGCAGCGCGGCCGCATCCGGGGCACTACGCCTGGCGCGCGGTGGTTCCCGTGGGCGGCGAGCGCCCCGAGGGCACCGTGCTGACGGTCGGTCGCGACCGCACGCGCGGCGGATACTCCCGCCTGTCGGGCGATCGCACGATGTGGATGGTCAACCAGTTCGACTCCGGAGAGCTGCTGGGAACGCCGCGGGAGCGAGCGCTGGCCCGAGCGCACAACCTCGCCGAGGGCGGCTGGCACGACGAGCTGTTGCGGATGATCGAGGCGACCCCGCAGGAGGCGATCCTGGAGAATCCGATCCTGCTCGTCCCGGCGCTGTCGCACTGGACCGGCCCGCACGTGGTACTGATCGGCGATGCGGCGCACGGACTTTCGCCGCACATCTCCGCCGGGGGCACCCTCGGTGTCGAGGACGTCGGGGTGCTGTGCGCCTGCCTGTCCGCCGACGCGGATCTCCCGAATGCCCTGAGCGAGTACGAGCGACGTCGCCGGGAAAGGTTCGACCGGGTGCGCGCCTTCGCTGCGGAAGTCGAATTCGCCGCCGACGCCGCCGAATTCGCGCAGCGGTACGCGGCGTTCAGTCACTGGATGCTGACCACCGCTCCCGGACGCGACAACTGAGCGCGCCGAATCGAGACCGTTCGGTTCGCATATCCTGGCCGAATCAGAGCCCGGCGCAACCGATTCGAAAGTGAACCGTTGCCGACCGGCGGCGGCCCGGGGCCGCCGATGCTCGTGCCACACCATATCCGAATCAGCCGCCGGGGTGCTCACCCAGGCCGGGAATCGCTTGTGCGGGTGCGCGGTACGGTGGCGTGGTGGATGTTCTCGATGACGCGGCGATCGAATCTCGCCTGCGTGCGACGTCTTCCGATTGCTGGGGCCCCCTGTGGTCGGCGACGGACAAATTGCTGGCCGCGCAAGGCCCGCATTCGGAATGGATCTTCAATTCCGGGCAGCAGCCGTACATCCGCTACAGCGACGAGGTGAACGTTTTATTAACCGCGCTGGAGGGCGCGGGGGTGGTCGTCGAATTTCCCTGGCGGCAATGGGACGGCCTGAGCCGGTACGAGGCCGGCCACGGTCTGGCGGACGCGCCGGTCGCGGAATCGGTTCGCGTCCTGAGCATGATGATCAATTCGGAGCGCTTCGTCACCGGCACCATCGCCCATCTGCTCGACGACGGCACCCTGGCCGTGGCCCTGGAACGGCTGCGGGCCTGGCACGGTGAGCAGCCCGTATCGACTCCGGTGCGTGAGGTTCCCGCCGAGGGGCGACCCCGCAGGCGGTGGCGGCTACTGCGCCGTCCGTGACAACCATCGGTTGTTCCCATGGCTGCGGAGCCCGCGCCACGCTGGTTAGGATGCACAACCCAGCGTAATGGGAGGTGTGGTGACCGATCTCGATCTGGCGGCGGTGCGCGCGTTCGTGACCGTGGTGGACGAGGGACAGTTCGGGCATGCGGCGCGGGTCCTGGGCATCACGCAACAGGGCGTGTCCAAGCGCGTCGCGAAACTGGAGAGTCAGCTCGGGGTGAGCCTGTTCGATCGGCTCGCCTCGGGCAGTGCGCTGACGGCCGCGGGCGCGAAGGCGCTGCCGCATGCCCGCGCCCTGCTCGCGGTGGCCCAGGACACCGTGGCCGCCGCGCGTGCGCAGGTGCGGCCGCTGCGGGTCGCCGTTCAGGGCGAACGACATGTGGCCTCGGTGTCGATGCGGTACTACCTGGACCGCAACCCCGAGGCGGACGTCGAGATCGTAATGTCCACCGCGTTCCGCTCCGGCCGGGACGCGCTGCTGAACGGCCGCGTCGACGCGACGTTCGCGCGTCCGTACGGGGGACCCCGGGCGCTGCCGCCGGGTATCGGCATCGTCGCGGCCCATCTGGAACCCCTGCATCTGCTGGTCGGCCGCAATCATCCGCTGGCCGTGCACGCGACGGTCACGCCGTCGCAGATAGCGGCCTATCCGGTGTGGGTTCCCGGCGCCTCGGTGCCGTCCGAATGGGCCGATTACTACCGGGAGTGGAGTGCGTTCAGCGGCATCGAGGTCGTCACCGGCCGGGTGCCGGGCGGCGCGCCCGAACGCGAGGACGATCGGGAGAAGGGGCGCGGCCCGTTCGGGCTCGACGCGGTGCTGGACCGGCTCGCCGCCTCGGACAGGCTGGCGAGCTTCGCCGGGGACGGTTACCGCTTCCCGTGGCATCCGCACATCCGCCGCCTGCCGATCTTCGATCCCACTCCCGCCTATCCGCATGCGCTGCTGTGGGCGAGCGCCGGTGCGCATCCGGGTATGCCGCCGCTGATCGCGCACGTCCGGGAGAACTACAACGGCGATATCGGCGCGGAGTGCTGGATTCCCGAATCGGACCGGCCGATCTTCCTGGCCTCGCCGTCCGGGCCCGCAGCGGCCGCGGCGGTGCATCGCGCGAGATGACGGCACACTTATCGGGACACATGTCCGGACATGATTGACAGCACACCGCGGGCATGCCACCGTGGCTGGGCCCGGATCGGGTCACGACGACGATCCGGGTGATCTCGGATGGGAGTGTGTGATGGGGTTTCGCGAACCGGATCTGCCGGTCATCGATGTGGCGGAGTGGAGCAAGGGCACACGCAGCGAGCGGATCCGGCCCATGGCGCGGCACTGGGCGGAGGTGGGATTCGGGACGCCCGTCGTACTGCATCTGGCCTATGTCGGGAAGATCCTGCTGTACATTCTGTTCGGCTGGCTGATCGTGTTGTCCACCAAGGGAATCGACGGATTTCTCGACGTCGGCCGATGGTGGTCCGAACCGATCGTGTTCCAGAAGGTCGTGCTCTACACGATGCTGTTCGAGGTGATCGGCCTCGGCTGCGGCTTCGGTCCGCTGAACAACCGCTACTTCCCGCCGATGGGATCGATCCTGTACTGGTTGCGGCCCCGGACCATCCGGCTGCCCCCGTGGCCGCGGATTCCGCTCACCGCCGGGACGACGCGCACCCCGGTGGACATCGCGCTGTACGCGGCGCTGCTGGTGGTCACGGTGGCGGCGCTGTTCTCCGACGGCACCGGGCCGGTACCCGGCCTGGACACCTCCGTCGGGCTGCTGCCGGTCTGGGAGATCGCGCTGATCCTGGCGCTGCTGGCCGTGCTGGGCCTGCGCGACAAGGTCATCTTCCTGGCCGCGCGCGGTGAGGTGTACGGATCGCTGACGCTGGCCTTCCTGCTGGGCCCGGATTCGCTGGTCGCGGCGAAACTGATCTTCCTGGTGATCTGGATGGGCGCCGCGGTGTCGAAACTGAACCGGCACTTCCCGTTCGTGATCTCGACGATGATGTCCAACAATCCGCTGATCCGGCACCGGTCGCTCAAGCGGATGTTCTTCGAGAGGTTCCCGGACGACCTGCGGCCCGGCCGCGCCTCGCGGATCGTCGCGCACAGCGCCACCGTCGTGGAGCTGTGCGTTCCGCTGGTGCTGTTCTTCGCGCACGGCGGAGTGCCGACCGCGATCGCGGCCACCGTGATGGTGTGCTTCCACCTCGGCATCCTGACCGCGATTCCGATGGGTGTTCCGCTGGAATGGAACGTCTTCATGATCTTCGGCATGCTCACGCTGTTCGTGGGACACGCCGACCGCGGGCTGACCGGCCTGCGCCACCCCGTGCTGGTGGCACTGCTCTTCGTCGTGGTGGCGGGGACCGTCGTGGCCGGAAATCTGTTCCCGCGCTACATTTCCTTCCTGCCCGGCATGCGGTACTACGCGGGAAACTGGGACACCACTCTGTGGTGTGTGAAGCCGTCGGCCTCGGCCAAGATCGGTGCGAACGTCGTCGCCATCGCGAGTATGCCGCAGGCCCAGCTGGAACGGTTCTACGGCAAGGATCGCGCGCAGATCCCGCTGTATCTCGGCTACGCCTTCCGCGCCATGAACACGCACGGACGGGCGCTGTTCACCCTCGCGCACCGGGCGATGGCCGGGGCGAACGAGGACGACTACACCATCACCGACGGCGAGCGCATCTGCAGTACCGCGGTCGGGTGGAACTTCGGCGACGGACATATGCACAACGAGCAGCTCATCGCGGCGCTACAGGAACGCTGCGGGTTCGAACCGGGCGAGGTGCGGGTCGTGCTGCTCGACGGTCAGCCCATCCACCGCCAGACCCAGCGGTACCGCCTCGTCGACGCCGCCACAGGCGAATTCGAGCGCGGCCACGTCCGGGTCGCCGATATGGTCACCCGCCAGCCGTGGGCCGACGACCTGCCGGTGCACGTGGACGAGTGACACTCGGGCGCAAAATATTTTGCGTATCCTTTGCTGACTCTTTACGATCGTGGTGCTCCGCTGCTGCGGGGTTCTCGCGCGGTCGCGACGCGACACCACGGTGTCCGGGCCGCCTCAGTTCCGCCCTGCTTTTCGATGCCAGTACATGTTCGGCCGATGAACCGATCCGGTTGCCCCGGTTCGGCGAAGGAGAAATATGTCCACCGACACCGATCCGGCCCGACGGATACCGTTCCCAGGCCTGTCCGAAGTGTTCCGCCACGACTTGCCCGCCTCGATCGTGGTGTTCCTCGTCGCCTTACCGCTATCGATCGGCGTCGCCGTGGCCACGGGGGCGCCCGTGGCCGCCGGACTGCTCGCCGCCGTGATCGGCGGTCTCGTCGCCGGGTTGTGCGGCGGGTCAACGCTGCAGGTCAGCGGCCCGACGGCCAGCCTCACCGTGGTGGTCGCCGAAAGTATCCACCAATTCGGCTGGGCGGCAACCTGTTTCATCACCGCCGGAGCGGGGGTGCTGCAAATCCTGTTCGGGCTCAGCCGGATCGGGCGCGGCGCACTGGCGATCGCGCCGGTCGTGGTGCACGCCATGCTCGCCGGCATCGGCATCGTCATCACGCTGCAACAGGTACATGTGCTGCTCGGCGGCCAGTCGCTGAGCTCGTCGTGGGACAGCATCGTGCAGTTGCCGCATCAGCTGGGCTCGGTGCACGGCGGCGATGCGCTGGTCGGTGTGCTGGTGATCGCCATCCTGCTGGGATGGCGGTATCTGCCGTCCGTGATCCGCAAGGTACCCGCGCCACTGGTCGCGGTGGTGGCCGCGACCGTGGTGGCCCGATTCGTGCCGACCAGCATCGCGCGAATCTCGTTGCGCGGCCCGCTGTTCGAAGACATCTCCCTGCCCGCGCTGCCGTCCGGCGGCTGGGGCGCGGTGGGCCTGACGATGGTCACCATCGCGCTGATCGCGAGCGTCGAGACACTGCTGTCCGCGGTCGCGGTGACCCGGTTGCGGCCGGGGCGGCGCTGCGATCTGGACCGGGAACTGCTCGGTCAGGGCGTGGCCAATATGGTCTCGGGCCTGGTGGGCGGGCTGCCCGTCGCGGCGGTGATCGTGCGCAGCATCACCAATGTCAACGCGGGCGCGCGGACCCGGGCCTCGACGATGCTCAGCGGCGTCTGGGTGCTGATCTTCGCGGTGGCGTTCGTCGATGTGGTGCAACAGATTCCGAAGGCCGCGCTGGCCGGGCTGCTGATCGTCATCGGCATGGGACTGGTGAAACTGGCCCACATCCGGCTGGCCCGGCGCAGCGGCGACCTGATCGTCTACGCGGTGACCGTACTGGTCGTGGTGTTCTGGAATCTGTTGCTGGGCATGCTGACCGGGCTCGTGCTGGCCTTCGCGCTGCTGCTGTGGCGAGTGGTGCGGGTGGTCGTCGCGGCCGAGCCGGCGGCCGAGGGCGATCGGTGGCTGGTCACCATCGACGGCACCTGCACCTTCCTGGCGCTGCCGCGCTTGACCAGCGAACTCGCGCGGGTGCCGGCAGGCGTGCCGGTCACCGTGGAGATGACCGTCGATTTCCTCGACCACGCGGCCTCCGACTCCTTGCACGAATGGGCGCGTGACCACGAGAACACCGGGGGCACCGTGGAATTCGTGGAAATGGGTGCGACCCGCATTGCCGATCTGGCGTCCGGCCCGCCCGCTCGCGGGCATGCCCGCCGGCTGCTGAGCGAGACGCTGGGGCCGTGGCGGCGCACGCCGCTGGTCGACCCGATCGCCGCCGGTATCACCGCTTACCATCGCGGCCACGCCCACGTGATGCGGTCGCACCTGGGCGCGTTGCGCGATGTGCAGGACCCGGATTCGCTGTTCGTGACGTGCTCGGATTCCCGGCTGGTCCCGAACGTGTTCACCAGCAGCGGGCCCGGCGATCTGTTCACCGTTCGCAATATCGGCAATCTGATTCCGGAGGCCGGGCGCGACAGCTCGGTCGAGGCCGCGATCGTCTACGCGCTGGACAAACTCAGGGTGCGGTCGGTGGTGGTGTGCGGGCATTCGGGCTGCGGCGCGATGGACGCGCTGTACCGCGAGAGCGTCACCGGGTCCGGGCTCGACGACTGGCTGGCCCACGGGCGCGGGGCCCTCGAACGTTTCCGGCGTGGCCACCCGTTGGCCGCGGCCGCTGCCACCGCGGGCTTCGGCGAGGTCGATCAGCTGGGCATGGTGAACGTCGCGGTGCAGTTGGAAACCCTCGCCGCTCATCCGCTGGTGCGCCGTGCGGTCCGCGACCGCGGCCTGGTGCTGTCGGGGCTGTTCTTCGACATCCCCACCGCCCGCGTCATCGCGGTCACCGCCGAGGGCATCGGCGAATTCGGCGACCCCGCAACGGATCTCGACCTCGATGTGGGTGAGCCGGTCACCGTGCCGGTCTGACGGGACATCCGGCCGCGGGCGACGCCGGATCGCGCGCCGCCCTGGGGCGCGGCACATCGGGGCGACGCGGCTTGTGCGCAAGAGTTAACTTGGTGGAATTACTTTTCTCAGTCTTTACTAAGACTTTAACCATAGTCTGACTTCGCTTCCGGCGGTCTGTCGACAACGGTGTCCGCAGTGCGTGGGATGCCTGGAGAACACGCCTGGTGAAGGAGAATGATGTCCACCACCATCGAAGCGCCCCAACGATCTTCCGCGCCACCCGGGCCGGGCCGGTCCGAGCGCATCGCTGCGCTGATCCGTCACGATCTGCCCTCCTCGATCGTGGTATTCCTTGTCGCCCTGCCGCTTTCGCTCGGCATCGCGGTCGCCTCGGGCGCCCCGATCGCCGCCGGCCTGATCGCCGCCGTGGTCGGCGGCATCGTGGTCGGCGTACTGGGCGGAGCGCCGTTGCAGGTGAGCGGCCCGGCCGCTGGGCTGACCGTCGTCGTCGCCGAGAGCATCGAGCAATTCGGCTGGAAGACAACCTGTTTCATCGGCATGGCGGCCGGGCTGATGCAGATCGTCTTCGGGCTGAGCCGGATCGCTCGCGCCGCGCTGGCCATCGCGCCCGTCGTCGTGCACGCGATGCTGGCGGGGATCGGCGTCACGATCGCTCTGCAACAGGTGCACGTGCTGCTCGGCGGCGCGTCGCACAGTTCGGCCG
Organism: uncultured Nocardia sp.; assembly: GCA_966435935.1. Taxonomy (GTDB): domain Bacteria; phylum Actinomycetota; class Actinomycetes; order Mycobacteriales; family Mycobacteriaceae; genus Nocardia. Next base: position 11,771 of record CBJNFW010000114.1, read on the forward strand.
CGGAGAACATCCGCGAACTGCCCGGACAGCTGCTGCATCTGCAGGGCGACGATTTCGCGGTCGGCCTCGTCGTCATCGCGATCATGCTCGCCTGGCGCTGGGCGCCCCAGCGTCTGCGGATCATTCCCGGTCCGCTGGTCGCGGTCGTCGTGGGAACCCTGCTGTCCCTGGTGATTCCGGGCGATCCCGCGCGGCTGGCCATCGACGGCTCGTTGTTCGACGCCGTCGGCCTGCCGGGCCTGCCGCACGGTGACTGGGCGGCCGTGGCGATGATGGTGCTGACGATCGCGCTGATCGCCAGCGTCGAGAGCCTGCTGTCCGCGGTGGCCACGGACAAGATGCACACGGGTCCGCGGACGAACTTCGATCGCGAGCTGATCGGGCAGGGATCGGCGAATCTGATCTCGGGCCTGCTGGGCGGCCTGCCGGTCACCGGCGTGATCGTGCGCAGCGCGACGAATGTGCGGTCCGGGGCCCGCTCCCGGGCCTCGTCGATCCTGCACGGCGTGTGGCTGCTGATCTTCTCGGTGGCGCTGGTCGGCATCGTCGAGCAGATTCCGAAATCGGTGCTCGCCGGACTGCTGATCGTGGTGGGCGTGCAACTGGTCAAGATCGGTCATATCCGGCTCGCCCGGCGCACCGGTGATCTTGCCGTGTACACGGTGACGATGTTCGCCGTGGTATTCGCCAATCTGCTCGAGGGCGTACTGATCGGCCTCGTGCTGGCGTTCGTGCTGCTGCTGTGGCGCGTGGTGCGGGTGAGCGTGCATGCCGCACCGCTCGGCGAGAACGGCAGATGGCTGGTCGGCGTCGACGGGACCTGCACCTTCCTGGCCCTGCCGAAACTGTCCTCGACCCTGGCGAAGGTGCCCGCGGGGGCGGCGGTGATCGTCGAGCTGAGCGTGGATTTCCTGGACCACGCCGCCTCCGAGGCGTTGCAGGACTGGGCCTGCCAGCACGAAAGTAACGGCGGTACGGTCGAATTCGTGGAATTGGGCACCGCGCGAATGGCCCGGGTGCTGGACGGTCCGCCGCGCCGGGGCAAGGCCCGCGGCCCGCTGGAGGAGGTGCTCGCGCCCTGGCGCGATCGCGGTGCGCACGCCATCACCGCCGGGGTGGCGGCCTACCACCGCGCCCACGCCCACGTGGTCCGTCCGCATCTGGACGAGTTGCGTGACGGGCAGGATCCCGATTCGCTCTTCCTGACCTGCGCCGATTCGCGCATCGTTCCGAACGTGATCACGCACAGCGGTCCGGGTGACCTGTTCACCGTCCGCAATGTCGGCAATCTGATCCCCGCCGGCGGTGCGGACGCGTCCGTGGAGGCCGCGCTCGAGTTCGCGGTGGGCAAACTGGGGGTGCGCACCGTGGTGGTGTGCGGACATTCCGGCTGCGGTGCGATGCAGGCCCTCCTGCGCGAGGACGCGGACCTCGGCGGCGGCCTGGCCGAATGGCTCGCCCACGCCGGTCCGAGCCTGGAGCGCTACCGGGCCGGACATCCGGTCGCGGCCGCGGCGGCCGCCGCGGGCTACGACGAGACCGCGCAGTTGAGCATGGTGAACGTCGCGGTGCAGCTGGAAACCCTCGCCGCCCATCCGCTGGTCCGCCGTGCCGTCCGCGACCGCGGCCTGGTGGTGTCGGGGCTGTACTTCGACATCGCCACCGCCCGGGTCCTGTCGGTGACCACGACCGCAATCGCGGAGATCACCGATATCGATCGGGTGGAGGTCACCGCGAACAGCTGAGCGAGGGAAGGGCGGGATCGTCTGTCCCACAATCTGTTTCGAAGTCACTGAATCAGCTCCAGTGGCCAGCTCTTGTGGGCGGCGATCCCCGACCCGGCGCCGCGGTGACCTCCGCGCGCGGAATCCTTCGCGCCCAACCAGCCGTAGCCGGTGCCGTGCAGCATGACCGGGCGGTCGTTGATGCGCCACAGGTCATTCCACGAAAGGCCCCATTTCTCGAGGGCCGAGGGTCGGCCGGTCCGAGGGTGCTCGGACGTCAACCAGCCGCGCTCGGGCGGTCTCGGTAGCGGTCCCCTGGACGCATCGGGCCCACCGCGGGCTGCCGCGGTGCCGCAGCGCCGGACGCCCGGGTCGGACGGCGACCGGACGTCTGGCACATCGGGTTCCGCTGCGCCACAGCCGCTTCCGGGGGAGCCCGGAGCACACGGCGGTGATGGTGCTTGCGCCCGGCCCGCCGGGCGGCGATCGACCCGCGTGCGCGTATCGTCTCGCGAGCGCGGGTCCGCCGTCGCGTCACGGTGCGATTCGGCCACTGAACCGAACCAGCTCCCGAGTGCGGGAGATGCGGGTGAGCACCGAGGCCGGTGTGAAACCGATCGTGCTGGACCGGCGGCGCACGCCTCGAGCGTGCCTGCGGGACAGCGCGTGTCGCGGGGCCTAGGCTTGCCGCGGTTCTGCGACGCGGCGTCGGCCGGATGTGGCGAGCGGCCGGGTCAACGGTCCCGGGCCGGATCTCTCGTCGCCTCGGGCTCGCGGGCGTGCCAGGGTGGTAGGTGGACTATTCGGTGGATCGGAGTCGAACGGACATGGTTGCGGTTTCGTCGGGGACGGTGGTGCCCGGCATCGTGCTGACGCGCCCGGAATGGCTGGCGGAGCGGATCGCCGATATGGGCATCTCGTGGGGGTCCGGCGATACCCGCGTCTCCGGCACGCTGTGGTGGTGTATGGCCGCATCCTCGCTGATCGACCCGGTCGTGGCCGCATATGCGGCCGGGCGGCCGGCGCCGGATGTGGTTCTGGAACAGCTGCTGTGCGAGGTCCGTCCGGACGGCGGCGTGGAGCGGGTGTTCGCGACGCCCCCGGATCCGGCGGGCAACGCGGTCTCGGTCGGCGAACCCGGGACCGGCCGGGCCGGTCAGCAGGCGGCCGGAAATGGTTCGGAGCGGCCGGTCGACGAGGCAGCGGCTACCTCCGATCGGGCTGCCCGGGAACGCGAGAGTCGTCGCACTGCAACAGAACCCGCGCATGCCGACGATCCGGGACGGAACCTGCGGGAGACGTTGGCGCGCATCATCCCGGTGGTCGCCGACGTATCCGGCGCCGGTGTTGCCTCGTTGTGGGCGATCGTCGCCGACGCCATCGGCAATCGGGCCATCGACGCGGGTGACGCCGAGGCCGGTGCCAGGCTGGCTCGCCAGGTCGCGGGGCGCCTGCCCGTGCCGCGGTTCACCGATATCGGCGGGCGGAGGTTCGTCCGCCGGATCTCCTGCTGCCTGGTGTTCGAGGTGCCCAACTGCCAGATGTGCACCAGCTGCCCCAAGCGGCCCGCCGCCGAACGACACGAACTGCTGAGCGCACTGGCCGCACGCGGCTGAGCGCACCGGCCGAGCGCGATCCGGGACGAGGGGCCGGTCCATCGGCGCGTGCGCGGCGGGCTCCCGATAGCATGGTCGCGCCGGGCCGCATCCGCGTACCGGCTGGACCCAGGTCCACTCGCGGGAATTTCCCGCAACCGACACCGAGCGGGCGACCGCCCGCGACGACGACGCCAAGGAGAGCGCAGCCGTGACCATCTCAGCCCGCACAACCCCAGCCGCCCTCGTTCGGGTGCCGGCCGGGACGACGGCGGGCGCCGCGGTGCGCGAGGCGGGTCTGCCGACGAAGGGCCCCGGCACCGTCGTGGTCGTGCGCGATCCGGAGGGCAACCTCAAGGATCTGTCCTGGACTCCGGACGAGGACGTCGAGGTGCGGCCCGTCGCCGCCGATACCGAGGACGGCCGCAGCGTCATCCGGCATTCGGCCGCGCACGTGCTGGCCCAGGCCGTACAACAGGAGTTCCCGGAGGCCAAGCTCGGCATCGGGCCGCCGATCAAGGACGGGTTCTACTACGACTTCCAGGTCGATCGCCCCTTCACCCCCGAGGATCTGGCCAGGCTGGAATCCCGGATGAAGAAGATCGTCAAAGGCGCGCAACGGTTTTCGCGGCGCGTGGTGGAGGTCGAGGACGCCCGCGTCGAACTGGCCGCCGAGCCGTTCAAGCTGGAGCTGATCAGCGACAAGTCCGGCATCGACGATCCGGAAATTATGGAAGTCGGCGGCAGTGATCTCGAAAAGAACGAGCTGACCATCTACGACAACCTGGACCCGCGCACCGGCGAGAGGGTCTGGGGAGATCTGTGCCGGGGCCCGCACATCCCGACCACGAAATTCATTCCGGCGTTCAAGCTGACCCGCAGTTCCGCCGCGTACTGGCGGGGTGATCAGTCCCGCGAGGATCTGCAGCGCGTCTACGGCACCGCGTGGGAATCGCAGGAGGCGCTGGACGCGCACCTCGCGCTGCTCGCGGAGGCCGAGAAGCGCGACCACCGCAAACTCGGCCTGGAGCTGGATCTGTTCTCGTTCCCGGACGAGCTGGGGTCGGGGCTGCCGGTGTTCCACCCCAAGGGCGGCATCATCCGCAAGGAGCTCGAGGAGTACTCGCGCCAGCGGCACATCGCCGCGGGCTACGAATTCGTGAACACCCCGCACATCACCAAGGGACATCTGTTCGAGGTCTCCGGCCACCTGGACTGGTACCGGGACGGCATGTTCCCGGCCATGCACCTGGACGCGGAGTACAACGAGGACGGCAGCGTCCGCAAGCCGGGCCAGGACTACTACGTCAAGCCGATGAACTGCCCGATGCACAACCTGATCTTCCGGGCGCGCGGCAGGTCCTATCGCGAGCTGCCGCTGCGGCTGTTCGAATTCGGTTCGGTGTACCGGTACGAGAAGTCCGGCGTGATCCACGGCCTGACCCGGGTCCGCGGGATGACCCAGGACGACGCGCACATCTACTGCACCAAGGAGCAGATGCACGCGGAACTGACCAATACGCTGAACTTCGTGCTCTCGCTGCTGAAGGACTACGGCCTGGACGACTTCTATCTGGAGTTGTCGACCAAGGACCCGCAGAAGTTCGTCGGCTCCGACGAGATCTGGGAGGAGGCCACCGAAACCCTGGAGAAGGTGGCCGGGGCCTCGGGGCTGGAACTGGTGCCCGATCCGGGCGGCGCGGCGTTCTACGGCCCGAAGATCTCGGTGCAGGCCAAGGACGCGCTGGGCCGGACCTGGCAGATGTCGACCATCCAGCTGGACTTCAACCTGCCCGAACGGTTCAACCTGGAATACACCGCCTCCGACGGGACCAAGCAGCGCCCGGTCATGATCCACCGCGCCCTGTTCGGATCCATCGAGCGCTTCTTCGGCGTGCTGACCGAGCACTACGCGGGCGCGTTCCCCGCGTGGCTCTCACCCGTGCAGGCCGTCGGCATCCCGGTGGCGGAAACCTTTGCGCCGCACTTGGATCGGGTGATCGAGCTGTTGCGCGACCAAGGCGTGCGCGCCCAGGTCGACCGCAGTGACGACCGGATGCAGAAGAAGATCTTCAACAACACCGCGCAGAAGATTCCGTTCATGCTGCTGGCCGGCGAACGGGATGTCGCCGCCGACGCGGTGAGCTTCCGCTTCCGCGACGGATCCCAGGTGAACGGCGTTCCGGTGGCCGACGCGGTGGCCACCGTGGTCGACTGGATCGAACGCCGGGAGAACGCCTCACCCACCGCGGACGGTTTCGCGATCCGAACCGGCGAGGCGTGACGAGGCCGCATCATGGATTCGGAACAGATCGTGGATACGGGCGCGGGCGACCCGGACCGGCTGCAGCGGCTGTGGACGCCCTACCGGATGTCGTACATCACCGGTGCGGTCGGGGATCGCGAGGCGCGTGAGCGCGAGACCGAGGAACCGGGCGAGCGGCCCGCGCCCGGACATCCGTTCATCGAGATCCCGAAGATGTCCGATGAGGATGGTTTGGTCATCGCCCGTGGTGAATGGGTTTACGCGGTGTTGAACCTGTATCCCTACAATCCCGGGCACATGATGGTCGTGCCGTATCGGCGCGTGGCCGACCTCGAGGCGCTCACCCTCGAGGAGAGCACCGAGCTGATGGCCTTCACACAACAGGCGATCCGGGTGATGAAGAAGGTGTCCCGGCCCGAGGGCTTCAACGTCGGGCTGAATCTGGGCGGTGTCGCGGGCGGATCGCTCGCGGACCACCTGCATCAGCACATCGTGCCGCGCTGGGGCGGGGACGCCAATTTCATCACCGTCGTCGGCGGGGTGAAGGTGATGCCGCAGTTGCTGCGGGAGACCCGGGCCCTGCTGGCGGGCGCATGGAAGGAAGACGCGTAGCGTGCTGAGCTTCTTCGGTCGTGAGACGTTCGCCAAAGCGACTGCGCCGCTGGGCAAAGCGCTGGTGAGTACCGGGCTCACGCCCGACGCCATGACGTTGATCGGCACCGCGGCATCGATCATCGCCGCGGTGACGCTCTTCCCGCTGGATCACCTCTTCTGGGGCACGATGGTGATCTGGCTGTTCGTCATGTTCGACATGCTCGACGGGGCGATGGCCCGCGCCCGGGGCGGCGGCACGAAGTACGGCGCGGTCCTGGACGCCTCGTGCGACCGGGTGGCCGACGGGGCGATCTTCGGCGCGCTGGCCTGGTGGTCGGTGTACAACCAGCACAGCAGGCACCTGTTCGCCGCGACGCTCGTGGTGCTGGTGACCTCACAGGTGATCTCGTACGTGAAGGCGCGCGCGGAGGCCAGCGGGCTCACCGCCGACGGCGGCCTCATCGAGCGGCCGGACCGGTTGGTGATCGTGCTGGTCGGAGCAGGATTCACCGGAATAGGCCAGTATTTCGGCATCGGCTGGCTGGTCTACGCGGTGTACCTCGCGATGTACGTCCTGGCGGTGCTGAGCGTGGTCACGGTGTTCCAGCGGGTGCTGGCGGTGCGCAATTCCGCGGGAGCGCGCGATCTGCTCGTGTCCAAGGGCGCCGGTGGAACCCAGCCGGGCGGGGCCGAGCCCGGCCCGGCGAAATAGGGGGCCCATATGACGGATCTGAAGTCCGCGCTGACCGACAAGGCGTACGCGGCCGGATGGCGACTGGTCCGGGCCCTGCCCGAGGACACGGCACGCCGGTGGTTCGACCGCGGCGGCAACTGGGCGGCCAACCGCGCGAACCGGGCCGCGCACCGCACCGGCGACCCGAATCAGTTGCGCCGCAACCTGGCCCGGGTGCTCGGCGTGGCCCCGGCCGCGGTCCCCGACGAGTTGATCCGCGCGAGCATGCGTTCGTACGCCCGGTACTGGCGCGAGGCGTTCCGGCTGCCGAGCATGGATCACGCGGCCGTGGGATCACTGCCTGTCGAGCAGGTGGAGAACCTGCGCGCGGCGCTGGCCCGCGGCCGCGGTGTGGTCCTCGCGCTGCCGCATTCGGGCAACTGGGATATGGCCGGGGTGTGGCTGGTACAGAACAACGGCACCTTCGCCACGGTGGCCGAGCGGCTCGAACCGGAGTCCCTGTTCGAGCGTTTCGTGGCGTACCGGGAGAGCCTCGGCTTCGAGGTGTTCCCGCTCACCGGAGGTGAGCAGCCGCCGTTCGCGCAGCTCGCGGATCGCCTGCGGCACAACGGGGTGGTGTGCCTGATGGGTGAGCGTGACCTGACCGGCAAGGGCGTTCCGGTGACCATGTTCGGTGAACGCACCTGGCTGCCCGCGGGCGCCGCCAAACTCGCCATCGAGACGGGGGCCGCGCTGATCCCGGTGCACTGCTGGTTCACCACCGACGAGTCCGGCCGCGAGTCCTGGGGTATGAAAACCGAAGCGGCACTGGACACTTCGGGTGGCGTCGCGGCGACCACCCAGGCGCTGGCGGATCGGTTCGCGGCCAATATCGCCGAGCATCCCGCCGACTGGCACATGCTCCAGCCGCTGTGGGAGGCCGACCTCTCCGAGGCCCGGCTGGCCCGCATCGCCGCGGCGCAGGCCGGACGTTCCGCGAATCCGGTGCGGCACAGCGAGGTTCGCGCGGCGCAGGACGCGGTACCCGGCGACGGCGCGTCATGAGGATCGGCATGGTCTGCCCGTACTCGTTCGACGTGCCGGGCGGGGTGCAGTCCCATGTCGTGGAGCTGGCGCAGGTGCTGATCGAACGCGGCCACCGGGTCAGCGTGCTCGCCCCGGCCTCCGACGACACGGTGCTGCCGGATTTCGTGGTCTCGGCCGGTAAGGCGGTGGCGATTCCGTACAACGGCTCGGTGGCGCGGCTGTCCTTCGGGCCGACCGCCTACAGCCGGTTGCGCCGCTGGATCGCCGAGGGCGATTTCGACGTGCTGCACATCCACGAGCCCAACGCGCCGAGTCTGTCGATGCTGGCGTTGAAGGTCGCCGAGGGCCCGATCGTGGCGACCTTCCACACCTCGACCACGAAATCCCTTGTGCTGAGCACCTTTCAGGGCGTGCTGCGGCCGTATCACGAGAAGATCAGCGGGCGGATCGCGGTGTCGGAACTGGCCCGCCGCTGGCAGGTGGAGGCGCTGGGCGGGGACGCGGTGGAGATCCCCAACGGCGTGGACGTGCCCGCGTTCGCGCACGCACCGCTGCTGGGCGGCTATCCGCGCGAGGGCGGGACCGTGCTGTTCCTGGGCCGCTACGACGAACCGCGCAAGGGGATGGCGGTACTGCTGGGCGCGCTGCCCGCGCTGGTGCGGCGGCATCCGGGCGTGCAGATCCTGATCGTCGGGCGCGGCGACGAGGACAGATTGCGCCGCGAGGCCGGTGCGCACGCGGCACATCTGCGGTTCCTCGGCCAGGTCTCGGACGAGGACAAGGCCTCGGCGATGCGCAGTGCGGACGTGTACTGCGCGCCGAATCTCGGCGGCGAGAGTTTCGGCATCGTGCTCGTGGAGGCGATGGCGGCCGGAACCGCGGTCGTGGCAAGCGAATTGGACGCCTTCCGCCGGGTGCTGCGCGACGGCGTCGCGGGACGGCTTGTCCCGGTGGGGGATTCGTCGGCACTGGCCGAGGCGCTGAACGAGTTGCTCGGTGACCGGGCTCGCCGGCAGGAACTGATCCGCGCGGCCAACCAGGTCGTGGGAGAATATGATTGGCCGGTCGTGGCCGAACAGATTCTGCGGGTGTACGAGACGGTCACGGTCGGCGACACCCGAGTCAGGACCGCCGGATGATCACCTTCTCCGCCACCACGATTCTCGTCCTCGCGCTGATCGCGGCGTTGATCGTCGCGGCGGGCGTGTGGGCGTACTCGACGGCCAACCGCCTGGACCGGCTGCACGTGCGCGGCGATCAGGCGCGCGACGCGCTCGAGGCGGCGCTGTCCCGGCGCGCGGTGGTGGCCCGGACCGTGGCGATCTCGATGGCCGGACCCGCGGCGGATCCGGCGGTGGCCGAGCGGTCCAAACGTCTTGTCGCCCTGGCGGACCGGGCCGAGCGCGCCGACTGGCGCAGCCGCGAGACCGCGGAGAATCAGCTCGCCGCGGCACTGTCGGCGCTGGACATCACCCAGTTGCGTCCGCAATTGGTGGCCGAACTGGCCGATGCCGAGGCGCGGGTGCTGATCGCGCGGCGTTTCCACAACGACGCGGTACGCGACACCCTGGCACTGCGCACCCGTCGTCCGGTGCGGCTGCTGCATCTGGGCGGCACCGCGCCGCTGCCCACCTATTTCGAGATCGCTGAACGCGTCACGCCCGCGGCGACCACCGGTCTGGACGTGGACACCGTGCGCACCTCGGCGCGGGTGGTCCTGCTGGACGAACAGGACCGGGTGCTGCTGCTGCGCGGCCACGACCCGCGGACGCCGGATATGCCGTTCTGGTTCACCGTCGGCGGCGGTATCGAGCCGGGGGAGACCCTGCGCACCGCGGCGGTGCGGGAACTGTGGGAGGAGACCGGGTTCGCGCTGGACTCCTCGCTGCTGCGCGGGCCGCTGTGGCGCCGGGTGGCGGTCTTCCCGTTCGACGGTGAGCTGATTCGCTCCGAGGAGTTGTTCTTCGTCGCCCGCGCCAAGAATTTCGCGCCTGCGGCGGCCGATCCCACGACCTGGGAACGACATTGCGTGACCGCCGACAAGTGGTGCACGCCGGAGGATATCGCCGAACTGGATCGCCAGGGCGAGACGGTGTACCCCTTCCACCTGGATCAGCTGCTGCCCGAGGCGGTCGCCGCCTGCTCCGCGATCACCGATCCCGAGGTCCGCTCCATTCGATAGGCCGTTCGGCGAACGACATTCGCTCGTATCGCAGATCGGGCGGCAACTGCTCACGGAGTGTTAACCAGCCGTGGGGATACGCATTATGTTCGCGCTCACGTGCACAGGACAGTGTGACTGTCGGATTTGTGTCGTCAGTGAGAGTTGTCGGTGGGCATGGTGCGCGAAACGATCCGCACTTCATCGGCGAACTCGACGAGTTGCTGCGCGATCGGGTGGGGAGACCGACTCTGCTGCACCGGATTCCGCGGTTCGCCGAAGCGTTGCGGGCCTCCGGCGCGCGGGTCTACCTCGAGCGTGAGGATATGACGCACACCGGTGCGCACAAGATCAACAACGCGATCGGGCAGGCGCTGCCGGCCCGGCGGATGGGCAAACGCCGGAACATTGCCGAGACCGGGGCCGGGCAGCACGGCGTCGCCGTGGCAACCGTGTGCGCGATGCTTGGCCTGAGCTGCGTGGTCTACATGGGTGCGGACGATATGGCGCGACAGGAGTCGAACGTCGTTCGGATGCGGCTGCTCGGCGCCGAGGTGCGCGCGGTGTCCGCCGGCGGCCGGGGCCTGAAGGAGGCGGTCAGCGAATCGGTGCGGGACTGGGTGGCGAATCTGGATACCAGTCACTACGTGTTCGGCACCGCGGCCGGGCCCGCGCCCTATCCGTGGATCGTGCGCGAATTCCAGACCGTGATCGGCCGCGAATCGCGCGCGCAGATCCTGAAATCCGAAGGGCGACTACCGGATTACGTGCTGGCCTGCGTCGGCGGCGGAAGTAACGCGGTCGGGATGTTCCATCCGTTCGTGGACGATCCGGGTGTACGGCTGATCGGAGTGGAGGCCGCCGGACACGGCGTGAACGAGCACGCGCGACGTTGAGCTTCGGCCGTCCCGGCGAGGTCGACGGCTCGTACGGCTATCTGCTGCAGGACGAGGACGGCCAGATCAGCCGCACGCACAGCATCGCCGCGGGCCTGGACCATCCCGGCGTCGGCCCTGAGCTGAGCCACCTCGAGGACGTCGGCCGGGCCGTATTCGGCACGGCCACCGACGCGCAGGCCCTGCGCGCGCTGCGTACGCTGAGCCGCACCGAGGGGATACTTCCGGCCCTGGAATCCGCGCACGCCCTCGGCTACCTGCTGGACCTGGCCGAACGCGGCGAGCTGCCGCCGGATTCGGTTGTCCTGGTATGCCTTTCCGGCCGTGGTGACAAGGATCCGCACATCGCCGCGGACGGGCTGGACGCACTCGAACCGGGTCTCAGAACGTGAACTTGTTGCCGTAGGCGGTGGTCTGCACGTTGCCCTGCGCCGTGGCGACCGTCGTGGTCACGAACGGAACCGCCTCGACGGGGGAGGCGCACTGCGAGACGTTGAGGGCGGCGTTGGAGAAGGTGAGGTGGTAGGGGAAACGGGTGGTGTTGTCCAGGGTGGCGGTCGAGGTGGTCGCCGTGGTGACCTGGCCGGGCCCGATGGTTGCCTGCAAGACCTCTTGTACGCCGAGTACACCGCCGACATTCGGCCCGATGCCCACGCTTGCCGAGTTGCTGGGTGTCGTAGTCGTAGTGGTCGTCGGCGGTGTGGTGGTGGTAGGCGGTTCGGTGGTCGTGGGCGGTGTGGTGGTAGCGGCCGGTGTGGTCGTCACCGGTGGTGTGGTGCTGGCGGCGGGTGCGGTGGTGACCGGTGGCGTGGTGGCAGCGGCGGGTGTAGTGGTGATCGGTGGTGTGGTGCTGGCGGCGGGTGCGGTGGTGACCGGCGGTGTGGTGCTGGCTGCGGGTGTGGTGGTGACCGGTGCTGCTGCGGGCGGTGTGGTGGCAGCTGGTGCGACGGTGCCGGCCGCCGTGCTGGTGATGGGCGGTGTGGCGGCTGGTGTGGTGGTGGACAGCGCTGTGCCGGTGCTGGGAGGGGGTGTGGTGGTGGATGAGTTGTTCGCGTTGATCGGATCGCTCACGGCCTTCGCGGCGTTCACCGAGGACGGAGTGATCGTGAGGTTCGGGGTCACCCCGCCGGTGATGCTCTGCTGGGGCTCGATGCCCACGGTGACGCCCCCGGCCGTGCTGACGCCGCAGCCCAGCAGAAATCCCGCGATCGCTGTGCCCGCGGTGATCGGAGCGCCGGTGACCATGACCGAGTAGTCGCCGCTGACCTGGGCGGCGTGCGAGAACGCCATGAGGTAGGTCGGGGTCCGGTTACCCGGCGGGGCCGTCCCGATGCGATCGACCGAGGCATGCAGATGGACACCCGAGCCGTCGGTGTCGGCGGCGGTGGGCTGCGCGTTTCCGAGCCAGGGGCCCCCGGTCCAAAGGCCGAGCGCCAGCACACTCGCCGCGGCGAGGGTGGACGAGCGTCGCATAGCGGGATCCTGTTCTCGAAGCGGACGTGCGTAACTGCTGTCTTCCGGAGAGCGGGATGTGCGGCTTTCAGCTGGCAATCATAGGTGCGTTCCGGGACAAATCCCGGAGGTGCGACAGGCGCGGCGGGTGTCCGTGTCGTGGCGCTTTTCGTCATCGTCGTGCGAATCACTGTGAGATGACTCATGCTCCGATAGTGTCGAGGCGCGATTTGCCGTTGGCGCACACGGTGAATCGGATGTGTGGAGGTGAACACCGTGACCATGTCCTATCTGCTGCACGACTTCCTGGTGCCGTACATCGGTGAGGAGGCGGCGACGTACTGGGCGACGCTGCTGGTGATCGATCCGGCGGGGTGATCGCATAGCGGCGCGGTAGCGGATTCGGCGTCCGGTGAGCGGGTCGGCAGTCCAGTGGTCTCCGACTGGCTATGAAGTGGCCTGATCGAGCCGCCTAGAATCGTGTCGTTCGATCATGAACGATCCGATTCGCCCATCACACAGGAGTTAGCCGTGACGACGCCCGAAACCGCCCCGACGACCGGTACCGCCCGCGTGAAGCGCGGTATGGCCGAGATGCTCAAGGGTGGGGTGATCATGGACGTGGTCACGCCCGAGCAGGCCAAGATCGCCGAGGATGCCGGTGCGGTGGCCGTGATGGCGCTCGAGCGGGTTCCCGCCGACATCCGCGCCCAGGGCGGCGTGTCCCGGATGAGCGACCCGGACATGATCGACGGCATCATCAACGCGGTCTCGATTCCGGTGATGGCCAAGGCGCGGATCGGTCATTTCGTGGAGGCGCAGATCCTGCAGAGCCTCGGCGTGGACTACATCGACG
>CBJNFW010000115.1:0-25026 GCA_966435935.1 uncultured Nocardia sp.
CCGGACACAGGCACGCGAATGGTCCCGGGCGCGGTGCTGAGCTCCGGAACCGGCCGAGATGTCGACTCGTGCTCATTTTTCCGGTCGAGATCGGAACCGTGAGCACGCGAGTAATCCACTGTGTACGTCGGCGATCGTGTCGAAATGCGTTCGCCGCCAGGGGGTCAGAGCACTCGGTCGGTGGCCGAGGGCATGGGGCCGCCGATGATCACCCCGGCCGCATCCTCCACCGGTTTCACCACCGAGGTGAAATCGGACTCCGGGCCTTCCCGCTCGACCGTCGTTTCCCACAGCCGCGCAACGGCATCGGCCACTCCCGTCGGCAGCTCCATCGCCCGAGCCTCCTGCAGATAGAGCCGGATGTCCTTGACCATCAGACCGGTGGCGAAGCCGAAATCGAAGGTGCGGGGCAGGACCGCGCGGGGGAACTTGTCGCGGCTGGCGTGCGTCGCGCCGGAACCGGCATTGAGTACATCCAGGATGACCTGCGGATCCAGACCGGCCTTCACGCCCGTCACCACGACCTCCGCGGTCGCGGCGAGCGTCGCGGCGGCCATGAGGTTGTTGAGCAGCTTCATCGTCTGTGCCGCACCGGGTTCCGTGCTCACGAAGATCGGCCGTCCGAGTGCTTCGAGCAGCGGTGCGACGGTGTCGAACGCCTCGCGGGGGCCGGACACCATGATGGCCAGCGTTCCGTTGGTCGCTCCGCCGACCCCGCCGCTGACCGGGGCGTCGAGCGCGGCGATGTCATGCGCGGCGAGCCGCTGCCGATTGTGTTGCGCGACTTCGCTTCCCACCGTCGACAGATCGACGAAACGGCGAATTCGCGCACCGTCGAGGACGCCGGTGGCCACGTCCGTGGAAGCCTGCAACGAGGGCAGGCTCGCCAGCACCGTCTCCGCCCGGTCGGCCACATCCCGTGGCGAGGATGCCGCTGTCGCGCCGAATGCCGCTGCCGCGTCGAGAGTTTCGCGGCGGGTATCGTACACCACCAGGTCGTTGCCCGCGTCGGCGAGTCGGCGGGCCATCGGGAAACCCATATTGCCCAGGCCGATGAAACCGACGGTCATGTCCTCAGGCATCCTCAGGCATCCTGGTCGTACTCGGCGAACGCCTCCCGGGCGACGCGGAAGCTGTCCACGGCCGCCGGAACACCGGCGTACACCGCGACCTGCATGAAGATCTCCCGGATCTCCTCGCGCGTCACGCCGTTGGTCAGCGCCCCTCCGACGTGGGTACGCAATTCGTGGGGGCGGTTGAGCGTGGCGATCATCGCGAGGTTGAGCATGCTGCGAATCTTCGGCGGCAGACCTTCGCGACTCCACACCGCGCCCCAGCAGTACTCGGTGACCAGGTCCTGGAAGGGAGCGGAGAAGTCGTCGGCGTTACCCGCGGCCGCGGCGACATAGGCTTCGCCGAGTACCGCGGTCCGCATCGCGCGGCCCTTCTCGTACGTCTGTGGATCCATTGCTCACTCCGTTCATGTTGCGACCACCACGATTCCGGTGGCAGTGGCACGGCGAGGACGTGCCCGGCGACGATGTCGGCGGCGGGCAGCTGTGTTCAGCACAGATCACGGGTCCACACCGCGCCGACGGGCGCATAGTTGGCGCCGTCAGCCGGGGCCACGGTCTCGACCATACCTCGTGTCGAATAATAAGGGTACTCAATAGGGGGTGTGACCGCGGGCACGCAGGATCTGGCCCTTGTGCGAAGGCTTCTCGATAAAGGATTGCGCCGCAACGGATCTGCCGCGGCTCGTGCCTTCGGCCCGGTCCGTGCCCCGACTCAGGTGTGGTCGGCCGATCGGCGTCGGTGATGGCTCGCCGATTTCCGGCGGTCGCCCGTGCGATGTGGAGCGGGAGAGTCGCGCCCGGCGGCCAGCGCATCGAAACCCGCGTCGAGCAGGCTCGTCAGGTCGAGATCTCCGTCGGAGTCGGCCCAGCGTTCGACGGCGATGGTCAGGCAGCCGACCGCCGCGGCGGCCTTGACCGCCATCTCGAGCGGCACCTGGTCCGGTGTCAGGCCCGCGCGCTCGGCCAGGGCGGCGGTGAGGGCCGGACGCCAGCTGTGCTGGGTTTCCAGATGCCTGCCGAACAGTTCGGGAGTTTTCAGGATGAGCTGGGTGAAGGCGAGCGCACCGGCCGGATCCTGCAGGTAGAAGTCGGCGACTCCGTCCAGGGCGCGGCGCAGCGCGGTCCAGTCGTCCTCCTCGGCCGGGCGGGCGCGCAGCGTATCGGCGAAATGCGCGGCGTGCGAGTCGAAGGCGCTCAGCACCGCCTCCTCCTTGCTGCCGAAGTAGCGCAGCAGCGTACTGCGGGACACCCCGGCCGCGGCGGCCATGTCGTCCACCGTGACGTTCTGGAATCCGCGGTCCCGGGTGATCTCGAAGGCGGCCTGGGCCAGGGCCGCGCGCACCGCGGCGCGGGCGACGAGTCGCGAACGGGGGGTTCCGATCATGAGCCTGAAGTTACCATTCGCAATCTCTTTTCATAATTAAGTGTCAGGATCTACTCTGAGACTGAGTCTCATGTATGAGTTCGAGTCCGAAGAAGCACAACCAGGAGTACGTCGTGGCGGAGTATTTCGTCGTGTCCGGCGACACGCACATCATCGAGCCGGTGGATCTGTTCAAGACCAGATTGCCGA
Source organism: uncultured Nocardia sp. (assembly GCA_966435935.1). Taxonomy (GTDB): domain Bacteria; phylum Actinomycetota; class Actinomycetes; order Mycobacteriales; family Mycobacteriaceae; genus Nocardia. The sequence continues at coordinate 2,650 of CBJNFW010000115.1, forward strand.
AGAGTATGCGCGAGCGAGCGCTGTGGGAGGAGGAGTTCACCCTCGACGAGCCGATCGTGGAGGGTGGGCACACCGAGTTCAAGAAGCTGCACACCATCGGCTTCGACGGCTGGACCATCTCCAAGTACCGGCAGACCGGCGGCCGGACGCCGGACGGCGATCCGGACAACATCATCCGCGATATGGACCTCGACGGCGTCGACGCCTCGGTGATGTTCCCGAACCTGTCGCTGTTCGTGCTGTTCACCGACGATCACGAACTGTCCATGGCGCACGCCCGGGTGTGGAACGACTATGTCGTCGAGCGCTACCTGCCGTATAAGGACCGCATGTGTCCGACCGCCGCGATCCCGCTGACCGATATTCCCGACGCGATCGCCGAGATCGAGCGGGTCACTCGGATGGGCATCAAGGCGATTCTGCTGCCCGAGACCCCGCCGGTGCCGTACTGGTCGCGGGACTACGACCCGGTCTGGGCTGCCGCGCAGGCCAACGGTCTGGCAGTGTTCTTCCACGTCGCGACCGGCGGGGTGCATGTCAAGGAGCAGGTCTCCGACACCGCCACCACGGTGCGTGGCCTGATGACCGCGATGAATATGGGTAAGGGCCAGCTGACCGACGACATGGTCGCCGGCCGCACGATGGGCGGCGGTAACACCGCCTCGGCGAGCCCGCAGATGATCATCGCCTCGCTCATCGGCGGCGGCGTGTGCGAGCGGTTCCCGGATCTGCACTTCAACCTCACCGAATTCGGTGCGGGATGGCTGGTTTCGTTCGTCGGGATGATGGACAAGTCCTGGCGCACCGGCATCGGCCAGGACGGTGACTGGTGGCTCGGCTTCTGGGACGACTCGCGCTCGCCCAAGGACCAGCCGGCCATGGGTCGGCTGTTCGCCATCAACGACCGCTGGCCCTATCCACTGAAGCCCAGTGAATACCTGCAGCGGCAAATCCACGTGCAGTTCGCCGACGACCCGGTCGCGGTGCAGGCCCGGCACATCACCGGAATGTCGACGATCATGTGGGGCAACGACTACCCGCACGCGGAGGGCACCTTCCGCGGTAGTCACGACTGCATCGAGTTCAACTTCCGGGGCGTCCCGGACGAGGAGCGCGCGGTCATCCTCGGCGGCACCTTGGCGGATGTCGTCGGTTTCGACAAGAGTGCGAAGAAGGCGCCCGTGAACGCCTGATCGGCGGACATGGTTTCCCGGCCCCGGACGGAGAACTCGTCCGGGGTCGGCCCATGTCCCGCTCAGCGGAATCCTCGCGAGGACGAATCGGACCCGGATCGGGGCTGCCACAGTTTCCGCTGAGTGGAAGGGTGAGGGGGCAACCTACCGGGCACAAGCTGTGATGTGGCTTACGTTCCGCTGTTGACGTACATGCATCGGAACCCGCTCGAAAGGATTTCGGCAATGGACAACGTGGTCACGCATGGCGAATCACCTGGCAACACCGAGAACGGCTGGACTCCACGCCTGATCATTTCCCTTGTTTCGATGATGCTGCTGCTGGAAGTCCTGGCGGCCAGTTACGCCATGATCTCCATGGCCATCCCGGCGATCTCGAAGCAATTCCACACGACCCAGGGTGCGTGGATGATCACCGCCTTCCTGCTGGTCGGCGCGGTCACCGGACCGCTGCTGGGCAAACTCGCCGATGTCTACGGCAAGCGCAACGTCCTGCTGATCAGCGTCGCCCTTTCCGTTGTCGGTTCGCTCATCTCGGCGGTCGCGCCCTCCTACAGCGTGCTGATCGTCGGCCGGTGCCTGACGGGTTTCCTGGCCTCGGCGATATTCCTGAGCTATTCGCTGATCCGGGATGTCTTCCCGCCCAGGACGATCGCGCTGGCGGTCAGCGTGTGTACCACCGGATTGGGCCTCATCGCCATCGCCACACCGTTCCTGGGCGGCTGGCTGATCGACTCCTCGTTCGGCTGGCGCAGCCTGTTCTGGTTCTTCACGATCACGCTGGCTGTGTTCGGCGTCATGATCCTGCTCAGCACTCCCGAATCCACCCACCGCCTGCGGTCGAAGGTCGACTGGGTGGGTGCGATCCTGCTCGGCGCGGGTATCGCCAGCGTGATGGTCGCCATCAGTTTCGGTCCCACCTGGGGCTGGACCAACTCCTCGACCCTGGCCTATCTCGTCGTCGGGATCGTGCTGCTGGTGGCCTGGCTGATTTCGGCCGCGAAGATCGCCGAACCGCTGATCGACCTGCGGGTGCTGCGCCGTCGTCCGGTCTACCTGACCGGGATCGCGTCCTCGTTCGCCTACGGCGGCAGTGCGCTGCTCACCGTGATGGTGCCGATGCTCATCATGACGCCCAAGACCCTGGGCCTGGGCTACGGATTCGGCGTCAGCGCGAAGGGATTCGGCATTTTCCAGGCGCCCAACAGCATCGCGCTGATCCTCGCCGGCGCGCTGACCGGCTTCCTGATGGGGCGTCGCGTCCGGCCGCGTGTGCTGCTGGCCGTGGGCCTGCTGATCATCGCGATCGGATTCCTGCTCCTGGCGATGAGCCACGACAACAAGCTGTTGATCATGGTGTTCATGGGCGTCGGGGGTATCGGCCTGGGCTTCGCGTACTCCTCGGTCCCGAACGTCATCATCGAGGCGGTTCCGCCGCAGTTGCTGGCCACCACCTCGAGCGTGGTGAACGCGATGCAGAGCGTCATCTCCTCGATTCTGACCCTGGTGGTGTTCACCACGCTGAACAACTCCTACCTGGCGAAGTTCCCGCCGGAGGTGACCAAGATGATGCAGGGCGCGAGCTTCTACACGAACACCGGCTTCCGGGTCGCCTTCCTGATCGGCATGGTCGGTGCGCTGATCGGTGCGCTGGCCGCGTTCATCATGCCGCGTCGCATCGAGCGCGTCGAGGTGCCTGCCGCCGAGAGTCAGCAGGAGGCTTCGGTGCCCGCGCGCTGAGCGTCCGACAGGACCCGCCCCGGCCCGCCGCGTCATTGCCGGTCGACATCACGAGAAATTCGTTGATGCCGCCGGTAGCGGGCCGGGGCGTCGTCGTGCTCGGAGCCGTGCCGCAAATGTTCGGCTCCTTCCTGATCCCAAGTGGGACATGCCAATCGAGCGGCACGCTGGTGGTCCGTCACGTCGCCGGGGACACCGAGGCGACGATCAGGACGGTCGAGATGCACAGTCCTGGGGGAAGATGCACAGTCCCGCGGGGAAGACGACGATCGCGTTGGATTCCGAACCGAGGTCGATCACTGTGTCCGGCACGGTCATCGACCCGCCCGGTGAACGATGAAGCGGTCCCGGAGCCAGACCGGCTCCGGGACCGCTTTATCGGTGAATCTTGTTCAGGCTGCGGCGGTTTCCGTATCGGGGATGCCGAGGCCGCGGCGCAGGGCGGCGAGGAAATCGGCGTACATGCGCTTGGTCACCGCCGCATCGCGCACCAGGCCCGAGCCGTGGAACGTTCCGGGGTAGTGATGCGATTCGACGCTCACGCCACATTCGAGCAGGCGATGCGCGTAGCGCAGATCCTCGTCCCGCAGGGGATCGAATTCGCAGGCGCTGACGAACGCCGGAGGCAAGCCCGAGAGGTCCTCGACCCGCGAGGGCGCGGCGTATCCGATGTCCAGTCCCGGATTCGGATCGGACAGGTAGTACTTCCAGCTGAGTTCGGCATTGGGCCGATTCCACATGGGAGTGTCGGTGAACGTCCGCGCCGACACCGTGTCGAGGCGGTCGTCCAGCTCCGGGAACTGCAGAATCTGCACGCACAGCGCCGGACCTTGCCGATCGCGAGCCAGCAGCGCCACCGCCGCGGCCAGGCCGCCGCCCGCGCTCGAGCCGCAGACACCGATCCGGTCCGGATCCACCGACAATGAATCAGCCTGCGCGGCAAGCCATTCCAATGCGGCGTAGCAGTCCAGCAGTCCGGCCGGGAACGGATGCTCGGGCGCCAGCCGGTAATCGACCGATACCACCACCGCGCCGATCTGGGCGGCGATGGCGGCGGCGCCCGCGTGTTCGGAGTTCACGTCACCCATGACGAACCCGCCGCCGTGCATGAACAGCACGGCCGGTCTCGGCCCGGTCCGATCGGTGGGTGTGTAGACCCGCACCGGCACGTCCGCGCCGCCGCCGGATCCGGGGATCACGACATCGGCGACCGTCACCGTCGGCGGGTCCTGTGCCTTCGGCATCGAGGCGATGACCGCGGCCATGCCCTCGCGTGCGGCCACCACATCGGTGATGTCGAGCACCGGCAGCGACGGCACCCAGGGCGCGAGCTCCGGGTCGAACGCGTAACCGGAACCGGTGGGGGGCTCACTCATTGTCTACTCTCCAGCGATGTCGAGAACTGCGCGGTAAGAGAACACGAGACTCGAGCCGATCGGCGTGCCCGCGCCGGGGTAGACCCCGCCGGACATCGCGGCCATGGTGTTACCGGAGGCGTAGAGACCGGGGATGGCCTCGCCGCTGTCGCGCAGCACGCGGGAGTTCTCGTCGGTGACCAGACCGCCCTTGGTGCCGATATCGGACAGCGTGATCGTGGCCACGTAGTAGGGCGGGGTGTCCATCGGCGGCAGCAGCGGGTTCGACGCGTCGGTGTTCGGGCCGGTGATGTAGTTCATCGGCTGGCCGGCGGGGAAGCCGACGACGTTGGCGTGCAACCCGTCCCAGGGGCCCTCGCCGCGGTGGAACTTCTCGTCGAGGCCCTTGGCCGCGGCGTCGTTGTACTCCTCGACCGTCTTGCGCAGGTTCTCGAGCGGGACCCCGATCAGCTCGGCGACCTCTTCGAGGGTGTCGGCCTTGCGCAGCGCGCCCGATTCGAACCATTCCGCCCGCGGCGCCACGGTCGGGTCGCCGCCGAAGCTGTCCCGGTCGAGCTGGCGCTGATCGAACACCCAGTGGGCGGGGAAGTGCGAGATACCGGTTTCCTTGTGCAGGCGCACCATCTCGTGCCCGGCCCGGTCGTAGGGGAGCGACTCGTTCATGAAGCGCTCGCCGGCGGCGTTGACCCAGAAACCGCCGCGCAGGCCGGTGTGGAAGACGGGCTGACCGTTGGGCTGGACGATGCCGGGCACGAACCACGCCTGGTCGAGCAGAGCGGTGTCCGCGCCGATCGCGATGGCCGCCTGCAGCGTGTCGCCGGTGTTGCCGGGCGCGCCGTTGGACCAGTCGCCGTTGTAGGGGGCCACGCCGTACTTCTCGCGCAATTCGGGATTCCGCTCGAAACCGCCGGCGCCCAGGATCACCCCGCGCGAGGCGCGGATGCGCACCTGTTCACCGCCGCGCACGGCCTCCACGCCGACCACCCGGCCGTCCTCGACGATCAGGCCCTGCACCGCGGTCTCGAGCACATAGGAGCCGTTGCCGGTGTTCAGGAACGCGCGCAGCGCGCGGGCGATGAACGCGCGTCCGCCGGTGAGCACCTCGTTGCGCTCGCGGCCGTGGCGTTCGACGTAGATGTTGTCGCGGATCAGCCCGGCGAGTTCACCGAGTTCGGCGGCCGGGATGTCGACCGGGAAGATGGTGCGGCCCTCGTCGGTCGCGCCCGGACGGCCGAAGAAGTAGTCGGGCACCGGACCGTAGTCGAACGGCCCGAACGACGGGTTCGCCTCGAGCTCGTCGACCAGCTGCGGCGCGGTGGCCAGGTAGGCGTCCTGCAGCGCCTCGCGCGAGGGGTCGGCGATGATGTCGCGCAGGTAGGTCCGGGCGGGTTCGACATCGTCGCTCACCCCGGCGCGGCGCAGCGGCGCGCTGCCCGGAAACCACAGGCCCGCACCGGAATACGCCACGGTGCCGCCGATGCGGTCGGTCTTCTCCACGACCAGGGTGCGCAGACCACGGGAGGCCGCGGCGTAGGCGCCGACCAGCGCACCTCCGGATCCGACGACGATGACGTCGTAAGTTTCCTCGACAGCGGACATGACCATCTCCTTTGATTTCACGGCTCGGACGCGGCACGGCGGATTGCAACCGCGGGGCGAAATGCGTCGGCAGTCCCGAATTCCGGAAAGTTTCGCGTGGGCGTGAGCGCCGTGTCGGAAGCGTTTCCGCTGAGCGGGAGAACGTGCGCGTGTGTCACTGCCGGGCAGGAGAATTCGAAACGTCGGCAATGCTGTTCCGGTGTGTGGAAAGTCTCGTGTGCGGTGTTCCTCGGGTGCCCAGACTTGCGTGCCAGCACGCAATGCCGACTCCCACGCATTGCCGATTCGAAGGAGAACTCGCATGGCCGGTTCCCGCGACTACAATCCGGGCCCACAAATCGCCCACGCCGCAGGTATCAACCTCGGTACCCCGGATCTCGAGCGTTCGCTGAAGTTCTACCGCGACCTGCTGGGCATGGAGGTCACCGCGCAGTCCGACGGTGTCGCCTACCTGCGCGGCTACCAGGAACTCACGCACCACTCGCTGGTTCTGACCGAGCAGTCGCAGGCGCAGGTCAACACCTACAGTTTCCGGGTTCGTCGTCCCGAGGACGTGGAGCTGTTCCACCAGCAGCTGACCGAGTCCGATGTCGAGGTTCTCGAGCTGCCTTCGGGGCATGAGACCGGTCGTGGCACCGCGATCCGGTTCCTGATCCCGGGTGGCGAGCACCCGATCGAGCTGTACTACGACATCGACAAGCCGCTCGCGCCCGAAGAGCTGCGTTCGAAGCTGCCGACCAACAGCTCGCGTCGTCGTGGCTGGGGTGTGCGTCGTCTGGATCACCTGAACGTGCAGACCAGCCCGATGACCGTGAACAAGGCCGAGGGCTGGCTGCAGGAGGCGCTGGGCTTCAAGCGTCGCGAGTTCGTCATGGTCCCGAATGCCCCGCAGACGGTGATGGCCTCGTGGCTGTCGGTGACGCACCAGTCGCACGACATCGCGATCGGTATCAGCCCCGATGAGACGAACGGCCGCTTCCATCACGTGGCGTTCAACATCGAGAACTACTCGGACATCTTGCGGATCGCCGACGAGATCAAGGACCTGGACATCGAGTTCGGCGCCGGCCCCGGTAAGCACGGGATCGGCCAGGCGATGTACCTGTACATTCACGACCCGGGCTCGGGCCTGCGCGTGGAGCTGTACTCCGGCGGTTACGACATCATGGATCCGGACTTCGCCGAGATCGAGTGGAAGCTGCCCGAGGTGGAGTACGGCCAGACCTGGTACGGCAACCTGCTCGACGTCGGCCCGGGTGCGAAGTTCCTCGAGACGTCCCCGTCGGCGGGGCTGAAGGTATGACCGCCGCCGAGGAGTACACCTACGAGGCGACTCGGCGCACCATCGACATCGATGGTGTGCAGGTCGCCTACCACGAGGCCGGCGAGGGCGAGCCCCTCGTCCTGCTGCACGGGTCGGGTCTGGGTGTGAGCGCGTGGGCGAATTTCAGCGCGAACCTGCCTGTCTTCGCCAAGCGCTTCCGGGTCGTCATGCCCGATCTCCCCGGATTCGGCGGCACACCGCTGCCGGAGATGAAGGAGATGTACTTCGTCACCGCCGCGAAGTTGATCGGGCGGCTGATGGACGAACTGGGCATCGAGTCCGCGGGCGTCATCGGCAACTCCATGGGCGGCGCGGTCGGCGCCGAACTGGCGGACCTGTATCCGGACCGGGTGCGGCGTTTGGTCAGCATGGGTGGCGCCGGGCTGTCGGTCGCGACGTTCGCGCCCGAACCCAGCGAGGGCTTCAAGCACCTGTTCGGCTTCCTGCGTGAACCCACGCGGGAGAACATGGTCGAATGGCTCGAGGTGATGGTCTACGACCACAGCCTGCTCACCGACGAACTGATCGACCAGCGCATGAGCAACGCGTTTGCTGACGGTGCGATGGACAGGGCCAGAGCGGTTTTCGGTTCGCTGGCGAATCCGGAGCTGCGGGCGACCTACACCCCGCTGTGGACCAGGGCCTCGAGCTTCAAGACCCCGACTCTCATCCTCTGGGGTCGCGACGATCGCATGCTGCCTTACGACGGAGCGCATTTCGCGAACCGGATGGTTCCGGAGATCGAACTGCACACCTTCGCCAACTGTGGGCACTGGGTGCAGATCGAGCGCAAGGTCGAATTCGAGCGCATCGCAACCGAATTCCTCACTCGAGACAGCGCGGTGTGAGTTTTGTGTTTCGGGTATGACAACTATTCAGCATGTGGAAGGTGTGTTGCGTGGCACATGAAGTAGTCGAGCGCATCGAGAAGCTGGGCCCGGAGTTCACCGCCCTGGCGCAGGAGAACGAGACGCTGGGCAAGCTCTCGGACAAGACCGCGGAGCTGATGCGGTCGGCCGGGGTGATCCGCCTGTTGCAGCCCAGGGAGTACGGCGGATATGCCGCGCATCCAAGGGATTTCGCCGAGGCCGTGATGGCCCTGGCCCGGTACGACGGCGCCGCCGGGTGGGTCGCGGGCGTGGTCGGCGTGCATCCGTGGGAACTGGCGCAGATGGATCCCCGTGTGGCACAGGATGTCTGGGGTCAGAACCCGGACACCTGGATCGCCTCGCCGTACATGCCGAACGGCATCGCCGATCCGGTGGACGGCGGCTACACCCTCTCCGGTCGCTGGCCGTTCTCCTCGGGTTCGGACCACTGCGACTGGAATTTCCTGGGCGCGCTGGCCGGTGACGGCAAGGGCAAACCCGCGCAGCCGCCCGGGGTGCTGCACGTGCTGGTGCCGCGCTCGGACGCGCCGATCATGCCGGATACCTGGGATGTCATCGGCCTGTGCGGGACCGGCAGCAAGGACGTCGTGGTCGAGAACGCGTTTCTGCCCGAGTATCGCACGGTCAATCAGACCGATGTGCAATTCGGCACTGCCGCAGCGCGTTTCGGCCGGACCGAGACGCTGTATCAGCTGCCCTTCACCTCGATGTTCCCGCTCGGCATCACCTCCGCGGTGATCGGCATCTGCGAGGGCGGGCTGGCACTGCACCTGGCACAGCAGCGCGATCGCGTCGCGGTGACCGGTGTGCAGGTCAAGGACGATCCGTATGTGCTGTTCGCCGCCGGCGAGGCCGCCGCGGAGATTCAGGCGTCGCGGATGCAGCTGATCGACGGCATCAGCGCGCTCTACGACAAGATGGAAGCCAGTGTCGAGCTCACCATCGAGGATCGATCCATGGTGCGGCGCAACCAGGTTCGTTGCGCGTGGCGAGCGGTCGCCGCGCTGGACGAGATCTTCGCCCGCTCCGGCGGCAACGCGCCGCGGCGGGACAATCCGCTGCAGCGGTTCTGGCGCGATGCTCACGTGGGACTGGCGCACATGATCCACGTACCGGGCGTGGCCTACCACGCCAATTCCCTGACGGCGATGGGATTGGAACTGCCGCCCTCGATGCAGGTGCTGATCTGATGATCGAGGGGCGGTACTTCCGGGACGTGCTGGGCCACTTTCCCACCAGCGTCGTTGCGATCACCACCACGGACGCCGATGCGCGCCCGCGGGCGATGGTGGTGGGCACCTTCACCTCCGTCTCCCTCGACCCGCCGCTGGTGTCGTTCCTGGTGGACCGCTCTTCGTCCACGCTGCCCTCGATCCTGGCGGCCGGCCGGTTCTGCGCCGGTGTGCTCGCCGGTGATCAGGAACCGTTGTCCCGCAAGCTGTCCGGGCCCGCTGCCGACCGTTTCGACGGAGTGTCCTGGCGGCCCTCGGAATTGGGGAATCCGATTCTGGACGGGGTGGTGGCATGGGTGGACTGTCTGGTGGAGCGGGACGTGGAACTGGGCGATCACTATCTGATCGTGGGGCGGGTCCACGAACTGCGGGCGGAGTCGATCAAAACTCCGCTGTTGTTCTTCCGCGGTGGTTACGGCGATTACCTCGCCACCGCGACAGTTGTGCTGGACCGGATGGTCGGCTGGTAGATCGAAGGAGATCTATTCGTGAACAGGGACACCTATTTCCGATTGCAGCGCATTTCCGCCTGGGTCGGCTATCTGCTTCTGGTGGCATTCGTCGTCGCCTATGCCATCGGCGGAATTCTCACCCCAATGGATCCGAATCTGGATCCGGAGAAGGTGCGGCAGTTCATCATCGACCACCGGACCGGAATTCTGCTGGCGACCACCATCATGGTGCTGGCCGTACCGTTCGAATATCCGTACGTCGTGGTGACGAGCCTGCAATTGCGGCGGATCGAGGGCGGCTGGGGCATCTTGTCGATGAATCAGCTGCTGACCGGCGTCGTCGCGCCGATCGGCTTCTTCTTCCCCATGGCGATTCTCTCGGCCGCGGCCTGGCGTCCGCAGGCGCATTCGGTCGACACGCTCACGGCGCTGAACGACATCTTCTGGCTGATGCTCGTCGGCAATGCCTGCATCTTCGTTCTGCAGGTGTGGACGATCGGGTACGGGGCGTTGATCGACAAGCGCGAGAAGCGGGTGTTCCCGCGCTGGTACGGCTGGCTCAGTGTGGTGCTGGGCATCCTGCTGATCCCGGGCGCGTTCGTCTTCCTCACCAAATCCGGCCCGTTCGCGTGGAACGGCCTGCTGGCCAACACGCTTCCGACGGCCGCGTATTTCGTGTGGAAGATCGCGACGCCGACGCTGCTGCTGCGGGCGATCAAATCCGAGCGGGCCGAACTCGCCGACGGAACCGCGACCGTGCAGCCGATCGCTCTGGCGAGCTGATACGTCGCTCAGCTGTTCAGCCGTCGCGCCGCGTGATGTCGAGTCCGCGGTGCGGCGGCCGCGGCATGCGTGGGGGAGGTGCGGGTGAAGGCGGCGTCGAAGATGTCCCGGGCATGGCGCGCGGTGTCCGCGCGATCCTGCGGGTCGGATTTCGCGATCATGGTCGCGAGCATCGCGACCGCGACCATCGCGTGATCGGTGGAAAGGTGGGTTCCCAGGCTCCCGGCGGACTGCTCCCGCTCGACGATCAGCGCGATCGTGGCGCGGGTCCGATCGCCCAGCAGGGTGACGCGCGGATCATCGCGGTTGGAGTTCATCAGCTCGGTCAGCGCCGCCGAACCCAGTGCCTGTTCGGTCACCCGGTCGAACAGATCCGCGAGGGTGGTTTCCGGTTGTACCGCAAGCGATTCCAGCTCCTGGATACTCGGCTCGAAGACCGCGGCGGCCAGGGCTATCCGGTCGCTGAAATGGCGGTACATACTGCCCTGCCCGACACCGGCCCGGCGTGCGATCTCCTTCATGGGGGCGGTGTAGCCCAGCTCGGCGAAGACCTCACGCGCGGCGTCGATGAGGGCCTGCCGATTGGCGGGCCCGGCACTGGGTCCGCGATTTGCTTTCGGAGATTGCGGCATGCGTGTAGCGTAGTACCGGACAGCGGTGTCCGGTATGGAGGTGTCATGAACCACAGCAGCTACGAACTCCAGAACACGACGCTGGGCGTTGTCACGGGTGTCGGCGGCACACTCGGTGCGGCCTGCGCCCGCCAGCTGGTCGATCACGTCGACCGGCTGCTGCTGGTGGACCGGGATTCGCATGCGGCCGCCGCGGCGGCGCGCGAACTCGTGCACGACGCCGGTGTGGCCGCCGAACCGTTCACCCTCGACGTCACCGACGCGGACGGCCCCGAACGGCTGGCCGCGCGAATTCGCCGACTCGGCACCCTGCGCGCGTTCGCGCACATGGATTTCTGTACACCGTCGATGGCTACCGCCGATCGGCTGCTCACCGACCTGTCCGCCACCGCCCGGCTCGCCGAAGCGCTGCGGCCGTTGGCCGGCAACGGGACCGCCACCGTGGTGCTCTCGGCCATGTCGCCGATGCTGGACCCGAACGTCCCGGATCCGGCCGCGCTGGCGGTGCTCGACGATCCGCTGGACCCGCGATTCGCGGAGCGGATGCGCGAGGTCCTGGGCGCGACCATCGATATTCCGGCGGCGGCGTCCACCTGGGCCAATCGCGGCATCCACCGTTTCGTGCGCCGGGAGTCGGTGCGCCTGGGGGCGGTCGGTGCGCGGATCTGCTCGGTGTCCCAGGGGATCATCGACATGCCATCGATGCGGATGGAGTCCGCGGAGTTCCCGATCATCGATCGAATCGTGCGCACGACGCCGCTGGGGCGGATGGGGCACGCGGAGGAGGTGGCCGCGGTGGTCACGTTCGCGCTGTCCGAGCAGGCGAGCTTCCTGAACGGGATCGATCTGCTGGTCGACGGCGGTGCGTGCGCCGCCGCCGATATCAGCCCGGTCCACACTCCGGCCGCGACGCGGACCGCGGTGCTGGCGGGCTGAACCTGCCGGGCGCCGCGAACTCGTCACGCCGAGAGTGCGAAACCGCCTGTGACCCTGAGTGTTTCACCGGTGACGAAGGCGGATTTCGAGGACGCGAGATATAGCAGCGCCTCGACGATGTCGTCCTCGCTGCCTGCGCGCGCCAGAATCTGCTGGCCCAGAACGCGTTTCAGATCGGCCTCGGGGAGCTGCTCGCGGACGGTGTCGGTGAGGATCAGCCCCGGAGCGATCGCGTTGACGCGGATGCCGTCCGGGGCGAACTCGCGAGCGAAGGACATGGTCAGACCGCGCACGGCGAGTTTGGAGACGCCGTAGACGGTGTGGTTGGCGTAGGCGGCCGAGGAAGAGATGTTCACGATCGCCGCGCCGGGCCGGCCGGTCATCAGCGGATGCGCGGCCATCGTGCACACCACCGTGCCCAGGACGTTGACGTCGAAGACCCGCCGGACCGTGGGCAGGCCCAGTTCGGTGAACGGCCGGTTGTAGGCCGCGTGCAGTCCGGCATTGTTGACCAGGATGTCCAGCCCGCCGTGGCGCGCGGCGACCGCGTCCATCGCGGCGGCGACCCCGGATTCGTCCGCGACATCGCAGGCCAGTCCGATGACGTCCGCGCCGTTCGCGGACAGTTCCGAGGCGGCCGACGCGGCGGCCTCGCCGTCGATGTCCGCCAGCACGACCCGGGCACCGCGCTGGGACAGGGCCGCGCCGAACGCCTTGCCGAATCCTCGGCCGCCGCCCGTGATGAAGGCGACCTTGCCCTGGAATTCGCTGTCCTGGAATTCGTTGTCTGCCATGGGATTACTCCACTTACTCTCGTACGTACCGGATCAGCGCGGGCCGAATCGCTGGCCCGCGTCCAGGCGCAGGCACTGACCGTTCAACATGGGGTTGTCGATGACGGCGAGGGCGAGCTTCGCGTACTCATCCGGTCGCCCCAGCCGGTGCGGGAACGCGGCGTCCTTCACCAGCGTGCTCTTGGTCTCGTCCGGAATCTTCTGTGTCGCACCGGTTTCGAACAGGCTGGGCGCGATGGCCACCACACGGATGCCGCGCGAGCCGAGATCGCGAGCCATGGTGAGTGACATCCCCGCGATGGCGGCCTTCGCCGCGGAATACGCGACCTGGCCGATCTGGCCCTCGAACGCGGCGATGGAGGAGGTGTTGATGATGACGCCCCGCTCCCCGGTGTCCTCGGGATCCTCGGGCTCGTTCTCGTTCATGTGCACCGCGGCCAGCCGGCTGATGTTGAAGGTGGCCACGGCGTTGAGGTCCAGGATCCGGCGGAAGGCCGTCAGATCGTGCGGGCCGTTCTTGCCGAGGGTGCGCTGCACGCTGCCGCCGCCCGCGGTCGTCACGGAGATGTGCAGTCCACCAAGGGCTTCGACGGCTCCCGCGAGCACCTGCTCGGTGCCCTCGAAATCGGTCACGTCGACCTCGTGGAAGCTGCCGCCGATCGCCGCCGCGATCTCCGCTCCCGCCGAACCCGGCCGATCGAGCACCGCGACGCTCGCCCCGCGGGCGGCCAGCAGTTCGGCGGTGGCCCGGCCCATGCCGGAGGCCCCGCCGAACACCACGGCCTTCTTGTCTTTGATCTCCATCGAATCCCTTTCGCGCTACAGAGAGGTCGCGACCTGCTGCAGCAATGTGCACAGGCGGTCGCGGTGGACGTCCACATCGCCGTACAACACGCCGTCGGTCTTGGCGCGGCGGATGTAGAGGTGCAGGTCGTGTTCCCAGGTGAACCCGATGCCGCCGTGCAGTTGCAGCGCCGTGTCCGCGACGTCGGCGGCCCCGCCGGAGGTGTAGGACGCGGCGACACATGCCGCCCGGGCGCTGTCGTCCGCCCCGGCGTCGGCGGCCATGGCCGCGTAGTAGGTGGCGGCGCGGGAACCGTGTACGAGCAGCGCCATATCGGTGCACCCGTGTTTGACCGCCTGGAAGCTGCCGATCGGCCGGTCGAATTGCACACGGACACCGGTGTATTCGACGGTGAGGTCGAGCATGCGCTGCATGGCGCCCAGGGCGTCGGCGCAACACAGGACGGTCGCGTAGTCGAGCAGGCGTTGCACCTCGTCCGGTCCGCCCGTGAGGCGACGGTCCGCCGGGACGCGCACGTTGTCGAAGCGAACCTCGTAAAACGCGCGGGTCGGATCGAGGGCGTGTTCGCGCCGCACCGTCAGCCCGGGGGAGTGCCGGTCGACAAGGAAGGATCCGGGTACGCCGTCGTCGATCGCAGTGACCAGCAGCCAGCGCGCGCCGCCGGCGTCCTGCACCGCGGTCTTGACGCCGTCGAGGACGACCTCTTCGCTGTCCGTGCGGGCGCTGGTCCGGATTCCATCGAGCGTCCAGGGAGTGTCCCGCTCGCCGAAAGCCCAAGTGGCCCAGCTTGATCCGCTCGCCAGTTCGGTACAGACGGGTTCACGCAGGTGTGCCGGACCGCTCGCGGCCACGGCGGCCCCGACGATCGCGGTCGACAGGAACGGTCCGCGAGCCAGCGCTCGACCGGCCTCCTCGGCGACGAGGGCGAGTTCGATCAACCCCTGGCCCGCGCCGCCGTACCGCTCGGGAAGGGCGAGACCAGGCCAGCCGAGTTCGGCGGCCGATCGCCACAACTCCGGATCCACGTCCTGCTCGCTGTCGAGCAGGCTCCGCACGACGCCGATCGGGGCCCGGTCGGATAGTAGGTCGCGCGAGATCTCACGCAGCATCGCCTGCTCTTCGCTGAGCTCGAAGTTCACCGGTCACCACCTGTGTCCGCAGTAGGTCATTGTGTAGATGAAGGTATACTGTTTTGTATAATGAGTCGAGCTAGATCTGCGATTATCGCTAGATTCAGTGCGAGTATGCCATAAAAGAGTGCAATAAATAAGGTCGACAGCGATCCGGCTGACTCGATCCTCGTCCACCGGCGGCCGGCGCGGTTGTACACCGCGGCACGATGAGTAGACGGCGTGGCTAAACCGTGTCGCCGGCCAGGCGCCGAATCAGTTCGCGCCGTAGAAGTTTGCCGCTCGGCAGGCGTGGTACCGCGTCGAACGATACGGATCTCGGGCATTTGAAATGCCCGAGATTGCTGCGGCAGTGCGCGATCAACTCCTCGGCAAGCCGCGGGCCCCTCGCGCGCGGATCGGCGGGCTGTACGACGGCGTGCACCCGCTGGCCGAATTCCGCGTCCGGCAGACCGATGATCGCGACGTCGGCGACCGCGGGATGCAGGGCCAGCACGTCCTCGATCTCCTGCGGGTAGATGTTCACGCCGCCGGACAGGATCAGATCGGTGCGCCGGCCCGACAGGTACAGGTATCCCTCGGCATCCACGTGACCGAGGTCGCCGAGCGTGTTCCAGCCCCGAACATTGTGTGCTGCAGCGGTTTCGGCCGCATTGTGATGATAGGCGAAGTCGCCGGCGTCGGCGAACCACACTGTGCCGATCTCGCCCGGTGCGAGTTCGTTGCCGTCTTCGTCGCAGATGTGCACCGTGCCGCGCATCAGCTTGCCGACCGAGCCCCGGTGCGTCAGCCACGCCGGAGTGTCGATCATGCAGAACCCGGTGCCCTCCGAGCCCCCGTAGAACTCCAGCAGTACAGGGCCCAGCCAGTCGATCATCCGTTCCTTGACCTCCACCGGGCACGGGGCGGCGGAGTGCACGACGACGCGCAGGCCGGACACGTCGTAGTGGCGGCGAACGGGTTCGGGGAGTTTGAGCATCCGCACGAACATCGTCGGGACGAACTGCGCGTGCGTGACGCGATGTCGGTCGATCAGCCCCAGAGCCTGCTCGGCCTCGAACTTCTCCATGACCACCGCGGTGCCGCCGTTGCGAATCGTGCCCATCGTCCACGCGAGCGGCGCGGCGTGATAAAGGGGACCGGGACTCAGATAGACGGTGTCGCGGTCGAAGCCGAAAGCGGCGGCCATCCGGTGATCGATCGGAAGTCCGGTACCGAACGGCATTCCGGATATCCGGGGCAGAATTCCTTTGGGCCGCCCGGTCGTTCCGGACGAGTAGAACATGTAGTAGCCCTCTGCCTCGTCCCGGATCGGCGCGGTGGATGTGCCATCCAGGAGTTCGGTGAGGCTCTGCGCGCCCGCGCCCACTCGCCGCAGATCGGGCTGGTCGCGGCCGATCGCGGCGGCCAGATGTTCGAGACGGAGTGAGTACAGCAGCACCTTCGCACCGCAGTCGCGCACGATGTAGCTCGCCTCGGACTCGGATAGATGCCAGTTCACCGGCGTGTAGAGCAAGCCCGCGCGCTGTGCGGCCCACACGATCGGGAACAGCTCGATCGTGTTGTCGAACAGCGTCGCGATGTGATCTCCGGTGCGGAGTCCGAACTCGCGGAACAGTCGTGCGATCCGGTTCGATTCGGCTTCGAGTTCGCGATACGAGAGCGCTGCCCCCGAATCGCCCATGATGATGGCGGGTTTGTCGCCGAATTCGGCCGCGAGTGTCGTGAGGTGCATCCGGTGCTCCTGCTGAGGTGCGCTGGGGAGATCGAGTGTTTCGGTCAAGAGCCATCACCAGTAGGCGACTGCCTCTGAGCGGTAATCGGAACACTCTTGATGCGGTGTGTCGCCGACCGGCCGAGACGATTCCGCTCAGTGGGAGAAATCGGGTGTGGTTCTCGCGCAAACGTTGTGATGTGCGGCATGCGTCATCCGCATTCGGGCGGGTGGGGCGGCCATCGGCTCGCGGCGCGGCCCGGCGTGCGCCGGATGCGGCGGGACGGTGCGGATTCTCGAAAGGACTCGACGATGAGTGCTGTTGTTGATCCGGGCGAATCGTCCGGCACTCCCGAAACGTGGACTCCGCGGCTGATATTCTCCCTGGTCTCGATCGTGCTGCTGCTGGAAATGCTGACGGTCGGGTACATCATGGTGTCGATCACGCTGCCGGCGGTGTCGGCGCATTTCCGGACCACCCAGGGAGCGTGGGTGCTCACGGTGAACATGCTCGTCGGCGCGGTGCTGGGGCCGTTGCTGGGCAAGCTGGCCGATATGTACGGAAAACGGCGAATCCTGTTGGCATGCATCGGCGTTGCGGTCGTGGGATCCGCCATCGCCGCAGCCGCACCGAGTTTCGGGCTGATGGTGCTGGGCCGGGGCCTGGCGGGTGCGCTGACCCCGTGTGTATTCCTCGCCTATTCGCTGGTCCGCGACGTCTTCCCGGCCAAGACGGTCGCGCTCGCGGTCAGCCTCGTCACGACCGGTCTGGGCCTGTTCGCGATTCCCGCGCCGTTCCTGACCGGTTGGCTCCTGGACGATTTCGGCTTTCGCGGCGTCTACTGGTGCCTGACGATCGGCACCGCGCTGTTCGGGCTGATGATCATGGTCAGCACCGAGGAGTCGCAGGTGCGGTTGCGAAGCCGGATGGATTTCGCGGGTGCGTTACTGCTCGGCCTCGGCATCGCGGGGGTGCTGGTCGCGGTGAGTTTCGGTCCGGAGTGGGGCTGGACGAACGCGGCGACGCTGACCTACCTGATCGGGGGAGTGGCCCTGTTCATCGCCTGGCTGATCTCGGCGGCCATCGTCCGGGAGCCGTTGCTGAATCTGGACATCCTGCGTGAGCGGTCGATCATCTTCGTCACCATCGGCGCCTCGGCGGCGTACGGCCTGAGCGCGTTGGTGACGGTGCTGCTGCCGATGATCGCGATGACACCCGCCTCGACCGGGCTCGGCTACGGATTCGGTATCAGCGCCAAGGGGTACGCGATCTTCCAGCTGCCGCTGGGCGGGATGGTCGTGGCCGGCGGCGCGATCGCCGGGGTGCTGGTGGGCCGGAACATGCGGCCGCGCACGCTCATGATCACCGGTCTGGTGCTGATGGCGGCGGGCTACGTATGCCTGTCGACGCTGTACGACCACGAACCGGCGGTGCTGGTCGCCGCGGCGCTGCTCGGCACCGGGATGGGATTCTCCTATGCGTCGGTGCCGAACCTGCTGATCGAGGTCGTGCCGCCGGAACTGCTCACCAGTACCTCCAGCATCACCAACACCTTTCAGAGTGTGGCCTCGGGTGCGTTGCCGGTGGTGGTGTTCGCGGTACTGAACAACTCCTATCTCGCACCGATTCCCGCGGACCAGCTGCACGGGGCAATCCTGTACACGGGCAAGGGATTTCAGGTCGGTTTCCAGATCGGTGCGGTGGTGGCCGCCGTCGGGGCGCTCGCCGCGGTGCTGCTGCCGCGCACGCTCCGCAGGGTTCGGTCCGAGCAGCAGCCCGTGTGCGCACAGTCGGCGACGTGGTGACGTGATGGTGGGTCTGATCGTGGCGGCCAATCTGTCGGTCCTGCTGTTCACCCTGGTCTGCCATGCCTACGACCGGCACACCTTCGCGGTGTCCGCACGCAGCCACGACCATGCGTGGCCGGATAGAGTATCCTCTTTATTGACGGCACTGAGCAAACTGCGGCGGAAATACGGGGAGACTTTATGAAGAGGGTATGTAATTGCACCCGGACGGGAATCGTGGACCGCACTGTGACAGGCCGCTGCCCACGACCGGAGGCGGCGGCATGAGCTCGGTTTTCACCGTCGAGCAGGACGAACTGCGCGCGACGGTACGCCGGTTCCTGGCCGATAAGTCGCCGAGCGCGCAGGTGCGACACTGGATCGATACCGCCGACGGCTACGACCCCCAGCTGTGGCATCGGATGGCCACCGAACTAGGGCTGCACGGCCTCGCGCTGCCCGAGAGATTCGGCGGTTCGGGTGGCGGCCCGGTCGAACTGGGCATCGTGCTGGAGGAGATGGGCCGGGCCTTGCTGCCCTCGCCGTACTTCGCCGCGGTCGCACTGGCGGGCCAGGCGCTTCTGGCGTCGAATGATGATGCGGCCCAGGAACGTTGGCTGCCGGGGATCGCGGACGGCTCGGTGATCGCCACGCTGGCCCTCGCCGAGGAATCCGGATCATGGCGGCTCGAGGATGTCGCGACCGTCGCCGCGCCCGGTCCCGCCGGCTGGACCCTGTCGGGTACGAAGATGTTCGTCATCGATGGCCACCGCGCCGACCTGCTGCTGGTGGTAGCGCGGACCGAATCGGGTGCGGGCCTGTTCGCGGTCACCGCCGACGCGGCCGGCCTGACCCGCAGCCCCATCGAAACATTCGACGCGACAAGACGTTTGGCGCGGATCGACCTGGACCGCACCCCGGCGCAACGCGTCGGTCCCGACGGTGACGCGACGCACTACCTGCGCGAGGTGCTGGATCTGGCGGTGACCGCACTGGCTGCCGAACAGGTCGGCGCAACCCAGGCGTGCCTGGACGCGGCGGTCGAATACGCCAAGATCCGCGTCCAGTTCGACCGCCCGATCGGCTCGTTCCAGGCGATCAAACACAAGTGCGCGGATCTGCTGCTCGACCTCGAGGCCGCGCGGTCCGCGGCGTATCACGCGGCCGCGGTCGCGGCCGGGGAACCGAGCGAGCTGCCCGCCGCCGCGGCGCTGGCCGCGTCCTGGTGTTCGGCGGCCTTCACCCGGGCCGCCAAGGAGAACATCCAGATCCACGGCGGCATCGGCTACACCTGGGAACACGACGCGCACCTGTATCTCAAGCGCGCCAAGGCATCCGAGCATCTGTTCGGCGCTCCCGCACTGCATCGATCCCGGCTGGCCGAATTGGTCGGCATCGCGGGAGATCCGGAAACGACCACTAGTGCCGAGCGTGACTCGGTTCTGGCGAAAGGCTGATCACGTGGGAATTCGCGAACGCCTGTCCCGGCTCCTGGCCGAGGCGCCCGCCGATGCCGAGGCGATCGAGCGTGATGAGATCTGGTGGACCTGGGGGCAGATGCGGCAGACCGCTCAGGCCGTGACCGACGCACTCGACGCGGCCGGGCTGGGCGAGGGCGCGCGGGTGGGCGTCGTGCTGGAGAACCGGCCCGAACACGTCGCGGTGCTGGCGGCGCTGATCGCCTCGGGCCGCTGCACGGTGACGCTCAGCCCGCTCCAGCCCCCGGCCCGCCTCGCGGCGCATATCGCGCGCTCGCGCCCGCCGGTCGTGATCGCGGGAACCGATGCGCTGGCCGGTTCCGGCGTACTCGACGCCGTCCGCGAGGGTGGCCTGGCCCTGGAGCTGCGCACCGACGGAACGGTGCACCGGGCCGGCGGCACCGCGCGCACCGAAGACGGCGGCACTGCCCCGATCGTGAATCCCGGTGTGGCCGTGGAGATGTTGACCTCCGGCACCACGGGCGCACCGAAGACGGTGAACCTCGGCTTCGATCAGCTCGACCAGGCCCTGGTCTCCGGCGGGCAGGTGCCCAAGGCCGACCGCCTGCTGTCCCGCTCGGCCTCGCTGGTTTCCGCGCCGATGGTGCACATCGGCGGCATGTGGCGCGCACTGGGCTGCCTGGCCACCGGTCGGCGCATGATCCTGATGCCCAAATTCGTTCTCGACCAATGGGTTTCGGTCGTGGAACGACACCAGCTGCGCGCCGCGAGCCTGGTGCCCGCGGCCCTGCGGACGGTCCTGGACGCCGGTGTGCCCGCGGACCGCATCTCCAGTCTCGAGGTTGTCACCTCCGGCACCGCGCCGTGCCCGAAAGAGCTGGCGGACAACTTCTTCCGCACCTACGGCATTCCGGTCCTGATGACCTACGGCGCCACCGAATTCGCCGGCGCGGTCGCGGGCTGGACGTTGCCGCTGCACCGGAAGTGGTGGGACAGCAAGGCGGGCAGCGCCGGTCGCGCGCTCGCGGGCGCGGAACTGCGCATCACCGGTGAGGACGGCGCGCAGCTCCCGGAGGGCGAGAACGGCCGGCTCGAGGTCCGCACCGCACAGACCGTGCAGGGCGCGGACAGCTGGGTGCGCACGAGCGATCTGGCCCGGCTGGACGCCGACGGGTTCCTGTGGATCGAAGGCCGCGCCGACGACGCGATCATCCGCGGCGGCTTCAAGGTACAGCCCGAAACCGTGCAACGCGTCCTGGAAAAGCATGCGGCAGTTCGAGAAGCGGCGGTGGTGAGCATGCCCGACGAGCGGCTCGGCCAGGTACCCGTGGCGGCGATCGAGGTTGTTGCCGGGCAGCCCGCGCCCGAGGTGGCCGAACTGATCGCGCTGTGCCGGGCGCAGCTGCTGCCGTACGAGGTGCCCGTTCACATCGTCGTACTGGAGGAATTGCCGCGCACCCCGTCGAGCAAGGTGAGCCGGGTCGAACTGCTCGACATTCTGCGCGACCGCCTCGCCGAACAGATCACGGCGTGAACTTCTCCAGGAGGATCAACGATGACCAGCACCGATAACGCCCGTGCCGGGAAGTTCGGCGAACTGACCGACGAGGCGTTCGAACGATCCCGTTTGCGCCTGGGAGTGCCCAAGCCGCAACCCAATCCGCCGCACAACTACGAGGTGACCTGGGATGGCGTGCGGCACTTCGCCTACGGCTACGGTGACGACAACCCGCTGTACTGCGAGCCGGACCACGCGGCCTCGACCCGCTGGGGTGGGCTGATCGCACCGCCCACCTTCCTCTACACCATGGGCGAGGACGCGGCCCCCAAGCCGGATGCCGAGACCAAGGCGCTGCTCAAGGGCGACCCGTTCGCCGGGCTCGGCTCGTATCAGGCCGTGATGGAATTCGAGTGGTGGCAACCGCTTCGGCTGGGCGATCGTTGCCGGGTGCTGCAGACCCAGGTCGGAGTCGCGCCGAAGCCGAGCAAATTCGGCGGGCGCACAGCGCATGTCACCCAGGACTACCTGTACGCCAACGGCCGCGGTGAGATGCACGCGGTGCGCCGGGGTACCTGGATCAACGCCGAGCGTCACGCCTCCAAGAAGCGGGCCACCGAGAAGCTCGTGCAGGAGCCCTACACTCCCGACCAACTCGCGGAGATCGACGCCGCCTACGCGGCCGAGACCCGGCGCGGCGCCCAGCCGCGTTACTGGGAGGACGTGCAGGTCGGCGAGGTATTGCAGCCCAGGGTGAAAGGCCCGCTGACCACGACCGATGTGGTGGTGTGGCATCTGGGCTGGGGTATGCAGCTGACCCCGCCCGGCGCATTCAAGATCGCCGCGAAGATCCGGCGCAAGGCCCCCGGCCTCTACCCGCCCAACCCGATGAACATCCCCGACACCGTGCAGCGCCTGCACTGGGAGCCCGCCCGGGCCCACGAACTCGGCCTGCCGAACCCGTACGACTACGGCGGTATGCGCGAGACCTGGCTGGTGCACCTGCTCACCGACTGGATCGGCGACGACGGCTGGCTGTGGAAGCTGCGTTG
>CBJNFW010000116.1:0-24659 GCA_966435935.1 uncultured Nocardia sp.
GCCGCCACGGGATCGGGTGTGCTGAGGATGACGGATTCGATGGCGGTTGTGTTCCTGGTGATGTTCATGTCGATGACGCTATTCGCGGACCCGGGACCAGCGCTTCTCGATTCCTGACCGGTCCGGGTGGGCTGTGCCCCCGAGCCCGGACCGGCCGCGACCGGGCGATGAGGGGTTAGCATCCAGCCTGTGCCCAGCATGCCGCAGTTCCCGTTCCGAGGTCTCCGCCGAACCATCCCCGCCGCGCTTCCCCGGATTCCGGTGCCGACCGCGCGGGCGATCGTCGATTGCGCGGTCTACCGGGACGGGCACCGGTTGCCGGGCCGGTTCACCCACGCCGCGGCACTGGAGAACGTGCGGGAGAAGGGCTCCGGATTCGTGTGGGTGGGCCTGCACGAACCGGACGACGCGCAGATGGCCGATGTGGCGCACATCTTCGCCCTGCACGAACTGGCCGCAGAGGATGCGGTGCAGGCGCACAACCGGCCCAAACTCGAACGCTACGACGACGTGCTGATCCTGATCCTGCGCACGGTGAAGTACGTCGAGCACGAACGCAACGCGGTCAGCGAGATCGTGGAGACCGGCGAGATCATGGTCTTCCTCGGACCCGATTTCGTGATCACGGTCCGGCACGGCGAGCACACCGGCCTGGCCGGCGTGCGCCACGACCTCGAGGCCAAGCCCGAGCGGCTGGGGCTGGGGCCCAGCACCGTCCTGCACGCGGTCGCCGACCACGTCGTGGACTCCTATGTGGCGGTGACCGCGGAGATCGAGGAGGACGTGGACGAGATGGAGGAGGAGGTCTTCAGCCCGCGCAGCCGCGTCACCATCGAGGCCAGCTATCAGCTCAAACGCGAAGTGGTCGAGTTGCGCCGCGCGGTCGCACCGCTGGCGCTGCCGCTGCAACTGCTCAGCCACGAGTCGAATTTGCCACTGCCCAAAGAGATTCGGCGTTATTTCCGGGACGTGGCCGATCATCACACCGCCGCGGTGGACCGCATCCGCGACTTCGACGAATCGCTCAGCGCGCTGATCAATGCCGCGCTGGCGAAGGTGAGCGTGCAGCAGAACACCGATATGCGCAAGATCTCGGCCTGGGCGGCGATCGCGGCCGTGCCGACCATGATCGCCGGAATCTACGGCATGAACTTCGAGCACATGCCCGAATTGCATTGGGTCTGGGGCTATCCGGCGGTGGTCGGGATCATCCTGATGATCTGCGCCGGACTGTTCGCCAACTTCCGGCGCAACAACTGGCTGTGAGCGGCGGGCGAACGCGATGACCGAATCCCGCCCGGCCGTGCGGCGCTCGGACGCCGAACGCAACCGCGCCCGCATCCTGGACGTCGCGCGCGACGCGCTGGCCGGCTCGGGCGAGGTCAGCCTGCACGCCATCGCCAAGCGGGCGGGCGTCGGGCAGGGCACGCTGTACCGGCATTTCCCGACCCGGGATGCGCTGGTGCTGGCGGTCTACCGGCAGGATGTGAGCGAGCTGGTCGCGGCCGCGGACGCGCTGCTCGCCGCGCACGAACCGTGGGACGCGTTGTGCCGCTGGTTGTTTCGACTCGCCGAATTCGGCCGGGTCAAGCACGGCCTCGCCGGTGTGCTGCAGACCGCCACCCGGGCCGCGCTCTCGGACGAGCACTACCAACCGGTGATCGACGCGATCGACCGGCTGCTGCGCGCCTGCCGGGCCGCCGGGCGGGTGCGCCCGGACATCGAGGCCGAGGAACTGCTGCTCCTGGTCGGTTTTCTGTGGCAGAGCGAGCAGGACGCCGCGTGGCAACAGCGCTCCCGGCGCATGCTCGGCGTAGTGCTGGACGGTTTGCATACCCTGGGGTGAAATTTCGTCCCCCTCAGGGCGCGGGAGTCATCACGAGGGGTGCTGTCGAGCGGGCCTCCGGGCGAGGAAATTAGGGATATGCACTCCGCTCCGTCCCAGCCCAGAGGGGAATCGACCATGCCGACCACGACCGCACCGCTCGCCGACCACCTGCACATCGTGCCCGGGCCGCGGGCCGTGCCCGAGGTCGATCCGAACGCCGTCGTGCGGTCCGCGGGCGGCGACGACCTCACCGCCGGCGAGCTGGACAGCTGGTCCAATCGCCTGGCCCGACTGCTGCTGCAGGACGGCGCGGGACCCGGCACCGCCATCGTCATCGCCATCGACGCACCGATCGAGGAACTCGTCGCCGAACGCGCGGTGGCCAAGATCGGCGCCGTCGCGGTGCGCGACAGCCGACTGCCCGGGTGCGGGGCGGAACGAGGAATCACCACTCGGCAGTCCCGGCGCCGGACCGACCGTATAATCGAGTGGCTGGTCCTCGATGACCGCACGACGCTGCGACGCTATCTGTCCGGTTCGGACGCGCCGCTCGGTACCGACCATCCGGTGTTGCGCCGGACCGCCTGACCCGGCTCTCCCCGGATGCCTCCAACCGAATATCCGGGGAGGTGCAACCAACCACATTCATCGCACATCTCTTGCCGCGCAACGATTCCCGAGTGACTCGTCGCGATGCGAACAAGTCCGCGCAGCGTCCCGGTACAGTACTCGTCCCGCGACGCGGCCGACGGCACAATCCAGGAAGCGTCATGCAGCAGATCGCCGCCACGTCCGTCGAACCGGCCACTCCCTCGGAAACCTTCGAACTATCGGCCGCTCAGCGCGGCATCTGGTTCGCCCAGCACATCGCGGGTGATGTCCCGATATCGATCGCGCAGTACGTCGAGTTGATCGGCGAGGTCGACATCGACCTGCTCGGCCGGGCGGCACGGCAGGCCGGTCGGGAATTCGGCACCGGCTACCTGCGGCTGGTCGAGGTCGAGGGCCACCCCCTGCAACTGGTGGACAGCACCCTCGACGACCGGCTGGAAACCGTGGATCTGCGCGCGGAATCCGATCCCGAGGCAGCCGCGCAGGCGTGGATGCGCGCGGAGTACCGCGCACCGCTGGATCCGCTCACCGATCGGCTGGTCAACGTCACCATGCTGCGCTTGGCGCGGGATCGCTGGTTCTGGTACTCGCGGATCCACCACATCGTGCTGGACGGCATGGGCGCGCTGACGCTGGTGCAGCGCACCGGCGAGCTCTACAACGCGGCGCTCCACGGCAGGCCCGCACCGGAGTCGAAGGCCGGGGATCTGCGCGCGGTCGTGGAAGCCGATCGCGCATACCGTGATTCGGATCGCTTCGCCGCCGATCGGGCGTACTGGCTCGAGCACCTCGACGGCATGCCGGATCCGGTGAGCCTGGCGGGACGGCTCGCCGACGCCGATGCCCACCCGAGCCGGGTCACCGGCGCGCTGTCGAAAGACACCGGGGCACTGCTGGATTCGGTCGCGCGGGCGGCCTCGTCCGGTGTCGCGCCGACGGTGGTCGCGGCCTTCGGCGCATATCTCGCCGCGATGACCGGCGCAGCGGAAGTCGTGCTGAGCCTTCCGGTTTCGGCCCGCACCACCGCGGTGCTGCGCCGTTCGGGCGGCATGATCGCCAATGTGGTCCCGCTGCGTCTGGCGACGGCGCCGCGGACGACGGTCGGTGAACTGATCGGCGCGGCACAGCGCGAACTCACCGGCGCGCTGCGCAGACAGCGGTACCGCCAGGAGGACATCTTCCGCGACCTGGGCCGGAAGATGGACGAGGCCGCGTCGTTCGGGCCGACGGTGAATTTGATGATGGTGGACACCAGGATTCAGCTCGGCCCGGTCACCGGACGCCTGCACGTGCTGACCTCGGGGCTGATCGAGGATCTGTTCCTTAATCTGTATCCCGGCGTCGGCGGCGAGAGCACGCATATCGACTTCCAGGCCAACGCGAACCTCTACAGCGACACCGAACTGGCCGCCCAGCACGAGCGTTTCCTGGGCTTCCTGCACCGATTCCTCGCCGCCGGGCCGGACGCGCCGCTGTCGGCGGTGAGCACCCTGTCCGAAACCGAACGCGCCGAACTGGTTCCCGCGCGCGGCGACCGGGACGCAGCGATCCGGACGCTGCCGGAAATCCTCTCCGCCGGTGCGGCGATCGACGCCGACGCGGTCGCCCTGGCCGAGGCCGACACCGAGCTGAGCTATGCCCGGGTCGAGCAGACCACCAACCGGCTGGCCCGGGTCCTGCTGGACGCCGGGGCCGGGCCGGAGCGCGCGGTCGCCATCTCGATTCCGCGCTCGATCGAATCGGTGCTCGCCACTGTCGCGGTGGCGAAGACCGGCGCGGCATTCGTGCCGATCGATCCGGCCTATCCGGCGGACCGGATCGAGCATATGGTCCGCGACAGCGGCGTCGTCGCGGGCATCACGGTCGAGTCCGCCCGAAAGTCGTTGCCGGACACGGTGAACTGGCTGATCCTGGATGATCCCGCCACCGAGGCCGACACCGCCCGCCGACCGGCCGCGCCGATCACCGATGCCGGCCGGCCGCGACCGGTGCGCCCGGACCACACCGCCTACATCATCTACACCTCCGGCTCGACCGGGTTGCCCAAGGGCGTGCTGGTCACCCACCGCGGTCTGGCGAACCTCGTCGCGGGCTCGGGCGAGGGATTCGGCATCGACGCGGATTCGGTTGTCGCGCACGCGGTATCGCCCAGTTTCGACATCTCCGTCGAGGAGATCCTGGTGACCCTGGCACGCGGTGCGACACTGGCCGTGGTGCCGCCGGCGGCGTACGCGGGCGAGGAGATGACCCGGGTGCTGCTCCGGCACCGGGTCACCCATCTGGACCTCACCCCGGCGGTGGCCGGCTCCCTGGACCCCGCCGACCTGCCGCGGTTGCGCACACTGGTGGTCGGCGGCGACGCCTGCCCGCCCGAACTGGTGGCGCGCTGGTCCGGGCGCACCGTCCTGAACGGCTACGGGCCGACCGAGACCACCATCACCACCACTCTGAGCGAGGCGCTGGTTCCCGGCGGACCGATCACGATCGGCGGACCGACGCGCGGGGTGTCGGCGGTGGTTCTGGATCCGTGGCTGCGTCCGGTGCCCGTGGGCGCCACCGGTGAGCTGTATCTGGCGGGTGCGGGCCTGGCGCGCGGCTACCACCGCCGCACCGGGCTCACCGCCGAACGCTTCGTGGCGAATCCCTACGCTCGCGGCGAGCGGATGTACCGCACCGGCGATCTGGTCCGCTGGTGTATGCGCGAGGGCCGGCACAAGCTGCAATACCAGGGCCGCAGCGATTTTCAGGTCAAGATCCGCGGGTTCCGCGTCGAACTGGGTGAGATCGACGCCGCACTGCAGGGTCTGCCGGAGATCGAATTCGCGCTGACGCTCGGTGCGCGGACCGGTTCCGGCGCGACCGCGCTCGTATCGTACGTACTGCCGCGCCCCGGAACCCGGGTACCTCCGGAAGAGGTGAAAGCCGCTGCGGGACGGTCGCTTCCGGCACACATGGTGCCCGCGGTGGTCATGGTCATCGATCACCTCCCGCTCACGCCGCTGGGGAAGGTGGACCGGAAAGCGCTGCCGGCGCCGGACTTCCGGTCCGAGACCGGGTCCGGGCGCGCTCCCGCGACGCCGCGCGAGGAGGTCCTCGCCGGACTGTTCGCCGATGTGCTCGGCCTGCCGTCGGTGGGTGTGGACGACAGTTTCTTCGCTCTGGGCGGCGACAGCATCGTGTCCATCCAGCTGGTCTCCCGGGCCAAGGCCGCCGGGCTCGGATTCAGCGCCCGGGACGTGTTCGAACGCAAGACCGTTGCCGCGCTCGCCGCGACCGCCGCGGATGTGACCGATTCCGGTGTGCGCGAACTGCCCGGCGGCGGGGTCGGCCCGATCGAGCTCACCCCGATCGTGCACGCGATGCTCGAACAGGGTGAGACGTGGCGGCGATTCGGTCAGGCCGTACTCGTCGGCCTGCCCGAGGATGTGGACCGGGCCCGGCTGGCAGCGGCCGCGCAGACCCTGCTGGACCGGCACGACATGCTGCGTTCGACACTGCGCCGCACCGGTAGCGGCTGGGAATGGCATGTGGGCGAACAAGGTTCGGTAGAGGCCGCACCCCTGATCCAGGTCGTGCAGGCCAATTCCGCTGACGAGGAGGCGATTTCGCGCGCCCTGGACGCGGCCGCCGACCTGCTCGACCCCGCGGCGGGGGTGGTGGCGCGCTTCGTCCTGATCGAGCGGGCCGACGCCGCGCCGCTGTGCTGGCTGGTGCTGCACCACCTGGTCGTCGACGGAGTGTCCTGGCGCATCCTGCTTCCCGACCTGGCCGTCGCCGCCCAGGGCGGGAGTCTCGACCCGGTCGGCACCTCCTTCCGGCGCTGGGCACACGGGCAGGTCGGACAAGCGGGCCGAAGGGCGAGCGAACTACCTGTCTGGCAAGGTATCTCGACGCATATCCCGGAGACCGGCCGGCTCGATCCCGCGAGAGATGTCGTGGCGACCATGGCCCAGCGGCACACGGTCCTCGAACCCGGCCTCGCCGATGCCGTGCTGGGCTCCGTGCCGGACCGATTCCATTGCGGCGCGGACGATGTCCTGCTCGCCGCGCTCGCCCTCGCGGTGAGCCGCTGGCGAGGCCGTACCCGCGCGGTTTTCACCCTGGAGGGGCACGGTCGCGAGGAGACCCTGCTGCCCGGCGCGGACATCGCCCGTACGGTGGGCTGGTTCACCAGTGTGTATCCGGCCGCGATCGACCTGTCCGGTATCGATCGGGACGACGCGTTCGCCGGTGGCGCCGCGGCCGGAACGCTGCTCAAGACGGTGAAGGAACAGCTGCGCGCACTGCCGGACAAGGGCGTCGGCTACGGCATGCTGCGCTATCTGAACGCCGAAACCGCACCCGCCCTGGCCGCGGACCCGGTCCCGCAGATCAGCTTCAACTACCTGGGCCGGGCAATCGCGACGGCCGACGAAACACCTTGGCTACCAAGGCGTTTCGCGGCCACGCAGGACCAGCGCGCACCGCTGGCCGCCGCGATCGATGTCAACGCGGTGCGCACCGACGCCGGACTCGAGGCGACCTGGGCATATGCCGCACGCCTGTTCGACGCGGACGATCTGGACGAACTGGCCGAGCTGTGGCACGAGGCGTTGCGCGCCCTGGCCGAACACGCGAGCACCGCACACGCGGGCGGGCGCACGCCCTCGGACTTCGCCCTGACTCCGGTGCGGCAAGAACAGATCGACCGCTGGGAACGCGAATATCCCGAACTCGCCGACATCTGGCCGCTGTCTCCGCTGCAGTACGGACTGCTGTTCCACGCGGTCTACGACACCGACACCGCCGACGGATACACGGTGCAATCGCTGCTCACCCTCTCCGGCACCGTCGACGCGCACCGCCTGCGCGCCGCGGCACGGGCCGTGGTCGACCGGCACGAGAATCTGCGCGTCGCGTTCGTGGAGACGGACGACGGCCCCCGTCAGATCGTCTCCGCGCGCGCCGAAATCCATTGGCGGGAGGTAGATCTCAGCTCGATCACCGATTCCGCGGCGCTGCGGCGGGAGCTGGACCGCATCGTCGCGGTGGACGCGAACACCCGATTCGAACTGACCCGTGCCCCGCTGCTGCGGTTCACCCTCGTCCGCATCGATGCGGACACCTGCCGTTTCGTGCTCACCAACCACCATCTCGTGCTGGACGGCTGGTCGACCCCGCTGCTGGTGCGCGAACTGCTGATGCTGTATGTCACCGGCGGCGATGCCTCGGCGCTGCCACCCGCTCGTTCCTACCGGGAATTCCTGACCTGGCTCGATGCCGCCGACGACGCGCGCTCGCTCGCGGCCTGGACCGACTACCTGGCCGGTGTGGACAGCCCGACCCGAGCCATGCCGAGCCTGGCCGATATCGAATCTCCCGAAACCGGCACGGTTTCCACCGATCTGTCCCGCGATGTCGTCATCGCGCTGGAGAAGTCCGCGCGGGAGGCCGGGGCGACGGTCAACACGCTGATCCAGGCCGGCTGGGCGATGGTGCTGGCCATGCTGACCGGCCGCACCGACGTGGTGTTCGGCGCGACCGTGTCGGGACGTCCGCCGGAACTGGCGGGCGTGGAGGAGATGATCGGACTGTTCATCAATACCGTGCCCGTGCGCGTCCGGCTCGACCCCGCCGAGCGGGTGGTCGATCTGCTGGCCCGGGTCCAGGCCGAACAGGCGCGGCTGATGGAGCATCAGCACATCGGCCTCGCGGCCATCCACCAGGCGGTCGGACTCGCCGAATTGTTCGACACCCTCACCGTTTTCGAGTCCTATCCGATCGACCGCGAGGCGCTCACCGAATCGCTGGACGTCGCCGGCATGCGGGTGCTGGACGTCGAGGGCACCGACGCGACACCGTATCCGCTGAATCTGATGACCGTGCCGATTCGCCGGGACGACGGCGACACGCTGCGCATCAGCCTGAAATTCCTGACCGGACATTTGGACTCACCAGCGGCGAACACTCTGCTGGAACGTTTCGTGCGGCTGCTGAGCCAACTCGCGCGGGACGCGCGGTTGCCGGTCTCCCGGGTGCAGTACTGCGACGAGGCCGAACGCCACGCGCTGCTGCCGGTTCGCGGCCCGCGATCGGTGCCCTCGCGCACCATGCCGGAGATCCTCGCCGACGGCGCTCGGATCGACCCGTCCGCCGTCGCGGTCACCGCGGGCGAATTCACCATGACCTACGGTGAACTCGACGCCTGGTCGAACCGGTTCGCCCGAATGTTGTTGCGGCGCGGCATCGGTTGCGAGATCTTCGTGGTCCTGGCGATGACCCGGTCACTGGAATCGGTTGTCGCGGTGTGGGCATTGGCCAAGACCGGCGCCGCTTTCGCGCCCCTGGATCCGAGCCATCCCGTGGAGCGGATCGAGCATATGCTCGCCGACTCCAAGGCGCCCATCGGCGTCACCGTGACCGAGACCGGCGAAACGCTGCCCGGCAGCATCGACTGGCTGCTGCTGGACGATCTGAGCACGATCCGGCGCGTCATGACGGTCTCGGACGCGCCCATCACCGACGCAGAGCGCGGCGGGCCGATCGACATCGAGCAGACCGCCTATCTGATCTACACCTCGGGCTCCACCGGCAAGCCCAAGGCGGTACTGCTCACGCATCGCGGCGTCGCCAACCTGGTTGTCTCGCAGCATGACTCACTGGAGGCATCGCCCCAGGCGGCGGTGCTGCAGGTGGCCTCCCCCAGCTTCGACGCCTCGGTCTTCGAACTCCTCACCGCACACAGCGCGGGCGGGCGGCTGGTGATCTCGCCGCCGGAGGTCTACGGCGGCGGCGAGCTGGAACGACTGCTGCGCACCGAACGGGTGACCCACGCGGTGATCACGCCCTCGGCGCTGGCCACCATGGAACCGGCCGGTCTTCCGCGCTTGCGGATGCTGTCGGTGGCCGGTGAGGCGGCCACGCCCGAACTGATCGAGCGGTGGTCGCCGGGCCGGCGCATGGTTAATCTGTACGGGCCCACCGAATTCAGCATCTGGGCGACCGGACCGGCCGAACTCGTCGCGGGCGGACGCATCACCATCGGCGAGCCGATCCGCGGTGCGGCGGTCACGGTGCTGGACACCTGGCTGCGGCCCGTGCCGATCGGGATCCCGGGCGAACTCTATCTGGCCGGCCCCGCCCTGGCGCGCGGCTACTTCAACCGGTTCGCGCTGACCGCCGAACGTTTCGTCGCAGATCCGTACGGCGCACCCGGCGAGCGCATGTACCGCACCGGAGACATGGTGCGCTGGGTGCTCGACGCGCGCAGCCGGCCGGTCCTGGAATACCTGGGACGCAGCGACTTCCAGGTCAAGATCCGCGGCCTGCGGATCGAGCTCGGGGAGATCGACGCGGTGCTCTCGCGCGAGGAGCAGGTCGACTACGCGGTGACGATCGGCCGCGCCGGTCCCGCCGGCACGACCGTGCTGGTGTCCTACGTGCTGCCCGCCGAGCAGGCGCGAGTGGACACCGATGACCTGCGGCAGCGGGTCGCCGCGCAACTTCCCGGATATATGGTGCCCGGATATATCGTTGTGCTGGAATCGATTCCGCTCACCCCGGTCGGCAAATTGGATCGCGCCGCCCTGCCGATACCCGACTTCTCCGAGACGAACCGACCCCACCTCGCGCCGCGAACCCCGGAGGAGGACAGCCTCGCCAGGGTGTTCGCCGAGGTACTCGGCGTAGCGCGGGTCGGGGTCGATCAGTCCTTCTTCGAGCTGGGCGGTAACTCCCTGAGCGCGACCAAGGTGGTCTCCCGGATCAACTCGGCACTGGGATCGACTGTGGCACTGCGGGATCTGTTCGACGCGCCGACCGTCGCGCAGCTGGCCGCGCGGGTCCAGCCCGGCGCGGCGGCATCCGGGCGCCCGGACCTGGTCGCGCGGATCCGCCCGGACCGCATTCCGTTGTCCCCCGCGCAACAACGCATGTGGGTGCTCAACCGGATGGATCCGAGCGCGTCCGCCTACAACATCGCGGTCGCCCTCCGGCTGACCGGCGCACTGGATCTCACGGCGCTGACCGCCGCGCTCGGCGAGCTCGTCGCCCGGCACGAGAGCCTGCGCACGGTGTACCCGGCCGATGGTGACGGCGCGCGTCAGGTCGTCATCGACGCGACCGCGGGAACCCCGGAGATCACGCTGGCCGGCACCGAGGACGGCGCACCGCTGCGGGCCCGGATCGCCGAACTCGGCGGCGCCGGTTTCGATCTCACCGAGGAGCTTCCGCTGCGCGTGGGCGTTTTCGCCCTGCCGGCCCCGGACCGGACTCCGGTCCACGTCGTGGCGCTGGTCGTGCACCACATCAGCGCCGACGGCGCCTCGATGGCTCCGCTGGCAGCGGACCTGATCACCGCCTACGCCCGGAACGCCACCGGCATCGGTGCGGTCCCCGCGCCACTGCCGATCCAGTACGCCGATTTCGCGATCTGGCAGCGCGAGCTGCTCGGCCCGGAGTCGGATCCGGAATCAACTGCCGCACAACAGATCCTCTTCTGGCAGAAGACGCTCGCCGGTGCGCCGGAGGTGCTCGAACTGCCCGCCGACCGCCCGCGACCGGCGGTTCAGTCGATGCGCAGCGCCGATATCGGTTTCACCGTGGATGCCGAAAAGCACCGTGCACTGGTCGCTTTCGCGGCCGAACACGCGGTGACGCCCTTCATGGTCGTGCACGCCGCGCTCGCGGTACTCACCGCGCGCCTGGGCGGCACCGGCGACGTGGTCATCGGCACGCCGGTGGCCGGGCGCGGCGACCGGAACCTCGACGCGCTGGTCGGCATGTTCGTCAACACCCTCGCCCTGCGCACCCGGGTCGACCCGGCCGCCGGTTTCGCCCAATTCCTGGACACCGTCCGCTCGGCGGATCTGGACGCCTTCGCCCACGCCGACGTGCCGTTCGAGCGTCTGGTCCAGGTGCTGGACCCGGATCGCTCGACCGCCTACCACCCGCTGTTCCAGGTCTCGCTGAGCCTGCAGAACTACGTGGAACCGGTCCTGGAACTGCCCGGGCTGCACGTGGAAATCGAGCAGGTGGCCCGCGACTGCGCGCAGTTCGACCTGACTTTCGATCTGCGCGAGCACTTCTGCGAGCACCGACCGGCCGGACTGGACGGTGTGCTGACCTACGCCACCGACCTGTTCGACGAGACGACCGCGCGCACCCTGGTGACCCGCTGGCTGCGGATTCTCGATGCGGCGCTCGCCCGGCCGCGAACACCGCTCGGGGATATCGAAATCCTCGACTGCGCCGAACGGGCCGCGCTCGTCCCGCTGCGCGGTGCCGAATCCGTCGGCACCACAACACTTTCGGCGTTGTTCACCAACACGGTCGTCCGCTACCCGGACCGCCCCGCCCTCATCGCCGACGGGCGCACGATCACCTATCGCGAACTCGATGAGCAGGCCGATCGACTGGCCGCGCTACTCGGCGACGCGGGGCCGGAAACCGTGGTGGCGCTGGGTCTTCCGCGCTCGGCGGAACTGTTCGCCGGTGTCTGGGCGGCGGCACGGGCCGGCGCGGCCTTCCTGCCGGTGGATCCGCGTCATCCCGCCGAACGCATCGAACATATGCTCACCGATTCCGGTGCGCGCGTGGGAATAACCCTCGCGGCCCATCGCCCGCAACTGCCCGACACCACGCACTGGATCGTCCCGGACGCACCCGAAGATACCGGCCCTTCGCGAATCGCACTGCGGGACATTCGCGTTCACCCCGACTCTCCGGCATGGCTGATCTACACCTCGGGCTCCACGGGGCTGCCGAAGGGCGTTTCGGTGACCCATCGCGGCATCGCCGATCTGATCGCCACCCAGGCCGACCGGCTCGGCCTCGGGGAGAACGCACGGGTATTGCAGGTGGCCTCACCGAGTTTCGACGCGGCGGTGTTCGAGGCGCTGATGGCCTTCGGATCCGGTGGCGCACTGGTGATCTCGCCGCCGGAGGTCTTCGGTGGAGCCGAGCTGGCCGCGCTGATCGATGCCGAGGCGGTGACCCATGTGGTGGTCACACCGTCGGCGCTGGCCACCATGGACCCGGACGACGTGCCCGATGTCCGGGTGCTGGCCGTCGCCGGTGAGGCGATGGGCGCGGAGCTGGTCCAGCGCTGGGCGGGCGACCGCACCCTGATCAATATGTACGGCCCGGCCGAATTCACCATCTGGGCGACGAGTTCGCCGCTGTCGGCCGGTGCGCCGGTCGCCATCGGCACGCCGGTGCGGGGCGCGGCGGTGCTGGTGCTGGACGACCGGTTGCATCCCGTTCCGGCCGGTGTAGGCGGCGAGCTGTATCTCGCCGGCCCGGCGCTGGCCCGCGGCTATCACGCCCGCACGGGCCTGACCGCCGAACGCTTCGTCGCGAATCCGTTCGGCGCGCCCGGTGAGCGGATGTACCGCACCGGCGATCTCGTGCGCTGGACCGGAATCGGCGCGCAGCAGCGGCTGGAGTACCTGGGCCGCACCGATTTCCAGGTCAAGGTGCGGGGCCAGCGGATCGAGCTGGGCGAGATCGATGCGGCCCTGAACCGCATCGAGGGCGTCGACTTCGCGGTGACGCTGGGCGTCCCCGGGCCCACCGGCGCGACCGCGCTGGCGGCCTACCTGGTTCCCGAACCCGGCGTCGAACTCGATATCGCCCGGATACGTTCGGCGGCCTCGGAAGTCCTGCCGGGGTACATGGTGCCCGCGGCGTTCACGATCCTGGACGCGGTGCCCATCAACGCGGTCGGCAAACTCGACCGCCGGGCGCTGCCCGAACCGCGGTTCGCGGCCGCCCGCACCGAGTACCGGGCGCCGGCCACCCCGACCGAGCGGGCGCTGGCCGATGTGGTCGGCGAGTTGCTCGGCATCGAGCAGGTGGGCGCCGACGATTCGTTCTTCGCACTCGGCGGCGACAGCATCATGGCGATCCAGCTGGTGTCGCGAGCCAAACAACTCGGGGTGAGCTGCACACCGCTGCAGGTGTTCGAACACCGCACGATCGCGGCGCTGGCCGCGGCGGCCGAGGCGGAAGCCGAAACCCTCACCCTCGACGAGTTGCCCGGCGGCGGTGCCGGGGAGGTCCCGCTCACCCCGATCGTGCACTACATGCTCGAAAGGGGCGGCGACTACGGACGTTTCGCGCAGAGCGCGGTGCTGGAACTGCCGCTGGGCATCGAACGCGCGCAACTCGTCGCGACCCTGTCCGCGGTGATCGACCGGCACGATATGCTGCGCGCCCGGCTCGTCGGCCATGGCGCGCACCCGCGCCTGATGGTGGCCGAACCGGGTTCGATCGAGGTGGACGCCCTGGTCCACCGGATCGGATGCGATACCGAAGACCCGGTCGAACTCCGGGAATACGCCGCCAGCGAACTGGATTCGGCGGCGAACCGGCTCGATCCCGCGAACGGTGTAGTCCTGCAATTCATCTGGCTGGACCCGGTGGGCGACGCGGGCTCGCGGACGAAACCGGGGCGACTGATGATCCTCGCCCACCACCTGGTGATCGACGGTGTCTCCTGGCGCATCCTGGTGCCGGATCTCATGGCCGCCTGGGCCCAGGTCCGCACCGGCGCCACCGCGGTCCTGGCCGACACCGGCACCTCGATGCGCCGGTGGGCGACCGCGCTGAGCGACCAGGCCCACGCACCCGGCCGCGTCGCCGAACTCGGCTACTGGCAGAACGTCATCGAAGGATCCGACCCACTCATCGGACCGCGCGAGCTGGACCCGGCCGTGGATCGCGCGCACACCGTGCGCAGCATCGATCGGCAGGCCGATGCCGCGGTCACCGAGGCCTTGTTGACCACGCTGCCCGGCCTGTTCGGCGGCGGCGTGCAGGATGCCCTGGTGGCCACCCTCGCGCTGGCGCTGCGGCGGTGGCGCGATACGGCGGAATCCAGCGTGCTGCTTCGCCTCGAGGGCCACGGCCGGCAGCAGGAAGTGGTTCCGGGAGCGGATCTTTCGCGCACGATCGGCTGGTTCACCACCCTTTATCCGGTGCGGCTGGACTTGACGGGGATCGATGCCGCCGAGGCCCTGGCGGCGGGCCCGGCCATGGGCGCGGCCATCGCGACGGTCCGCGATCAGCTTCTCGCCGTGCCCGACAACGGAATCGGCTTCGGGCTGCTGCGTTATCTCAACCCCGCCACCGCGGCCGAACTGCCGCGACGGCTGCCGGGCCGGGTGAGCTTCAACTACCTCGGCCGTTACGCGACCGGCGAGATCCCCGCGGGCCTGGAAGGGCTGGGCTGGTTGCCCGCCGACGACCTCGGCGAGCTGCATGCCGCCGAATACCCCGATGTACCGGTGCAATCCGCCGTCGAGGTGACCGCGATGGTCGTCGGGGATCGCCTGCGAGCGAGTTTCGGCTTCCCCGGAACGCTGCTGCCCGACGACGCGGTCGCCGAGCTGGCCGATCTGTGGATCGAGATGCTCACCGCGGCAGCATATTTCGCCGAATCACCGGACGCCCGGACCATCGCGGCGCGGTATGCGCCGACGACCGAGCCCGGCGCTTCGGGCGGTCTCGGACTCGATGTGGTGCTGCCGATCCGGCCCGGCGGCACGAAACCGGCGCTGTTCTGCGTCCATCCCTCCTCTGGAATCGCCTGGACCTACCTCGGTTTCGCGGAATCGCTCGCCGGGGACCGGCCAGTCTACGGACTGCAGGCCCCGGACCTGGGTGGTCGCGAACCCTCGCCACGCTCGATCGAGGAATTCGCCGAACGCTACGTCCGGGAGATCCGCGCGCTCCAGCCGCACGGGCCGTATCACCTGCTGGGCTGGTCCTTCGGCGGGCTCATCGCCCATGCGATCGCGGCCCGGTTGGAACGCGACGGCGACCCGGTCGGCGTGGTGGCCCTGCTCGACGCCGACACCGCGGATATCGACGGGGACAGTATCGAACGGCTCGACGCGGGGACGTTCGTGCACGAATTCGGCTCGGTGTTCGGCATCGAGAACGTCCCCGCCTCGGCCACCGCACAGGATGCCGCGGATCTGATCCGCGACCGGCTCGGCGGCGTCGAACTCGTCGACGCGGCCACCCTCGAACGCATGGCCGCCTCCTACAACGCCGCCGCGCGCACCCGGACCGGCTACCGGCGACCCGTATTCCACGGCGACATCGTGTATTTCAGCGCGACCGCCGGCACATCCGAGATCTTCGGCCCCGACGGCTGGCGGCCGTACGTGACCGGCGAGATCACCACGCACGAGGTCGATGTCGCCCACGACAACATGACCGCACCGCACGTGCTGCCCATCATCGCCCGCGTGCTCGACGAACATCTGGGAGGCAACGAATGAGTTCCGGACACGGAGTCCTGGTCGAGGGGATCGAGAAATCCTTCGGTGAGGTGGCCGCGTTGCGCGGCATCAGTTTCACCGCGGAACCGGGCGAAGTGCTCGGTATCCTGGGGCCGAACGGCGCGGGTAAGACCACGACCGTGAACGTGCTGTCCACGCTGATCGCGCCGGACCGCGGACGCGCGCTGGTCGCGGGGCACGACGTGGTCGCCGATCCGGCCACGGTGCGCCGATCGATCATGCTCACCGGCCAGTACGCCGCCCTGGACGACATGCTCAGCGGGTTCGAGAATCTGGTGATGTTCGGCAGGCTGATGGGCCTGCGCAAACGCGCCGCGCGCGCCCGCGCCCAGGAGCTGATCGGCGAATTCGACCTCACCGCCGCGGCGGGACGCAAGGTGGGCACCTATTCCGGCGGTATGCGGCGGCGGATCGATATCGCCTGCGGACTCCTCGTGCGGCCCGAGGTGGTATTCCTCGACGAACCCACCACCGGCCTGGACCCGCGCAGCCGCCAGAGTGTGTGGGACCTGGTGTCGGACTTCAAGAATGCGGGCATCACCACCCTGCTCACCACGCAGTACCTCGAGGAAGCCGACGCGCTGAGCGATCGGATCATCGTCATCGATCACGGCGTGGTGATCGCCCAGGGCACCGCCGACGAACTGAAATCCCGTATCGGAGGCAGTTATTGCGAGGTGGTGCCCGTCCATGCGGCGGATCTGCCCGTTCTCACCGACGCGCTGTCCGGACTGCTGCCGCCGGAGTTCGGCCTCCCGGTCGAATCGGACCGGATCGCGATTCCCGCGCCGGACGGACATCGCACCCTCGCCGAGGTGCTGCGCCGGATCGACGCGACCGGACTCGACGTGGTCGACATCGCCCTGCGCCGGCCCTCGCTCGACGAGGTATTCCTCCGGCTCACCGGTCGCCCGGCCACCCAGGCCGAGGCCGAACGCGCGGAGGTGAGCGTATGACCGCCCGGATCTGGCCGGCGCGCGCGGGCGCGACGCCGCGACGGACACAGCAGTGGTGGGTGCTGACCGTCCGGACGATCGTCCCGGCGGTGCAATCCGGCGAACTGCTGACTTCGATCCTGGCGCCCGCCGCCTTCACCGCCAGTTTCTACATTCCGCTGAAGACGAGCATGACGTTCACCGGAACCGGATTCAGCAGTTACGCCCAGTTCATGATGCCGCTGGTGATCCTGCAGGCGTCGGCGTTCACGGCGGTCTCGGCCGCGTTCCGGGCGGCCGGTGACGCGGTCGCCGGGCTCAACCGGCGATTCGGCTCGATGCCGATCGGCCCGCTCATCCCGGCCTCGGCGCGGTTGTGCGGCAACGTCTTCCGGCTGCTGATCGCGCTGGCGGCCGCGCTGCTGTGCGGATACGTCATCGGCTTCCGGTGCTACCTGGGCACCGCGCGCACGATCGAATTCCTGCTGTTCTCCATCCTGATCGGGACGGCGTTGATCCTGGCCGCCGATGTCATCGGCACCGTCTCGCGCAGCCCGGAGACGACCGCGCAGGCGCTGGTGTTGCCGCCGCTGATCTTCGGCATGCTCTCGACCGGCCTGGCACCGGCGAACCAATTCCCTTCCTGGGTACAGCCTTTCGTTCGCAACCAACCCGTGTCGCAGTGGGCCTCGGGGCTGCGCGCACTGGCCGGGGACCGCTGGCCGCACGGCGAGTCGGTGAGCGTCGCGCTGCTGACTCCCCCGATCGTGTGGGCGGTCGCGATTCTCGTTTTCTGCCTGGGGTTTTCGATCCGTCTCGGCAAAGGAAGAGCATGACCGCACTCATCGCCGATCGCGCGCCGCGGCCGGTGGCCGGGCCGGAGACGTCGGTTTCCGCGCTGGCGCTGCACACCATGATCCAGACTCAGCGGCTGTTGCTGCGCTGGGCGCGCAACCCCGTCGCGCTGCTGGAGACGCTGATCATCCCGTGTCTGCTGCTGATCATGCTGGACACCGTGATCGGCGACCAGATCCGCCGGTTCACCGGCACCGACGCGCTGAACAGTTCGGTGCCGCTGGCCACCGTCGTCGGCGCGCTGTCCGGGGCGGTGGCCAGCGGCATCCTGCTCGGGCGCGAGCGGGACGCGGGACTGCTGGCCCGGTTCTGGGTACTGCCGGTCCATCGCGCCTCGGGCCTGGCCTCGCGCATCCTGGCCGAAGGCTGCCGCATCCTGGCCGGGACACTGGCGATCGTCCTGGTCGGCTATGCGCTGGGTTTCCGGTTCCGCGAAGGTTTCCGGGCCGCGATCGGATTCGTGTGCATTCCGGTGCTGTTCGGCGTGGCCTTCGCCGCGATCGTCACCGCCGTGGCGGTCTTCACTGCGAAATCCACACTGGTGGAAGGGATTACGATCATCACCTCGCTGATGATGTTCTTCGGTACCGGATTCGTCCCGCTGCCCGCGTATCCGCAGTGGATCCGGCCCGTGGTGCACAATCAGCCGATGTCGACGGCGGTCGACACCATGCACGCGCTGGCCGCGGGCGGGCCGCTGGCCCGGCCGCTGACCCTGACGTTGCTCTGGTCGATCGGTGCGATCGTGGTCTTCGCGGTGCCCGCCGCCCTGGGCTATCGTCGCGCGAGCCGGCGATGACACCCGCCCGAAGATCATTTACCGCGGTGCAGGATTCCGGTCAGATTCGTGGCCACGCCGTTCGTGTAGGTGAGGGTGCCGTCCGGATTGCGCTCGAGCGTGGTGATCACGCCCAGGCGTGCACACGGCTTGGCCGGGCTGTTCTCGACAGGTCTGGCACGCAACATGATTCGCGCGGGCCCGGCCAGGGTCAGCGTCTCCTTGCGGGTGCAGGTGCCCTGTTTGGCACGACCCGCCGTGACGACGGTGCCGACCTCCTGACCGGTCTTTCCCGGTTGCAGGGTCACCGTGACGTCGAAGGTACCGGCGCCGTCGGTCGCGCTGCCCTTCCAGGAGCCGGCGTAGGCGGCCGGTAGCTGATCGTCCGCCCGCGCCGCGGGCGCCCCGGAGGACGTGATGCCCGGATGTCCGGCGCCGGAAGTCTCCGATCCCGGATTCGCGGTGGCGACCGCGGCCTTCCCGGCGCCTGCACCGGACCCGTTGCCGGTCACCGCGACACCGATCGCCACGGCCCCGAGCAGCGCTACGGCGGCCACGCCCCCGATGACGAGCGGACGCCGCCCGGCCCGGATTCCCGGCGTCCGCGCGGTGCGCGGGCCGGCGTGCGGAACCGAGGCGGTCGCGGTTCGCGGACCATCCCATCGGGTTCCGGTACGCACCGCCGTATCGCCGATGTCGGTCTCGCGCGGCGGGGCGGTCTCGATCGCTGCCAATTCGTCTGCGCGGCGCTGGATTTCAGCCACGATCGGTGCGGGCAACCATCGATCCGGGCCGGGCGGACGCAGCGCCGCGAGCTGGCGGACGATCTGCGCCGGAGTGGGCCGATCTCGCGGATCCTTGGCCAGACACGCCGCCGCCAGGCCCCGCACCCGCTCGGGAACGCCGTCCAGCCGCGGCTCCTCCTGGATAACCCGCCACAGCATGGCGATCGTGTCGCCGGTGCCGAACGGGGCGGCGCCCGTGGCCGCGTAGACCAGCAGGCCGCCGAGGGCGAAGACGTCGCCCGGCGGACCCGCGACGCCGCCGGTGATCTGCTCCGGCGACATGTAGCCGGGCGAGCCGATGATCTTGCCCGTCGTGGTGAGCGCGGTCTCGCCGTCGGTCGCGCGCGCGATCCCGAAATCGATCACTCGCGGACCATCCAGCGCCACAAGCACATTCGACGGTTTGAGATCGCGATGCACCATCCCGGTGGCGTGCACGTCCAGCAGCGCGCGGGCCAGTCCCGCGGCGAGCGCGATCAGCGAGGGTTCGGGCAGCGGGCCGAAAGCCTCCACCACATCGGTGAGCGAGGGGCCGCACACGTATCCGGTGGCCAGCCATGGGCGGGGACCGTCGACGTCGGCGTCGTAGACCGGCACGGTGTGCGGTCCCGCCACGCGCCGCGCCGCGGCGACCTCGCGCCGGAACCGGGTGCGAAAGGTGTTGTCGCCGGCCAGGTCCTGACGCACCACCTTCACCGCGACCGTGTGTCCGGCACCGTCGCGCCCGAGGTAGACGCAGCCCATCCCGCCGGCGCCGAGGATGCCCAGCAGCCGGTACGGCCCCAGGGTCTCCGGATCGCCGACACCCAGTGGCCGAGCCGGGATGGGTGACCGTCGCGTCGCGACCGTCTCACGCATCGGAGGCTGATTCATCAACACACACTTTCCGTTCGGCCGCGGGCATCGGCCGGGTCGAGACCGCCCGGACGCCGATCGGCGGCGAACGTCGATCACACGCCATGCCGACGAGGATAGTGGGACGCCGGCCGCGGCCGTGTCGCCGCTCCGGTGGCCCGCCCGGCGACATCGGCCCGGAATCGCCTTGTGAACTGGGATTTCGCCGTGCGGCAACGCCGTCGCGGGCGGCGGGAAATGCTGTGGCATCCATCCGGGAGTGCGGCTAGCATGACCAGCACGGGAGGGGCGGGGGGCTGGTAGCCGCTCGGGCTGTGCGGCCGTTCGATCCCACGGGTGAACGGGGGGTGCCATGACGACGCGCGAGGAGTACGAACGCGCCGCCGCGACCGGCGACATCGATGCGATGCACGATTTCGGCCAGTATCTCGAACGTTCGGCCCCGCCCGATATCCCCGCCGCACTGGACTGGTACGAGCGCGCCGCGGCCGGCGGGCACCGTTGTGCGATGAACGATCTCGGCCGGCTCGCCGAAGGCGCCGACCCGCCCGATCTGCGGTCCGCGCGCGAATGGTACGAGCGAGGGGCGATCGCGGGCGACGCCACGGCCATGTACAACATGGCCGGACTGCTCGCCGACCGAACGACTCCGGCGGATCCGGCCGGCGCGCGGCCGTGGTACGAGCGCGCCGCCTCGGCGAACTACCAGGACGCCTACTTCAAACTCGCCTATCTGCTCGCCGAACGCATCGATCCGCCGGACCCGGCCGCCGCGCGCACTTGGTACGAGAAGGCCGCCGAGCACGGCGATTCCATCGCCATGTACAACATCGGCCAGCTGCATCGATACACCCTCGAACCGAAGGATCCGGTCGCCGCCCGGCACTGGTACGAGCGGGCCGCCGCCGGCGGATACACCAGCGCCGCATTCACTCTCGGCCTGATGTCCGAGGCCGACAACGATATTCCCGAAGCGATCCTCTGGTATGAGAAGGCTGCCGCGGACGGCCACGCGGGCGCCATGAACAACCTCGGCACCCTGCTCGAGGCCAAGGTGCACACTCCGAATCTGCCCGCCGCCACCGACTGGTACGAGCGGGCCGCCACCGCCGGCAATTCGAATGCGAAGACCAATCTCACCCGCCTGCGCGGGGCCGCGCCGGAACGACCGAGCGTCGAACGAACGGTCCTGCCCGCCGGCGTGGTCCGCGCCCGGGGCGCGGCGCGCCCGAAAGCCACCGCGGACTCCCCCATCGCGACGGCCCTCGATGCGCTGATCGAGGAGACACCCTACCGGCACAACCCTTTTCGGCTCGCCGGGCTGCACACCGACGCCGATTCCCGTCAGGTTCGCAAGCGCGTCACCGAGCTGGAGGCGGCCGAGAAGCTGGGCGCCCCGCTGACCCGCGCCACCGCCCTCGCCGTATCCCCGCCGCCCGATGCCGCCGATGTGAAGGCCGCCCTCAACCGCCTGCGCGAGCCGGTGAATCGTCTTGTGCAGGAAC
Source organism: uncultured Nocardia sp. (assembly GCA_966435935.1). Classification (GTDB taxonomy): domain Bacteria; phylum Actinomycetota; class Actinomycetes; order Mycobacteriales; family Mycobacteriaceae; genus Nocardia. The sequence goes on from CBJNFW010000116.1 coordinate 21,443, forward strand.
TGTTCTGGCTCTGGCCGTGTACCGATGACGATCCGGCGCTCGCGGCGCTGTCCCGCGCCGACACCGCCGGCGCGGAGCGCGTCTGGCTGGACCGAATGGGCCGGGACGCGATCGCCGCGCACAATATCGCGGTCCTGCGGCACATCCAGGGATTCGAGACCTCCCGCGGGCAGGCCCCGGAAACCTGGCTCGACGCCCTGACCGCGTGGGCTTGCGCCGTGGACGACGAAACGGTGTGGCAGCACCTGCGGGAGCGCGCGTCCCGGATCGACGACCGCCGCCTGGACGCCGCAGCGGTCGAGGAGTTGCGCGGTGCGCTGCCCGTGATGCTGCTGCGCCTGCAGGCCGCGCTCATCGTGAATGCCACGGCGAACGATGATTTCGCGACCGCCGACCTGCACATCGCGGTACTCGACCGGTTCGCCGAGCAGGTGCGGGCCCATCCGGGCGCGTTCGACGCCACCGCGGTCGACGACGCCCGCGGCTGGGCGGTCCGCAAGCTGGCCGCGCATCTGAAATCGATTGCGGACGAGGCACATCGGGCCGGTGCGCAGCGTCCGGCCGAGGCCGCCCGGGCCGTGGACCGGATGCTCGATCGCGCCCGGGTGCCGCTGCGGGTCATCGACCGGCTGCGCCCGCCGTCCGATCCGCTCGGCGCCGGTGCGCACGACGATATCGTCGGCACGGCGATCTTCTGCGATATCCGGCACTACAACGAGGTCAGGGATATCGCGTCGAGTGTCGCGATGCTCGAACGACTCGGCCCGATCGCCACGACCACGGCCATCCGCGATCGTCTGAGCAAGGAGTGGTCCGCCGCGGCGACGCTCCAGGTGGACAAGCTCTGCGCCGCCGCCCGCACCGGCACCGAAACGGACAAGAAGCAGGGTTTGCGGGCCGCACGCGATCTGCTGGACCGAACCCGGTTGCCACTGGCCAGGATTCGCGCGAGTGACGATCCCGGCGGTGAGCGTCTCGCCCGCGCGAACGACCACATCGCCACGACGGCGACCTCGTGCGCGGTGTCCTACTGCAACCAGACCGGCGATCTCGAATCCACCGAACAGGTGCTGCGCCGAGTACAACCGCTGCCCGTCGGCGCCGAGACGCGCACCTTCGTACAGGAGCAGATCACCGTTCTCGCGGGCATGCTGCGCGAGCGCGAGGAGGCCGCGCGGCTGCGGAACACCTGCTGGTTCTGCCGAGGCCGGCCCGCGGCGCAGGGTGGGCACTACCCGTTCGGCCTGCACCGCGACGTGACGTATTCGGGAAACACCAAGCGCTGGCGCACGCTGACCGTCGAGGTGCCGCGGTGCGAGCCGTGCCGTCAGCTGCATCTGCCCGAGCAGAGCAGGCGCAACAAGCTCGGTGGCGCGGTCGCATTCGCCATCCTGGGGGCGATCTTCAGCTTCTTCATCGGGCTGGCCGCGCATCCGGTGTTCATCGTCACCGGGATCTGCGTGTTCGTCGCGCTCGTCACCGGTGTCGGCCTGCTGTCGATGGGCAGCGACGAGATCAAGAACCGGGCATCGGCATACCCGCCCGTGACCGAACTGCTGGGCCAGGGATGGCGAACCGGCGAGCGGCCCGCGTAGCCGCCCGACGAAGGGGAGAAAGTATGGCGGACAGGGATTTCCGGCCACTGCTGGCCGATCTGGCGACGGGCGTCTGGCGGTTGGGCAACAAGCTCGCCGACAACGACGCCGACGCGGATCCGGCGAAACTGCTGCGCGCGGTGACCCGTCAGGTCACCTCGATGGCGGACGCCTTGGCCGAGGCCGGTATCCGGGTGCAGTCGCACACCGGGGAACCGTTCGACGGCGGACAGTCGGTGCAGGTGATCGCGTACGCGACCGCGCCCGCCGTGGACCGGGAGCAGGTCGCCGAGACGATCATGCCCACGGTGTACGTCGATGGCGTCCTCGTGCAGATGGGCCAGATCATCGTGGCCACACCGGAATCCGCGGAATCCGATTCCTGAACTCGCCGCGGTGTTCGGCGCACATCCGCCACCACGGTGTGGCACAACCTTTTTCGGAGGAGATATGGCACGGTCGACGGTTGATTTCGGAATCGATCTCGGCACCACCAACAGCGCCATCGCCGTCCTGCACGGCGTCGACGCCGAGGTGATCAAGAACAACGAGGATTCCGATACCACGCCGTCGGCGGTGTGGATCGACAAACGCGACCGGCTACGGGTCGGCCGGGCCGCCAAGGAGCGCGGCGAATCCGACCCGGACAACACCGCCTCGGAGTTCAAACTGCGCATGGGCACCGCGGGCGAATCGGTGCGTTTCGCCGCCAGCGCACGTGAACTCACTCCGCCGCAGCTGTCCGCCGAGGTGCTCAAGACGTTGTGCGCGGATGTCGAGCAGCGGCTGGGCGAGAATATCGAGGCCGCGGTGATCACCGTTCCGGCCGCATTCGACATGAGCGCCTGCGACGCCACGCGCGCCGCGGCCGAGGCCGCCGGACTGCGCTTCTCGCCGCTGCTGCAGGAACCGACCGCGGCCGCGCTCGCCTACGGTTTCCAGGCCACCGACGACAATGCCCGCTGGCTGGTGTACGACCTGGGCGGCGGCACCTTCGACGCCGCGGTCATCCAGCTGCGCGACGGCGAGTTCACGGTGCTCAACCACCGCGGCGACAACTATCTGGGCGGCAAGCTGATCGACTGGCGGATCGTCGAGGAACTGTTGATTCCCGCGGTTCGCGACGAATTCGGGCTGTCCGATCTCACCCGCGGCGCCGCCCGGTGGCGCCCGGTGGTGAACAAACTCAAACTCGCCGCGGAGAAGGCGAAGATCCAGCTGTCCCGTGCGCCGGTGGAACCGATCGAGGTCGAACTGGACGACGGCGCGGGCGGGCGATTCGAGTTCTACTACGAGTTGGCGCGCACCGACGTGCAACGGCTGACCGAACCCCTGCTGACCCGCTCGGTCAACCTGTGCCGCAAGGCGCTCGAGGAAGCACATCTGTCGCCCGGGGACATCGATAAGCTGATCCTGGTCGGCGGCCCGACCCTGTCGCCGTATCTGCGCGAACACCTCACCGATGCGACGCGGGGGCTGGGCATCGCGCTGGACACCAGCCAGGACCCGCTCACCGTGGTAGCCCGCGGCGCGGCGATCTTCGCAGGGACACAACGAATTCCACAGCTGTCCGCGCCGGTGGCCGCACCGTCTCGCTCGGCGACCTGCTCGGTCCGCTGTTC
>CBJNFW010000117.1:0-24610 GCA_966435935.1 uncultured Nocardia sp.
CGAATGTCATCCCGCCGAATGTCATCCCGCCGAATGTCATCCCGCCGAATGTCATCCCGCCGAATGTCATTCCGCCGGGTGTCATTCCGCCGGGTGTGGCCGTCCCCGGCATCTCCCCGGCGCCCGCCCCGGCCGAATCGGTGGGCCAGCGCGCGGCCAACGCCGCTCTCTCTCGCGTCGGCGACCCCTACGTCTACGGCGCCGCCGGCCCGAACGCCTTCGACTGCTCGGGACTGGTGAAGTGGTCCTACGCGCAGGCCGGTCGCGACCTTCCGCGCACCAGCTACGGCCAGCTGTCCGCGGGCGCTCCCGTCTCGCTGAACGATCTGCAGCCCGGCGATGTCGTGTCGTACTACGGCGGCAGCCACTCGGGCATCTACGTCGGCAACGGCAATATCGTGCACGCCTCCACCTACGGCCAGCCGGTGAAGGTCGCACCCTTGCACGCGATGCCCATCGCCGGGGCGCGACGCTACTGACCACTGGGAAGACCGTGATCGTTTTGTGCTGTGCTGGACATCATGGGTCGCGGTTCCGTAACCTGATCGAGACCTTCGTGATGATTAGTCCGGAACACGGAATGGGGCCCTGCAGGCAGTGACCGCGCACGATCGGAACAGACGAACCAGACGCCTGGTTGGCGGGTCATTGGCGGTGGGCGCGTTGATGTTCGGCGCAGGCGCCGGTGGCGGGGCCCTCGCGGAACCGGTCGCGCCGCCGACCAGCGCCAGCGATGCGGTGCAGAAGCTGATCGATCTGTCCCATCAATCCGAACAGCTCAATCAGCAGGCCTTGGGCGCGCAGCAGGACCTCGACGCGAAACTCGGCGTCGAACGCACGGCCGACGCCAAACTAGCCCAGGCCAACCAGGTGGTCGACGCCGCCGAGGCCGAGGTGCGCAAATATCAACCGGCCGTTGACCGTACGGCGATGGCCGCCTATATGGGCGCGCGCACCAACCGGATGTTCTCGGTGCTGGCCAGTGATTCCCCGCAGCAACTGCTGGATCAGATGTCCACGCTGGATGTGTTGCAGGCCCAGACGAGTGAGCAACTCGCCCAGTTCACGAAGGCGACCACCGCGGCGACCGCGGCGCAGTCCACCGCGCACAAGGCGTCCGACGTCGCTCGCGCGGCCGCGCAGAAGGCCGATGCGGTGCGCGTGGATCTGGAGAAGAAGCGCGCGGATCTGCAGGGCGCGATCGCCCAGGTGATCCAGGCGTGGGGCGCGCTGTCGGCGGGGGACAAGAGTTCGCTGGCCGGATCGCTGTTCCCGCCGGGCTTCGATCGCGACGCGCTGCTGCGCGGACTGGTTCCCGGCAGCGGCACGAGTGCGCTGGCCGCCGGGATGACCCGGGTCGGGGATCCCTACGTCTGGGGTGCGACCGGTCCGGATCAGTTCGACTGCTCCGGCTTGGTGCAGTGGGCTTTCCATCATGTCGGTATCAATCTGCCGCGTACCAGCCAGCAGCAGGCCACCGTCGGCACCCCGGTGCCGCGGGATCAGCTGCAACCCGGTGACGTGGTGTTCTTCTACTCCGATGCCTCCCATGTGGGGATCTACGCGGGCAACGGATTGATCTTGCATGCTTCGACTTTCGGCGTCCCGGTGAAGGTGGCGCCGATGGGGTCGTTCCCCTTCTACGGGGCGCGGCGGTACTGGATCGGGATGCCCTAATCACAACGAGGTGAGCGCGAGCGTGCTGATATGACTGCGTTGACTCGGGTTCGGAACTGGTTGGCGGCCAAGCGGCGGTTCGAGTTCGTCGCGACGGTCGCGATGGTGGTCGCGTTGACTGCGGTCGGCGGCGCGCTGGTCTTGTTACCGAAATCGGCGCTGCACGTTCGCCCGGTACCCGCGACCGCGGATGCGGCCGTGCCCTCGGCTCCGGCCGATCCGCAGCTACCGGAGCTACGCCGGACGATGGAGTCGTACGCACCCGTGGTCACCCGGCAGGTCTGCGCGGCGGACGGCCGGCTGTCGGTGGTGCTCGGTCATCCCTATCAGCGCGACGACGTGGACGCCCTGGCCGGCGATGTCGGCGCGGCGGTCGCGGCGGTGACCCAGTTGTGGGGCGCCGACTGGGCCCGGCACGCGGTGATCGCGGTGGCCTCGGATTCCGCCGAATTCGCGGCGTTGACCCATGCGACCGGCGAGGTCTCCGACCAGGTCGCGGCGGCCTCGGTATCGGATCCGTTCGTCCCGCCCGAGCGCCCGGCCGGCCAGCGCATCGTGTTCAGCGCCGCCGCGGGCCGCCGCCTGGGCCCCGACGGCCTGCGTGAGACGTTGCGGCACGAACTCACCCATATCGCCGCCCGCGCGGTCACCGTGGACGGCTCCCCGCAATGGGTGCTGGAGGGTTTCGCGGAGTACTCCGCGCATCGCGATACGGGCCGCACGTTCGCCCAGCTCGCCCCGACGCTGACCGCGAAGGCGCGAGCCGGTGCGCTGCCCGCGGATCTGCCCGCCGACGCGGCCTTCGCCCCGACCCAGGACAACGACGCCGACCTGGCCTACCAACAGGGCTGGTCCGCGAACGCCTATGTCGCCGAACGGTTCGGCGAGCCGAAGCTGGTCGAGCTGTACCGCCACCTGGCCACCGGACCGCAGGACGCGTCCGCCCTGGACAACGTCCTGCGCAGCACCCTGGGCCTGGGCCGCGCCGACTTCATCGCCCGCTGGCGCGACTGGGTCCGGGTCCGCGCGACCACCTGAGCCGAGCCGCCCGACGGCCCAATTGTGTTGCACCCGTACGGCATTGGAACCGATCGGCTCAGGCCGATCCGGCCGGAACCCCTTTCGCGCCCCACAGTTCGGCGATCTTTCCGTCGGCCACCCGGAAGATCTCCAGCATCGTGGCGGTATGTCCGTCTTCGGCCATGCCGTGCACCGTCGCGCGCAACGCGACGCGGTCGCCGGCGGCGAAGATATCGTCGATGACCGTGTGTACCTGCGGATACATCGCGGCCATGGATTCCCAGGCCGAGCGCACCGCATCGCGGCCCGCGTCGAGCGGGTGACTGTGGAAATCGGGCGCGAAGATGTCCCGCACGGCATCGAATTCGCGGGCGTTGAACGCGGCGTGCATTCGCCGGCCGAGTTCGGTGGGGTCTGTGAACACGGTAGTCCTGTCGTCGGATTCGGCCGCGGTGAAAATTCCGCCGGATGATCGGTTGTCCATCACAGCGGGAATGCGACTGCTGTGCAAGCCGTTTCGGAGGAGCCGAGCCCGGGCCGCGCGGCGGGCGCGCGCGTCAATAGACTGCCCCGCATGGCGCGCACCCTGCTGGTAACCAACGATTTCCCACCGAGACCGGGCGGTATCCAGTCCTATGTGCATGCGCTGGCCATGCAACTGCCGCCGGATGAGCTGGTGGTGTACGCGCCGCGCTGGCGCGGGGATTCGCATCTGCGATTCGACGCGGAACAGCCGTTCCAGGTCGTGCGTCATCCCACGACGCTGATGGTGCCCACACCGCTGGTGCTGCGGCGCGCGGCCAAATTGTTGCGCGACGAGCGCTGCGAAACGGTCTGGTTCGGTGCGGCGGCGCCGCTGGCGTTGATGTCGCCGCTGCTGCGCCGCGCCGGGGCCGAGCGCATCGTGGCCAGCACGCACGGGCACGAGGTGGGCTGGTCGATGCTGCCGGCGGCGCGGCAGGCGCTGCGGGCGATCGGCGAGACCACCGACACGATCACCTACGTCAGCAAGTACACGCGACGGCGTTTCGCGGCCGCCTTCGGCGCCCGGTCGGCCCTGGAATATCTGCCGCCGGGAGTGGACAGCGAGGTGTTCCGCCCGGATCCGGCCGCGCGCAGCGAACTTCGCGCCCGCTACGGTCTCGGCGAGCGGCCGACCATCCTGTGCCTGTCCCGTCTCGTCCCGCGCAAGGGGCAGGACATGTTGATCGTGGCGATGCGCGAGATCAAGGACCGGGTGGACGGCGCGGTACTGGTGATCGCCGGCGGCGGCCCGTACGAGGAGAAATTGCGCGGTCTCGTACAGGCGATGGAACTGTCCGATCAGGTCGTGTTCACCGGCCGGGTGCCCGCGGCCGAGCTGGCCGCCCATCACACCATCGCCGATGTCTTCGCCATGCCGTGCCGCACCCGCGGCGCGGGACTGGACGTCGAGGGACTGGGCATCGTCTACCTGGAGGCCTCGGCGACCGGCGTTCCGGTGGTGGCCGGAAATTCCGGTGGCGCACCGGAAACCGTGCGGGAGGGACGGACCGGCCGGGTGGTGGACGGACGTTCGATCGCGCAGATCGCCGAGGCGATCGTGGAGATCCTGTCCGACCGTGACGCGGCGGCGAGTATGGGCGCGGCCGGACGGGAGTGGGTGAGCACCCAGTGGCGCTGGGATGCGCTGGGCGCCCGGCTGCGCGTCCTGTTGGACGGCAACGTGCGATCGAGCGGCGCGGATCGGTTGGGTTAGGCTCAGGCGCATAAGAAACATCAGGGGGGCGGAGAAACCTTTCGTCACATCTCCGGGAAGCGCGGTTGGCGGGTTTCGGTCCCCCCGCGCCCGCTGGCGTCGCTGGTGGCCCGACCTCGACCTCGAGGTGCGAGAGGACCGGGCCGACAAGGGAATCCGCTGGACGGTGAGCGGTGCGCTGACCGGAACCATGGAGGTGTGGCTGGAGCCGTCGCTGGACGGGGTCATCCTGCACTATTTCCTGCACGCCGAACCGGCCGCGTCCGTGCGCGATCTGGTCGCGGCCAACCGCGCCCGCCGGGTGGCCGGGAAGAAGAGGTCGTTAGAGATCAAGGCGCCCCTGGAGGCCGGGCGCGCGGCCGGCGAACCCCCGGCGCACGCGTCGGCCGGCTCGATCACCTCCTGAATTCTGTTCTCCCGCACCGCACGTCGGAAAGGAAACGCTGTCAGTCATGGCCGACCGGACCCAGAGGTCGATCATCATCGATGCACCGTCGGATCGGGTGATGGCCGTCATCGCCGATCTGGAGTCGTACCCGGAGTGGGTGGCGGCGGCGCGTTCGGTGGAAATTCTCGACACATTCCCCGACGGCCGGGCGCGGACCGCACGGTTCGTGCTGGACGCGGGCGTGGTCAAGGACACCTATGTGCTCTCCTACACCTGGCGCCCCGACGGCAAGGCGGTGAGCTGGCAACTGTCCAGCGGTGATCTGCAGAAGGCGCAGGACGGCACCTACGAGCTGATCGACCAGCCGGACGGCACCACCCAGGTCGTCTACGAACTGACCGTGGATCTGACCATTCCGATGATCGGCATGTTCAAACGCAAGGCGGAGAAGGTCATCACCGACACCGCGCTCAAGGAACTCAAGAAGCGGGTCGAGGACTGACCGGATCAACGCCTTCCGCGGATCACCGAGACGAATCCGCGGCTCGTCCCGCGGGCTCCGACCGGGAGTCCTCGGTGGATGGGCCGCGCGGGACTCGGCTGGAACTGTTCGCGGGCAAGGGCGGTGTCGGCAAGACCACGCTGGCCTGTGCCACCGCGATGGCGTATCGAGCCGCGGGGGAGTGCGTGCTGCTGGCCTCGCTGGATCAGGCGCATTCGCTGGGCGATGCGCTGGGCCACCGCTTCCCGCACGATCCGGGCACGGTCGCCGGGGTGACGTCCGTTCTGCCCGGGCTGGACGTCATCGAGGTGGATTCCCTTGCGCTGCTGGAGGATCGCTTCCGCGAGGTGGTACGCCTGCTGGGCGGGGCGGGGCACGAGCACGGGGTGGATCTGGGGTCGCTGGACCCGGCCGAGCTGACCGGTCTGCCGGGCGTGCAGGAATTGCTGATGCTCACCGAGATCACCCGGTTCGCCGACGAGGGGGACTGGGACGTCATCGTGGTGGACTGCCCGCCGACGGCGGACATGTTGCGCATCGTCACCGGTCCTGGCTCGGTGCTCGGCTATCTGGACCGGGTCTGGCCCCCGCACGCTCGCGCGATGAGTGCGGGCGGGCGGGATCTGCGGCGGGCGATCGTGGCGGTGACCGCCGAGCGGATCGCCGGTGCGGTCACCCGGGTGCGCGATCTGCTCGCCGACCGGTCCCGCACGGGAATGCGGCTGATCACCGTCGCCGAACGGGTGGCGGTCGCCGAATCGGTCCGGGTCCGTTCGGCCGCCGCGCTGCTGGGCCTGCGCCTGGACGAGGTGGTGGTGAACAAGGTGCTCCCGCCGCTGCCCGATACCGAGCCGTCCGACCATCCGGCGGTGCGCTGGTACGCCGAGCGGCGCGCCGAACAGCTCGCCGTCATCGCGGATCTGCGCCGCCGCGTTCCGGACCTGCCGGTGCGGATCGCCCATCACAGCGGGGCCGAGCCCGTCGGCGCGGAACCGCTCGCGGCGTTGGCAGCCGAAACGCGCGGTAATCGGGCAGGAACCGGCACAGACCCTATGCTGGGCGACGACGTGTCGGCCCGGAGCGCGCACCCCGGCCAGGCGCAGGTGCGCCTCGAGTCGGGCAGCGGCCTGCAGTCGGTCTACACGCTGCGGCTGGCGTTGCCCGTGGCCGACCCGGCGACGCTGCGACTGGGACGAGTGGAGGACGATTTGATCGTGGGAGCGGACGGAATCCGGCGTCGGCTGCGGCTGGCCCCGGTGCTGCGGCGATGCACCGTCGACGGCGCCGAGCTGAGCGGTGGCCGGTTGGTCGTGCGCTTTCGCCCCGACCCCGAGGTATGGCCGCGATGAACGACGCACCGCCGCACGGCGCCGAGCATGACGCACATATCGGTGAACTCGCCGAGGAACTGCGGCTGCTGGCCGAAGTGCTGCTCGAACGGGTCGAACCGGTGCTGCGGCGCGCGTCCGCGGACGGCGGCGCCGAATGGTCCGGATGCAGTTGGTGCCCGCTGTGCGCGGCGGCCGCGCTGGCGCGCGGGGAACATCACGACGTGGTCGCCTCCCTCGCCGCGCACGGCACCGCGATCGTGACGGTCCTGCGTGAGGCGCTGGCCGGGGTCCCGGTCGAACCCGTCCTGCCGACCGATCCGGACGAGCCGCCGGATCGCGACGCCGGTGGCGATCCGAAAGACTCTGCGCCGCAACATGATTCGCCCGGCGAGCGGATCCCGTTCGACCCGGGCGCTCCGGGAGCCGGCGGCGCGGCCGCTGCCCGGACCGACGAATCACGTTCCGGCGCGGGCGAATCGCCCCCGGGAGCGGGCTCGTCGACATCGGGTGACAGCAGACCCCGGTACATCTCGATCCCGGTGCAGATCAAGGCATGACCGCACGCATCGGGCGGGAGCGGCCCCTGACCGTCGGAATCGATGTCGGCGGCACCAATATTCGCGCGTCGGTCGTGGACGGCACGGGTGAGGTGCTCGACACCGTGCAGGCGCCGACACCGCATTCGGAACGCGCGCTCGACGACGCGCTCGACCGTGCCGTGCGCGAACTGTGCGGACGGCACCCGATCGGCGCGGTCGGCCTCGCGGTGGCCGGATTCGTCGACGAGACACGGACTTCGGTGCGCTTCGCGCCGCATCTGCCGTGGCAGGACTCCCCGGTCGCGAGCCGTCTGTCCGAGCGGCTCGAGCTGCCGGTCATCCTGGAACACGATGCCAATGCCGCGATGTGGGCCGAATACCGGTTCGGCGCGGCGGCCGGCGCGCACAACGGCGTGCTGGTGGCGATCGGCACCGGAATCGGCGCGGCGCTGCTGGTCGGCGGCGAGCTGTATCGTGGGAGTTTCGGCGTGGCACCGGAATTGGGGCATCTGCAGGTCGTCCCGAACGGCCGTGCCTGCCCCTGCGGTAAACGCGGCTGCTGGGAGAGGTATTGCAGCGGAACGGCATTGGTGGACACCGCGATCGAAATGCTGGCCATCGACCCGCTCCGTTCGACGATTCTGGCGCGCGAGGTCGCCCGGGACGCGGGCGCGCTCACCGGTCGCCGGGTCGCCGGCGCGGCCCAGGACGGTGATCCGGTCGCGCTCGAGGTGATGGCGGATTTCGCCCGCTGGCTCGGCCTGGGACTGGCGTTCGTGAGCGATATCTTCGATCCGGATCTGGTGGTCATCGCGGGCGGGGTGAGCTCCTCGGCCCCGCTGTTCCTGGACGAGGCCCGCGAGCACTACGCGGCCTCGATAACCGGGGCTCGTCATCGGCCGCTGGCCCGCATCCGCACCACCCAGCTGGGTGAGGGCGCGGGCATGATCGGCGCCGCCGAACTGGCCCGGACGGCCCTGGGCGCGGGACCGCCGACGGTCGGTGCGGATCGCGCGGGGGCCCACCGCTGATCACATATTCCGATGGTGTGAAATCCATCTTGCGAACTTGGTCACAACTCACAAGCGGCGGTAGAGTCGGCATCGTACTGTGGTGCCCGCGACGACGCCGGTAGCCGGAAATTGAAGACTGGGGTGAAAGGACGCAATGTTCTACTGGCTGCTGAAGTACGTATTCCCAGGCCCGTTCATGCATCTTTTCAATCGACCGACGGTCGAGGGTGTGGAGAACATACCGGCCGACGGACCGGTGATTCTCGCGGGCAATCATCTGTCGTTCACCGACTGGCTGTTCACGCCGTTGATGAGCCCGCGCCGGATCACCTATCTGGCCAAGGCCGAATACTTCACCTCCCCGGGCATCAAGGGCCGCTTGCAGAAGTGGTTCTTCGCCGGCTCGGGGCAGTACCCGATCGATCGCAGCGGGGCCGATGCCGCGGAGAGCGCGCTCAACACCGCGCGCAAACTGCTCAACGAGGGCCGCGTGGTCGGGCTGTACCCGGAGGGCACCCGTTCGCCGGACGGGCGGCTCTACAAGGGCAAGACCGGCGTCGCGCGCCTGGCGCTGGAGACCGGCGTCCCGGTGATTCCGGTCGCGCTGATCGGCACCGACGAGGTCTGCCCGCCCGGACCGTTCCGCTGGCGGCTGCGCAAGGTGACGGTGAAGTTCGGCAAGCCGATCGACTTCTCCCGCTACGAGGGGATGGGCGGCAACCGTTTCGTCGAGCGCGCGGTCACCGACGAGATCATGTACGAGCTGATGCGGATGTCCGGGCGTGAGTACGTGGACGTGTACGCGGCCAGCCTGAAGAAGGGCGTGCCCTCGGGCAGCCGCCCCGACGCGGACCGGGTGCCGGAAACGATCGCCGGCTAGATCCGGTACACCCCACCGGAATTCACCGCCGGAACCCAGCGCGCCGCATCACATGCGGCGCGCTTTTTCGATCGCCTCGAATTTGGCCAGATTGTGCCGGGCATCGGCCAGGGCGTCGTGCGCATCGGCCGGGATCGGCGGTAATGCCGGACGTCCGGCCATTTCCCAGTGCTGTCGCAGTTCGTTGGTATAACGCGGCATATCGCCGGGCAGATCGACCATCGAACCCCACAATTGGCACAGCGCGACGTGATCGTAGGCGCCGGCCCAGGCCCACAGCTCCGGCTCGATGCCGGTGCGCGGGATCAGGAAGCGATGGATCTCGTCGCGGATCCGCTTGCGGGTGCGCCACAGCGGGGAGGACGGGGCGGGCAGTTTGGGAAGTACGTTGCGCCGCACCCACGGGCCCGCCTTGTCCGGATCGAATTCGCTGGACACCGCGTAGTACTCGCGGCCGTCCTCGCAGACGATGCCGATCGAGACCAGGTCGATGGTGGTTCCGTCCTCGATGAATTCCGAGTCGTAGAAGTAGCGCACCGGACGAGGTTACGGTGTATTCGCCGCGCGTTCGCGAGCTGCCCCACCTCCGAGTTCGCACGAGTTTGCGGCCGAATCTATTCTTGTCTGGTGAACTGGACCGTCGACGTACCGATCGATCGCTTGCCGGAGTTGCCTCCGCTCCCCGCGGAAATGCGTCGTCGGCTCGACGACGCGCTGGCCCGTACCGCGTTGCAGCAGCCGTCCTGGGATGCCGAACATGCCGAGCGGATGCGCACGGTGCGCGAGAGCGTCCCGCCGATCTGCGTCCCGGCGGAGGTGGAGGAACTGCGCACGCGTCTCGCCGAGGTGGCGCGCGGCGAAGCCTTCCTGATGCAGGGCGGCGATTGCGCGGAGACGTTCGCCGACAACACCGAACCGCACATCCGCGGCAATATCCGCACCCTGCTGCAGATGGCCGTGGTACTGACCTACGGTGCGAGCCTGCCGGTGGTGAAGGTGGCCCGCATCGCGGGCCAGTACGCCAAGCCGCGTTCGGCCGACACCGACGCCCTGGGGCTCAAGTCCTACCGCGGCGACATGGTGAACTCGCTCGTCGCGGACGGCGCACTGCGGGAACACGATCCGTCGCGTCTGGTGCGCGCCTACGCCAATGCCAGTGCGGCGATGAACCTGGTGCGCGCGCTGACCGGCGCGGGCATGGCCGATCTGCACAAGGTGCACGACTGGAACCGTGATTTCGTCGCGCAGTCCCCGGCCGGCGCCCGGTACGAGCAGCTGGCCGAGGAGATCGACCGCGGTCTGCGGTTCATGACCGCGTGCCGGGTGCAGGATCCGAGCCTGCAGGCGGCCAAGATCTACGCCAGCCACGAGGCGCTGGTGCTGGACTACGAGCGTGCCATGTTGCGGCTGGCGTACAACGCCGCCGGTGATCCGGTGCTCTACGACCTGTCCGCGCACTTCCTGTGGATCGGGGAGCGCACCCGGCAGCTGGACGGCGCGCACATCGCCTTCGCGGAACTGCTGGCGAATCCGATCGGGCTCAAGATCGGTCCCGGCACCACTCCGGACCAGGCGGTGGAGTACGTCGAACGGCTCGATCCGAACAACGAACCCGGCAGGCTGACGCTGGTCGCCCGGATGGGCAATCACAAGGTGCGTGAGGTGTTGCCGCCGATCATCGAGAAGGTGCAGGCGACCGGCCATCAGGTGATCTGGCAGTGCGATCCGATGCACGGCAACACGCACGAATCCTCGACCGGCTACAAGACCCGGCACTTCGATCGGATCGTGGACGAGGTGCAGGGATTCTTCGAGGTGCACCGCGCGCTGGGCACCCATCCCGGCGGTCTGCACATCGAGCTGACCGGGGAGAACGTCACCGAATGTCTCGGTGGCGCGCAGGACATCTCGGATCTGGATCTGGAGGATCGGTACGAGACGGCCTGTGATCCGCGTCTGAACACTCAGCAGTCGCTGGAACTGGCCTTCCTGGTCGCGGAGATGCTGCGCTGATCGCCGGCGACGAGGGGCGAGCAGCGGTGAACGTCGTATTCCGTGGGGCGGGTGTATTGCGGGTGGACCCCGCCGATCGCACGATCCTGCGGTTGCTGCGCGACCGCGACCGGGACGGGATCCCGTCGGAAGTGGTGTTGCGCGACGGCAGTCGCCTGCTGATCTTCAACATTTCCTGGGGTTACGATCCGGCCGCGGTTTCGGCGCAGGTGACGACGAATATCAGCCCGAGTATCGGCGGGGTCTCGGTGGACGTGTTCACCACCGATACCGTCGTCGCCATCAACGATCCGGAGACCGGAGCCCCGCTGCTCGCGGTTGCCTGAGTATCGCGTCGTTATCGATCGGTGCCGTTCCAGGGGCCGAATGTTTGCCGGCCGGAGCCCGGCATTCCCGGGACCGGCTCACGAGTTCCGTTGTGCGGCAGTGCTTTTCGCTGAGCTTTCCCGCCCGTGGGCGCAGTCACCCGTAGCGAGTATTTGCTGAACTGTTGCTGTATGGGGATCGGTGCGTTAGGTTTTCCGGTATTGGTACGTCGCTCCGGCGACAATGAGCTGGAAATGCAGTGGGAGGCCCCGATGCGCGCGATGTCGGTAACTGGTGAATTGCTTTCGGGTATGGGCCGGCGCTATACGGCGCGCCGGCAGGACCGATATCCGACCGGTGCGGCAACTCGGCCGGCCCCCACGACGACCGAATTGGTCACCCACGACGCGATCGTCGACGGCCACGCGGTCTCGGTCGTCATCGAGCGGCCGGAAATCGACCGCGGCGGTGGCACCTGGCGATGCCGGATCCGGGTGGTGCGTGGCGACACCCGGCTCGAACGGTCGCAGGTCGTCGGGATCAGTTCGCAGGAAGTGCTCGGGCAGGCCATCGATCTGGCCGCCAACCGGCTCGGCATCAGCCGTTCGGACCTGCTGGCCGGCGCGAGTGTCGGGTCGCCGGTCAGAACGGCAGGACGGTCAGGGTGATCGTGCTGCCCGGCGCGACATTGGTGCCGCCGAACGGCGTCTGCACCCGGACCGTGCCGCGATCGGTGCTGAACACCTGATTCAGCACGACCTTGAAGCCCAGATTCTCCAGTTCCGTGCGGGCCTGGCTCGCACTCTTGCCCACCACGTCGGGCACCTGCACCGCATTCGACACGATGAGCGTCACCGAACTGCCCGACAGCGCGGTCGTTCCCGCGGCCGGATCGGTGCCGATCACCTGGTCGGCCTTCATGCGCGCATCGAATTGAGTTCTGGTGTCCTGCACGGTGATTCCCACACTCTGCAGCTCCGCTTTGGCCTCGTCGACACTCTTGCCGCTCACATCGGGCAGGGTGACCTGAACGGACCCCTTGCTGCGGAACACCTTCACCGCGGCGCCGGAGGGAAGTACCGTACCCGGCGACGGGTCCAGTTTCGCCACGGAACCCTTCGGTGCGGTACTGGCGACCTCGCCGCTGTTCACCGGGGTCAGACCCTGATCGCGGATGGCCTGTTCGACCGACTGCACGTCCTGGCCGGAGCTGAACCGCGGCACCTGGGGCTTGCCGCTGGACACCAGGATCGCGACCGTCGACCCCTTGAGCACGCGCGCACCCGCCGACGGATCCGTGCCGACCACGCCGCCGACCGGGATCGTATCGGACGCCTTGTTGCGCTGTGTGGTGGAGAATCCGGCCTGCTGCAGGGCCGTGGTGGCCGCGGCGGTGTCCATACCCGCGATCGCCGGGACCGCCGAGTAGCGCTCGACGCCCAGGTACCAGCCGCCGACGCCGAGCAGCAGGGCCAGCGCGACCACGATCGCCGCCCAGATCATCACTCGCCGCCGGGAACGGCTGCGGTCGTCGTCGTATTCGGGATAGTAGGGCCGGCGCGGTTCGGGCGGCGGCACGTAGCCCGCCGGCTCGGCCCGCGAATGCGAGGTGGTCATCACCCGGGTGTGCGGGGAGACGGCCGGCTCCGCGGCCATGCGGGTGGTTGCCGGTTCGGCGGGGACGGGATGCTGCGGGGTGACCGCGCGATACCGGGCGGACTGGTGTTCGGCCGATTCGCGCGGCGCGGGGACCCGGTAGGCGGGCAGATTCAGCTCCCGCACGACCCGCCGCAGCTCCCCGGCCATCTCCGTGGCGTCGGTGAATCGGTGCGCGGGTTCGCGGGCCGTCGCGCGCGCGACCAGCTCGTCGAACTCCGGTGGCACGCCTTCGATGAACCGGCTGGGGTTCGGGACGTCCTTCTCCACCCGCTGATAGGCGATTGACAGCGAGGTATCGCCGGTGAACGGCGTTCTGCCGGTGAGCATTTCGAAGATCAGGATGCCGAAGGAGTACACGTCGCTGCGCGCGTCGGCGCTGCCGTCCGCCACCTGTTCGGGCGAGAGGTACGCCGCGGTGCCGAGGATGACGCTCGAGGAGGTCATATTCGACCCCGCCACCGCGCGGACCAGGCCGAAATCGGCGATCTTGACCTCACCGCCGTCCGAGATCAGCACGTTCTCGGGTTTGATGTCGCGATGGACCAGTCCCGAACGATGCGCCACCCCGATCGCGGCCAGCACCGGCTCGGCGACCGCGGCCACCGCGTGCGGCGGCATCGGACCACGCTCGCGCAGCAGTTCGCGCAGGGTGCCTCCCTCGACCAGCTCCATGATGAGGAACGGGTGGTCACCGTCGACGCCCTGGTCGTACACCGCTACCAGGGACGGGTGTTTGAGTTTGGCCACCGCGCGGGCCTCGAATTCGAAGCGGCTCAGGAACTGCGGGTCCCCGGCGAACTTCGGATCCATCACCTTGATCGCGACCGGCCGGTCCAGGCGCGTGTCCACCCCGCGGAACACCATCGACATGCCACCCCGGGCGATCGGCGCATCGATGCGGTAGCGCCCGTCCAGCATCTGGCCGATCAACTGCTGTCCTCCGCCCTTCGCAAAGCTCTCACCTCTCGCTGTGCCACCCCTGTGGCGGCACCACCGATCGTATAGGCGTGCGGTGCAGACTACCGTTGTCGGTGTGAGCGCATTTCCATGCAGCGACGACGTGCTGCCGGAGTCGGTGACCCTGCTCGCCCTGCCCGATGTGGCCGAGCAACTGGGCATGGCCGTGACCAGGGTGCATCAACTGTTGCGAGACCACCAGATCATCGCGGTCCGTCGCGACGGCATCGCGGGCATCCCGAAGGATTTCTTCGACTCCGACGGCGCGATCGCCAAACACCTGACCGGCCTGATCACGGTCATGCGTGATGCGAAATACACCGACGAGGAGATCCTGGAATGGATCTACCGCGACGACTCGTCCCTGCCCGGCCGCCCCATCGATGCCATCCACGGCCCACTCGCCCGCGAAGTCCTGCGCCGAGCCGCCGCAGATCCC
Source organism: uncultured Nocardia sp. (assembly GCA_966435935.1). Lineage (GTDB taxonomy): Bacteria > Actinomycetota > Actinomycetes > Mycobacteriales > Mycobacteriaceae > Nocardia. Next base: position 14,463 of record CBJNFW010000117.1, read on the forward strand.
TTCTGAGCTGTATCGCCTGTCTCCGCTCCGACTGTTCGCGGCCCCGAAGTCTCGAACTGTGTTTTCGGCCTCCGCTCCGGCGTGTTCGCGGCCCCGGGGGTCTCACCGTTCGGCCCCGTGTCGGGTACTCGTTCCTCGCACCCGCCACGCGTCCGACCGGCGAGACGGCCGCGAACTGTGTTGGATTTCCTCCGCTCCGCTCTGGCGGGTCCGCGGCCCTGCGGGTCTCACCGTTCGGCCCTGTGTCGGGCACTCGTTCCTCGCACCCGCCCCGCGTCCGACCGGCGAGAAGGGCCGCGAAACCTGGGGGTGGAGTTGTCCCGGGTGAACGGATATGGGTGGTCGGTGGGTTCGGCTTCGCGTCGAAGTGGTTTGTCGCGGTTCAGCGACGGGTGAGGGTGGCGGGGAGGTGTGTGGCCGCGACGCGCAGGCGACGTGGGGCGGGGACGACGGCGCGGCGGGCGAACACTTCGTAGCCGGCGTGCTCGATCTCGTCGAGGATGGCCGCGTAGAGCAGGGCGGCAGTGCGGATAGCCGGGCGGACCCGGGGGTTCAGCAGGGCGATGCCCGGGTCGGCGGCACGGTAGAGGGCCCGGTTGGTGGCGAGGCGAGGGGCCAGCGCGCGGCGTAGCCGCCGGTCGGTGCGGCCGGTGCGGCGGCAGTGTCGCAGGAGGTCCTCGTCGACGCCGAAGGCGGCCAGTTCGGTGGACGGCAGGTAGACCCGGTCGCGGTCGAGATCCTCACCGACGTCGCGCAGGAAATTGGTCAGCTGGAACGCCTCGCCGAGTGCGGCCGCGGCCGGTTCGGCCTCGGCCACAGGCACCACCGTGCCCAGGACCGGCAGCAGTTGCAGACCGATGGCGGCCGCGGAACCGCGCATGTAGTCGCGCAATTCGGTCATCGTGCGGTACCTGTTCCGGAATCGCGCGCTGCCGGGCACATCCATCCGCATGGCCTCGAGGAACACCCAGAAGTGCTGCGGCGCAATCCGATACCGGCAGATGGTGTCGGCGACGGCCGCGAGCACGGGGTCCGGCTCGGGCTCCGCGCGGTGTTCGAGGCGGGTGCGCAACCGCTGCTCGATCCGGTCCAGCCGGTGTACTGCGGCCGCGGAAACGCTTGCGCCAGAGGCGCTTTCGTGGTCGACGATATCGTCGACCGTCCGCGCGAACGCGTACAGTGCATGCACGGCCGGACGTTGCTCGGCCGACAGCAACCGTGTCGCGAGGAAGTAGGTGCGGCCGTGCGCGGCCGCGATATCCCGGCAGCGCCGGTAGGCGTCGGACAGCTCACCGCTCCCGGCCGCCGCGGCGGCAACCGTCGTCATCGCGGCGACTGGACGCTGCCACTGGGTTTACCGGTGCCCGCGCGCAGCCGCAGCGGGTCGACCGTGCGCAACGACAACGCCGCCACCACCGCGGCGAACGTGGCCGCCGCGACGTACCAGAAGTTGTACAGCCCGATGGCCCCACCGGGTTCGAACACCAGCATCAACCACGTGCACAGCCCGACCAGCACCATGAGCGTCGTCGTGGACATGGCGAACCCGGCGGCCAGCGCCAGCGGCCACGAGTAGTACCAGGGCAGCGCGGCCGGGGACAGCACGACGATCGCGACAAAGGCGATCAGGATGCCGAGCACAGCCTCGCGCTCGGTCAGCTTGAACCGCCACCAGGTCCAGATCAGGGCCACCACCAGGGCGACCGCACACAAGGAGCGGGTCCAGAACAGCACCGGTTCCAGCGCCCAGGGGGTGAACCAGGTGACGATGTGCGCCATGATCGTCGGCAGCGACAACCAGTTGATGATCTTCTTCGATCCCGACAGCGCGGTCAGCCAGCCGATGCCCACCCCGGCCGCGGCCGAGGCGGCGGCGAAGACCACCGCGAACACCGAGATACCCAGCCCGCCGATCTTGGCGAACGTCCAGATCGGATGCGGTAGCGGGCCCTCGTTCTTCGCCGCGCGCCGCTCACGCTCGTGGATCATCCAGATCCACACCAGGAACGGCAGCGCAACGCCCGCGGTGGCCTTGATGGCCACGCCGATCGCGACCACCACGATGCCCGCGACGTGATGACGTTCGAGCACCAGCGCGATACCGGCGGCCATCAGGCCGACCATCAGCATCTCGTTGTGCACGCCGCCGATCAGGTGGATCAGCACCAGCGGATTGAGCACCGCCAGCCACAACGCCACCGTCGGCTTACCGCCGAGATGTTTGGTCAGATGCGGGACCGCCCACATCATCAGGGCCAGACCGGGCAGCATCACCAGCCGCATGGCCCAGGTCCCGGCCACGACGTTGTCGCCGGTGATCGCGGTGATCCACTTTCCCAGCAGCAGGAAGATCGGCCCGTAGGGCGCGGTGGTGGTGGTCCACACCGGGCTCACGTTGTCCAGCAGCACGCCCGGATTGGCCACCGGGCCCACCTTGTACGGGTCGAATCCGTCCCGCAGCAGCGCGCCCTGGGCCAGGTAGGAGTACACGTCCTGGCTGAACATCGGCACCGCGAACAGCAGCGGGAAGATCCAGATGCCCACGATCGCGCGCAATTCGTTGAGCGTCACCGGACTGTCCGGGTCGGCGCCGTTGCGCAGACCCGAGATCATGCGAACGCCGCCGCCGAGGCCGATTGTGATGCGGCCCAGTCGAACCCAGGCCACGATCATCGACAGCACGCCCAGCCAGACCACGATCGTCGCCAGCGTGTACCCGTGACCGAAGCGCAACCAGGACAGATGCGCGGACTCGAGCAGCGGGTCGTTGCGGCGCACCGCACCCGCGCCGAGGCCGCCGAGGGTGATCATGAGCGAACCCCAGAAACCCAGGAAGGCGGCATGTCCCTCGGGGCTGCGCAGGAACTCACCGGCGAAACGCAGCCACCAGCGCGGGGTGTGCGTCCTCACCGTGGCCTCCGGCTGCGGGGCCGCGGTGGTGGCGATGGGTTCCGCGGTGGCGGTTGACGGTTCGGGGGTCGGCATAGGTCGTCGTTCCCCCCGGGAATCGCATGCGGTCGGAACCGCGGTCAGTAGGTCGCGGGCCAGTTTAATAGTCCTGTCGGGAACACTATCGCGCCGGTCGGCACGCATTGTATGTCGGCATGCCGGTAATTCACCCGGCAACGCCCGTCGCCGATCCGGTCCGGCGCGCCCGCTCGGCCGGGAATCGGCTCGCATCCGCGGCGGTGCGCCCGGTGATCCGCTGCGCGGCCAGCTTTCCCGACAGCAGTGTGGTCGGCACGCCGACCCCCGGTGTGGTCCCGCAACCGGCCAGCACGACGTTCTGCGCCGAACGGGGCAGATTGCGGGTGCGGAACGGGCCGGTCTGCCGGAACAGGTGCGCCGCGGAGAACGGGGTTCCGGCGATCATGCCCTGGTCGGCCCAGGTACGCGGGGTGTCCAGATGGTCGACGGTGAAATGTTCGGCGATGCCGCGATAGCCGCGACCTTCCAGCGCGCGCAGCAGCTCAGCCAGGTAGGCCGGGCCGAGCCGAGGCCAATCCAGCGGCGCGGCAACGAGATTCGGGCAGGGAGCCAGGAGGGAGAACGGTTCGTGGCGGGTATCGCGCTCGATGAACAGTCCCGGATCGCTGAGCGCGGGCCGGGTCAGCAGCAGCGACGGATCGCTCATCGTCCGTCCCCGGCCGCGTCGCGCGGCGATCTCGGTGAACGTACGGTCCCAGGCTCGGCCGAATTCGATGGTGTGGTGGGCCTGGACCGGCCACGTCGCGGCGATCTCGGCCGGGATCGTGCCGTGCGCGACGACCGCGGAGGGCGCGGCGCGCAGCGGACGCCGGCGGGTGATGCCGAACCGGGGCAGTGCGCCCAGATCGGCGGTGAGCACCACCGCATCGCAGTCGTAGGTCCCAGCATCGGTGCGCACCCGATGCGCTCGGCCGTCGCGGTAGTCGATCCCGGTCACCTCGACGCCCAGCTCGAGCCGCCCGCCCGCATCGGTGAACGCGCCGGCCAGGGCCGCGGTCACCGCGCGCATACCGCCCTCGGGGAAGTACACGCCCAGGGAGGTGTCCATGTGCGGGATCGCCCCGTACACCCCGAGCGCCTGCGCGGGCGCCATCCCGGCGTACAGGGCCTGGAAGGTGAACAACCGGGCCAGCCGCTCATCACGCAGAATCCGCCCGACTCGCGGGCCCAGCCGCCCGAACGCGCCCGCGCGCACCAGTTCGCGCAGCGCCGCGCGCTTGCGGCCGACGGTGACCATATCCAGCGGCGAATCGAAATTGCTGTCCATGAATTCGCCGTAGGCCGCCGCGTAGACGCGGGCCAGCCAGGCACGCAGCCGCCGGTACCGGGCGACCTCGCCCGGCCCGCACGCGCGGGCCACCTCCGCGGCCATCTCCTCAGGATCGGAGAACACCGAGATGGTCGACGCGTCGGCGAAACGCGCCCGATACGCCGGGGCGAGCCGGTGAATGCGCAGCCCCCGCGACGCGCTGTCGGTCCCGACCGCGCCCAGCGCCTCGTCGATGAGCCCGGGAAGAGTCAGAACCGTTGCCCCGGAGTCGATCTCGTAATCCGGCCCGCGATACACCCCGACCCGTCCGCCCGGATGATCGGCCCGCTCGAGCACGGTGACCGCACGCCCGGCGCCGGTGAGATGCAGCGCCGCGGACAACCCGGACAGTCCCGCGCCGACCACGACCACGCGATCGGTGCTCCCGGTGACCGTCCTCATGCGACGCGCCGGGTGGCGGCCACGGCCATCGCCTCGAGCCGGCGCTTGGCCTCGGGCGTCGCCGAACATCCGGCCAGCGCCGCGAGGCCGCGCTCGGTGAGTTCGGTGATGCGGCGTTCCACGTCCTGGACCGCGCCCAGTTCGGTGATGATCTCGCGCAACCTGTTCACCTCGTCCGAGGTCAGATCCGTGCCCAGTCGGCTGCGCAGCGTGGCGGCGGCGGCCGGGTCGGCGGCGTCGGCGCGGCGCAGCGCCTCGGCGATCAGCACGGTGCGCTTGCCCTCGCGCAGGTCGTCGCCGGACGGTTTACCGGTCACCGCCGGATCGCCGAACACGCCGAGCAGGTCGTCCCGGAGTTGGAAGGCCAGCCCGATATCGGTGCCGAAGGTGCGATAGGCCGTGATCAGGGCCGGATCCGCGTCGGCAAGTGCCGCCCCCAGATGCAGCGGCCGCTCGATCGTGTACGAGGCGGTCTTGTACCGGTTGACCCGCATCGCCGACTCGACCGAATCGTCCTCGCCCGCCTCGCCGTGGATGTCCAGCAGCTGACCGCCGAGCACCTCGGTGCGCATGGCCGCCCAGACCGGGGTGAACCGGGCGCGCGCGGCCGGGTCGAGCCGGGCCCCGGCGACCATGTCGTCGGCCCACGCCAGGGCCAGATCGCCGATCAGGATGCCGACACTGATACCGAAATGCCCTGCGTCACCGCCCCATTCGCGCGCGGTGTGGCGCCGCTCGAAGTCCACGTGCACGGTCGGGAAGCCGCGCCGGGTGCGCGAGGAATCGATGATGTCGTCGTGGATCAGCGCACACGCCTGCACCAGTTCCAGCGCGGCGCACGCGTGCAGCACCGCCGGGGCCTGCGGGCCGTCCGGATCACCGCCCGCGCCCAGCCAGCCCGTCCAGGCGAAGGCCGGGCGGGTGCGTTTGCCGCCCCGCAGGACGAAGTCCTGCAACGCCTCGCTCGCATCGACGAAGACCGGGCCCAGCTGGGCGACGATCTCGCGCCGCGTGGCGAAGAACCGGTTCAGCGCCTCGGCGACGGCGGCGATCAGCCCGGCCGAATCCGATGCCGGGCCCGGACGTGTCGAGGTATCGGCCGACAACGGAACCTCCCAGGTGACTTGCCGCGACAGCACCGAATGAAAAACGCCGCCGCATATGGTTCGGACGCGCTGGCGTCCCTGGATGGGAACGATACTGTGTCGGCCGGGGCCTCGATCGCGGCGGACGGCCCCGCCCGGCCAGGGGCGTCCCACTAGACTGGTCCGGTGAGTTTCGACAACGTACGGGGACGATCGACCCCAGGCCGACCCCGCCCGCCGCAGGTTTCCGGAACTCCGTCCGTCGTGGGACGCCTCGGGCCGCGCCCCGACGGGAGCATTCCGTTCTCGGTGGAATTCAATCCGCCGCGCGATTCGGCGGCCGAGGCCCGGCTGTGGCGTGCGGCCCGCGAATTCGAGCGCATGCATCCGGCCTTCGTCTCGATGACCTACGGTGCGGGCGGTTCCACCCGCGACCGCACCGCGCGGGTCACCGGGGAATTGGCGCAGGAGACGACGCTGCTCACGGTCGCGCACCTGACCGCCGTCGCGCACAGCGTCGCCGAGCTGCGCTCGATCGTGGGCGTCTACGCCGACGCCGGAATTCGCAATCTGCTGGTGCTGCGCGGCGATCCGCCCGGTGACCCGCTGGGGGAGTGGCAGCGCCATCCCGAGGGCGTCGAATACGCCGAGGAACTCGTCCGCATGGTACGCGAACTGGGCGATTTCCACGTCGGGGTGGCCTCCTTCCCGCAGGGCCACCACCGGTCGCCGGACCTGGACCACGACACCCGCTACCTGTGCGCGAAACTGCGTGCGGGCGCGGAGTATTCGATCACGCAGATGTTCTTCGACGTGGATCACTATCTGCGCCTGCGCGATCGGGTGATCGCGTGTGATCCGGTGCAGGGGGACAAGCCGATCATCCCGGAGCTGATGCCGATCACCTCGCTGCGGACCGTGCAGCGCGCCGAGGAACTGTCCGGCCGCCCGCTGCCCGCGGCGCTGATGGCCCGGTTGGAGCGGGCCGCGGGCAACGATCCCGAGGCCAACCGCGACGCGGTGCGCGAGGTCGGTATCGAGATCGCCACCGAAATCGGTCAGCGGTTGATTGCCGAAGGTGCGCCGTGTCTGCATTTCATCACCCTGAACTTCGCCAAGGCGACCACCGAGGTGCTCACAAACCTCGGATACACCGTGGCACCGACACCGGTCGAGGCCTAGTCGGCGTTTCGCGGCCGGATTAGCCGTCGATGCGCTGATGCGGCGCGTACGATCACGCGCACCCGTGAGGACCCGGGATCCGTGACGACTAGGAGAATGCCGATGGCCGTATTGCGCAATCTCGTCCGTGTCGCCGGTGCGGTTGGTGTGTCCGCCGCGCTGGCCTGCACCGGTTTCACCGCCGCGTCGGCGGCGCCGCCGGGCCCGTCCGCCGCGGCTGCCGCGTCGGCGGTGACCACCGCCTGGCACCGCGCCATCGCGCAGACCGACGCGCTGACCGCCTATCAGCAGGCGATCGAGGGACTGCGGCAGTTCGGGATGGACCCGTTCCTGTATCCCTCGGCCTCGGCGTTCTGCGCGGACGGCAGCACCCTGGGCCTGGTCCCGGCCATCGCGGGCGCGGTGCCCGGCCCGTGGCCGAAGACCACGGTGAGCGCGCCGGGAGTGGATCTGTCCGCGGTCAAGGCCGGGCATACGATGTTCGCCTTCGTGCCCTACGGCCTGGGCCCCGACAGTCCGGACACCTCCGGGATGCAGGTGGCCTGGTTCAACGCCGGCACCGGACGCAGCGGCGTGAGCCCGATGGGCTCGGTGGCCGAGGTGGCCAAGTCCATGGTTCCGCCGCAGGTCGCCCCGGCGATGCGCCCGCTCGCCCAACAGGCCATCGAGAACTTCCTCGGCACGGCACTGCCGCAGGGCGGGGTTCGCGCGGTCCCGGTCGACACCGGTTCGGGAACCGTCCTGGCCGCCGTTTTCGGCTCCGTGCGCAACGGCAACCGAACCTGCCTGTTCCTGCCGACCGTAGGCCTCACCCGAGTCAGCTGAGTCGACCCGCCGAGCCCGCCCGGACACCGAGAAAGTCGGGCGGGCAAACGATTTCGCTCGGATCAGCCGACGCGCTCGGCGACCGCTCGGCCTTTCCAGGTGAGAGTTCCGGATCGATGCAGACGATGCGAGCGGATGGACAGGCGCAGGTACGCGGCGACCGAGAGCGGGTGGGCCAGTGCGGCGGGGATATCCGAGGGGGCCAGTGTCCCACCGGATTCCAGCGAGCGGGCGGCCAAGCGGCTCGCGACGGCACACGCGTATCCGAGCAGTCCGACGCGGCGCGTGACGCCTCTGCCGAACAACGCCGCGAGGGGCGGAACCCAGAAGGCCAGCGCGGCCGCCGCGCCGACGGCGGCACTGCCCGCCGCGGACCCGTAGGCCGACCACAGCCAGCGGGTGTACCCGGTGTCGAGTTCGGTTGCGCCCCGGTACATCCGGGTGTTCGCGATGCGGCCCGCCGAGACCAGGACGGTGCGTCGTCCGGCCCGCCGGACGGCCCGCGCGAGCGCGAGATCCTCGGTGACGTGCGTGGCCACCGCGGCATGGCCGCCCGCCGCACGGTAGGCGGCCGCGTCGAAGGCCAGGAACTGCCCGCAGGACACCGCGGTGGACGGGCGCAGACTGCGTCCGGTCAGGCGCACCGGCAGCGTCGCGGCCCACGCCCAGCACAACAGCGGCTGAACCAGCGTCTCGGCGAACGACCCGGCCAGCTGACGCGGCCACGGCGAGACCAATCCCGCACCGGTACGGCGCAATTCGCCGACCGCCGCCGCGATCGCACCCGCGCCGATCCGGACGTCGGCGTCCAGGAAGATCAGCGCACCCGCGGGCGGCTCATCGGAATCCGCGCTCGCCCAGGCGATCTCGGCCAGGCGAACGCAGGCGGCGGATTTCCCGGTCCAGCCGGGCCGGGGATCGCTCTGCGCGGTGATGATGGTGAAGCGCTCGTCCTCCCCGGCCGCCGCGACCGCGGCGGTATAGGTGTCGTCTCCCGACCCGTCGTCCAGGATGAGCACCCGCATCCGCGAAACGCCGTGCTGCCCGCGCAGATCCGCGATCAAGCCCGGCAGTCGCGTCGCCTCGTTCCGGGCCGGGATACAGACGGTCACCGGTTCGATCACCGGCGGACCCACCACTCCGAGCCGCCGCACGGTGAGCCGATTCAGGACCGTCAGGGCACAGCCCGCCGCCGAGACCGCTGTACCGGCCGTCACCGCTCGTCTCACCAGAGTGCTTCTCATACGCTTCCGTTCTCGCGGGTATCCGCGGTCGTTTCGCCCGGATGCCACGTACATACCCGCAAGACGCCGTGATGTGACATCCACCGCCCACCCGTCGGGTCAGACCTTCTCGCGCGTGCGGTGCTCGCGCAGCCGGGTGACGTAGTTCGGGGTCGGATTGCGGCTCAGGTACGCGATGACCGCGACCAGCGCCGCGACCGCGAGGGTGATACCGCCCACGATCCCGGCCCAACCGGCGAACGAGCGGGTGTTCGGGTCGGCGTAGCTGGCCTCCGCGCGCACCGTGCTCACATCCCCGGCGGGCAGTTTCCAGGACACCACCGAATCGCCCTCGCGGGTGCCGTTGGTGGTGGCCACCCGGGCCGGGAACGCGACGGTGAACTGGATGTCCGACCCTTGCGGAGGCACGGATTTGAGGTCCGCCCGGCCGGTCAGCGTGACCAGATCGCCGGTCCGGACGAACTGCAGGTTGAACATGCCCTGCGTCTGATCGGACAGGCCGCCGAGTTCGCCGACCTCACCGAAGGTCAGATCGTCGAAGTACACCTGACTGCCCACGTAGCCGTCCTGGGTGTACGACTCGACGCGCACCTTGGCGGCCAGCGCGCTGGGCGCCTTCAGCTGAGGCCCCTTGTCCTTGTCGTTGGCGGGCACGACCGCGACGACGATATGGCCCGACACCCGGTCGTTCGAGGACACGCCCATCGAGACCTGGACCCGCAGGCAGCCCGCCAGCAATGGCAGCGATATGGCCAGCAGTAATACCGCCGACCAGGCGCGACGGCGGGTCGGCGGCTTCGTGCCGCGGCGCGGGGCTGCGCTCGCGACATCGGGCATCGGTGGTGTCGGACTCGGCTGCACGGGTCACATCGTGCCATGGCCCGCCGAGCGGACCGGCATGCGACGGGCCGAGGTGTACAGCAGCGGAACGCCGAGCAGGCCGAGTCCGAGGAAGCCGTACCCGGCCGAGGCGGGCAGGTCCAGGAAGACCGCGTGGGCCAGAGTGGAGCCCAGCCAGGTCCACCCGAACACGAACACCGGGACAGCGGTCCCGCGGTCCGCCGCGGCGTCGCGGCGGTCCAGCAGCTCGAGCAACGCTGCCATCAGCAGTGC
>CBJNFW010000118.1:0-24271 GCA_966435935.1 uncultured Nocardia sp.
AGGACCTGAACGACCACCTGTCTCGCTGGTTCGGCAAGCCCGCCAACTGAATTCACGCGGGCGACCGGAACTCCCGGACGCCCTGTCGAACGTTGCCTTCGCACTTACGATATAGCCGTCCACATTCCGGTCCGGGCCATTGCGATCCGCGGTTCCGTAGTCGCCGCCCGGCCCAACGGGTCCGATCCAGGTCGTGATCCGGAAACAACAGGAGGACATGTGACCGGCCGACTGAACGGTAAAGTGGCTTTCATCACCGGAGCAGCGCGAGGACAGGGACGTGCGCACGCGGTGCGGCTGGCGAGTGAGGGAGCCGACATCATCGCCGTCGACCTGGCCGGCCCGCTCCCGCCGCAGGTGCAGTACGAGTCGGCCACTCCCGACGACCTCGCCGAGACCGCTCGACTGGTCGAACAGACCGGTCGACGCATCGTCACCGCGCAGACCGACACACGGGATCTGGACGGTCTGCGCAAGGCGGTGAACGAAGGTATGGAGACCTTCGGCCGGCTCGACGCCATCGTGGCGAATGCGGGCATCTGCATTCCCGAGACCTGGGACGAGATAACCCCGGAATCCTTCCGAGACGTCATGGACATCAACGTCACCGGCACGTGGAATACCGTCGTCGCGGGTGCGCAGCAGATCATCGACGGCGGCCGCGGCGGGTCGATCGTACTGATCAGCTCCGCGGCCGGAATCAAGCCGCAGCCGTTCATGGTTCACTACACGACCAGTAAACACGCGGTGAGCGGTATGGCCCGCGCCCTGGCCGCCGAATTCGGCAGGCACTCCGTCCGCGTCAACAGCGTGCATCCCGGCGCGGTCAACACACCGATGGGCGGCGGCGATATGGTGACCGGCCTTCGCCGGGTGTTCGCAACGAATCCGCAACTGACGCAGATGAATTCACCGTTCCTGCCGGAGGGCTTCGCCGAACCGGAGGATATCGCCGGGGCAGTGGCCTGGCTCGTCAGCGACGATGCGCGCCTGGTCACCGGCGCGCAGATCGCGGTCGATCTCGGCTCCACCCAGTACTGACGGCATTCCGTTCACAACCCGTCGGCCCACTCGATGACCCGGCGCTGATACTCGACAGTGCCGGGCGCGAGATCGACCGCATGCCCGGACCGCGGCAGCACATACACCCGCAGCCGCGCCGACGGCGAGAAGTACGGAGTCTCAACGGCTCTCAACGTTCGGTGGATCACATGCCCGGGTTCGCACAACCGGTCCATGCTGCCGTTCACCAACATCACCGGCACGGTGACCCGTTCCGTGGTGTCCGGGACCGTACTCGTCATCCCGCCGGCGAATTCGGTCCAGGTGAACACATCGCGGTTCGCCAGGATCTCTCGGACGACAGCGGAATCGGCGTCCGGACCGAGTCCGCATCGAATCGCCGCCGACATCCTCGGCGTCAGGTTGGCCGAAGTACACTGTAGGTCAAGTGAATCGGCGTGCGAATTCAGTGCGTCGGCGGTATCTCGACATCACCCGGCAGCCGCAGATCATCGCTGCGCGGGTTGTAATCGGCCTGCACCTTGTAATACCGGCCGTCGGGCTTGTAGGCGGCGTAGAAGGTGAAGGCGTGCGCGCCGTCGCCGACCAGCGGCGCGCTCCGCACGAAACGCTCCAGCACGGGATCGAGGTGGACCGGGAAGGTCTCCCGGGAGAACCTGCGCGGGAAGCAGATTCGCCGCACGCCCGGATTCGTCCAGGAGAACGTGCGGTAGATCGTGTAGGCGTGCGCACCGACCGCGGCCAGCTCGGCATCGCTCGCCGGAGCGAAATCGAGTTCCCGCAGAATCGTGCCGATATCCTCGGGCGGCAGCTGACCGGGAGCCAGCAGCTGCGAATACAGATTCATGGTGCGGCCCTGGAAATCCACCGCCACCAGAATGAACTTCCCGCCGCCCCACCGGGTGAGATGTCCGGCGTTGGCCCGCACTGCCTCCGGCATACCCGGTAGCTCCGAAATCCGCTGTATATCCAGCATTTCGCCGAGTGCGAGCCAAATCTTCTGCACGCCGGTACCTACCGCGACGTCGACGCCGAATTGCACCGGAACCGCCTCGGCCACCGAGGCCAGCACCTGTTCGAGCGGATGCCCGGTGAACTCGAGTAGTCCCGCATTCCGCAGCGCGACCGTCGGGTCGGCGGTGAAATTCATGAACCGCACGTTGACCTCACGCTCGCCGACCGGTTCGGTCGTGGTCCGCACCGCCATCAACGCGTCCGGCGCGATACCGGTCAGCACGTCGAGTACCGGTTCCACGCGCGACGCGTCGTATGGCGCATCGGCCAGTCGTGCGTATTCCCGCAGATCGTCCCGTAGACGTTGCGTCACAGCAGATGTCGGCATCGGACCAGTTCACCTCGTGTGCAGAGTACGGAAGGTATGTCGAGTCTCCGGCACAGGATATCCCCGCATCGTCACCGACCGGCAGGTATCGAGCTTTTCGGCATCGCACGCCGGATTCGTTCGATCGTCTTGGGCGACCGGGTGATCCGTTGCCACGGACGCGGATTCGTCCACGCGGACAACGAATCCGGCAAACTACGAGCCACCGTGGCGGGTAGCGGCCACGGCACCGCCGTCGACGAGAAGGTCGGTCCCGGTGACGAAGGAGGCGTCGGGACCGAGCAGGAACGCCGCGGCCGCCGCGATATCCCCGGCTGTGCCCAACCGCCCGGTTCCCGATGCCTCGACCATCGCGCGCATCCCGGCGCCGGATTCGCCCGCCAGCTCCTGACGTCCCATCACGGTGCTGATGACGCCCGGGCTGATGCTGTTGATCCGGGCCCCGCGCCGCCCCCAGGCCACGCTCGCGGCCTGCACCCGCACCTGATTCGCGCGTTTCGCGACGCTGTAGGCGACGCCCGGTTGCGACACGCTCGGACCGGCGAGGAACGGCAGGTCGAGCAGTTCCTCGGCGGTCGTCGTCGCGAACGCGGCCTCGACGTCGGCGGGCAACTGCCCGGCCGCGAACGTCCCGGCCATACTCGCGATCACCACACCCGCCCCACCCGGCGCGACGACCTTCCCGAACTCGTCGAGCACGAACGCCACACCGACCAGGTCCACCGCCAGAATCGCCGCGGTCGGCGCCTGCGCCGGAGACAGCCCGGCCGTATGCGCCAGCGCGGTCACTGAGCCGAGTCCGGCGGCGTGCTGCGCCAGCGATGCGACCGAATCACGCTGGGACACATCGACCGTCCGAGTCCGAACCCGATAGCCGTCACCATCCAGCGCGGCGGCGACCCGGTCCAGGAGTGCCGCGTCGACATCGGCCAGCAGCACCTGCCGTCCGGATCCCAGGCGACGCGCGATGGCCTCACCCATACCGCCGGCCCCGATCACCGTCAGAACCTCGCTCATGACACTCCTCGAATAAATACGATACGAATCGTCTCGCTTTATGGGCAGACTACACGCCTCGTACGCTGACGGCCATGACTCAGCCCCGCCGCGGCCCCAAGCGCAACGAGGCGTCGCGCCGGGCGATTCTCGAGGCGACCCGCGACATCCTGCGCATCGAAAGTTACGACCGGCTGTCGCTGGACGGCATCGCCCGACGCGCCGGCGTCGGTAAACAGACGATCTATCGCTGGTGGTCGTCGAAGGCGGCAGTGGTGGTCGACGCGGTCCTGGACGGTTTCATCCCGACCCCGCCCCTGCCCGAACCCAGCGGATCCGATATCGCCGCGGCACTGCGCGATTGGCTCCTGGCATTCCGCGAGCAGATCGCCTCCCCCGTCGGTGACACCCTGTCCCGGGCACTGACCGGCGCGGCGGCGGTGGACGACACCGCCGCGACGCGTCTGTACACGCATTTCACCGGACCGCTGCGCGAACACCTGCGCGAGCGCCTCGCCTCGGACACCGAACTGCGCCCCGACGCGAACCACCTCGCCGCCGCCGACGCACTGATCGGCGCGCTCATCTTCCTCACCCTTTCCCGCCGGCCCGTCGAACCCGACCATCTCGACGGCCTGCTCGACGTGGTACTCAACGGGCTGCGCAGATCACCGGACGATCCCGAGCGCTCGAGCTGAGCAAATGCCCACGGAGGCCGGGGAACCCAGCTGCGAGCCCGCCAGGAACCAGAACCGGTTCATGAGTTCCTCATCACACTTTCCGGTTCGGTTCGAGGCGGGAATCCAGCGCATTCCACATGACTCGGACGCACCGCGGCGCATATCGATAGCCGATCCACATCGATCCGAGCGCGGTTCGCCGGTGAACTGTCGCCGAAGACAGCCGACGAAGCCGCGCTCGCTGCGGAAACGGTTCCGCCGCAACCACGCTCATGCGGATACCCGGCCCGGCGGATTCCGGCGAATCGCCCGGGCACACGCGGCGACCTGCGCACCGAGGCCAGCGCCCCAGGTCGATTCGCACTATGGCGAACGCCTGTGACTGTTCGCCGTGAGTAGTAAGAAAATTTGTGGCACAATACAATTCGTGAGTCGACTGGTCGAAAGCTACTCTGCGGCAACAGCAATGCCGCACACCTGCACAATCGGCACATCGGCACGCCATCACCTGTTCACCGCCGAACCATCGACCGAAGAAGGCCATTCGACACGTTCGCCGGAACACTTCGGGCAACCACGGTTTCGAGAGCCGACCCCGGTGACCGCGCGATTGCCCGAGAGCCGGGAGGACCGCACATTCACCGCTCCGAACCCGGTGGCCGGGTAGGGCACGGCACGCATGCGAAAGCCGGTGACGCGTCGTGCTTCCGACATGTGATCCCCCGGGCTCGGGCCGCCGATCGCCCGCTTCGCCTGCGCAAATATGCGGTGATCCACGATCGGGCGAAGCGCGGCGACTCGCGCCCCGGGTAGCCCCATGGTGACCATCCACCGCCGGAAAGGGAATCAGCAGCAGGCATCACCCGGAGTACCCACGAAGTTGCCACGCGCTCATTGTGCGGGCGGTGTGGCAGACGGCTATGATGGGATCGTTTGATCGCATCCAGATACGTTGCGGCCGAACGGTTTTCGCGTATCGTGCCGCAGTTCCCATTGCCGTCCGTCCTCAGGTCATACAAGGAGCATCTTCACCGTGAATTCCGTACAGCCCACCAGATTTCAGCGGCCGGATGCGTCCTCGGCGGTGGATATCGGCGCTGTCGAAGAACGCGTTCCGATGCACACCCAAGAATTCGCGCAGAACCCGCACAGCTACTTCGATTTCATGCGCCGATACTATGGCGAATTGCCGTTGATCCCAGTGTGGATCGCCGAGGGGATACCGGCGACATTGGTGATCAAATACGAGACCGCGCGGCGAATACTACACGATCCTGCGCACTTTTCCGCCGACCCGCGCACTTGGCAGTCGAGGCTGCCCACCGATCGCCGGCTGGACTTTCTGCCGATGGTGGAATGGCGGTCGAACGCATTGCGCAGCAATGGCGACAGCCCGGAGCACAAACGCTACCGTGAGGCGACCCAGTACGCGCTCTCGAAGGTCAACCAATTCGCGCTGCTCGACCAATTGGAAATCGAAGCGCACAACCTCATCAATATGTTCTGCGCCGACGGCGCCACACCCGATCAACCGCTCGATCTGATCCAGCATTACATCGCTCCGCTGACCTTCACCATGTTGAATTACATGGTGGGCTCTCCGCCGGAGATCATGGCGCGAATCGCCAAGGCCAGCGCCGATCTGTTCGAGGGACAGGACACCGTCGAAACCAATGCGCAATTCGACTCCGCACTGCTGGACCTGATCACGCTCCGGCGAGCCGAGCCCGGCGACGACCTCACCTCCCGACTGATCGCGCACGAGAGCGAGCTGACCGACGAGGAGATCGCCCAGCAGCTGGTGACCTGCCTGTCGGCCGGTACCCAGGGCCCCGCGGATCTCGCGGCCAGCACGATCAAACTGCTGTTGACCACGCCCGTTCACGAGCGACCGCTGACCAAGACGGCTCTGAACCAGACCCTCGCCACCGACCCGCCGATGGCGAACTACCAGATCACCTACCCGCGTCAGCCGATCGCGATCGACGGCGTCTGGCTGCCCGCCGACGAACCGGTGATCGTCAGTCTGATGGCATGCTGCACCGATCCGATGATCAACAACGGCGATTATCACAGCGACGGCTGGCACGCCGGTTTCGGTTTCGGCCCGCACGAATGCCCCAATGACGCCAAGAGTATATCTCTCCAGATCGTGCACGGCCTCATCGATTGGCTTTTCGACATTCTGCCGGAAATACAGCTCGCCGTACCGGCCGAATCGTTGGTGTGGCGGCCCGGCCCGTTCGCGCACGGGCTCCTCTCGCTGCCCGTGACATTCCCCAGGACTCCACCGATGACGCCCACGAGGCACCCGGCGACTTCACAGTAATCGGGCTGAGAAGTTCGGTGCCTCTCGATAATTCCATGGAGAAAGTATGAGATGACGATGAATGTTTGATCGAATGAGCACCGGGGCCGCACCGAAATACGGCCCCGAGTGGTGGACGTACCGCGTCGGAAGGTTTGTCGTGTCATAACTTCATGGCCTGGGCGCGGACTATCATCGTTACCAGAGTGGGTGTGTTATGACAACAACAGATCTTCCCCGTCCTGCCGATTCTGTCAATGAAACGCCTCCCGGCCACGAGCCACATCTCGCCTCCGAATCCTCGCCGACCGTTGCCGCGTTGCGGCATATGATCTTCGGTGAACAGTGGCCGCTGCAGCGTCGGTTCAGGGACGTCATCGCAGGCCTGGGCGACGGCCCGCGTACCGGACTCATTCACTCGGACGAAGCCCTCCTCGGACCTGAACTGCTGCAGCTCGCATTGTCCAGGCTGGGCCACCCCGCCAGGGAGATCGCGGCGGACCATCAGCTCCGGGGCGCGTTGTGTGGCAACGCCCTGGTGGCCGCACCCCACATGGCGCCCATCCTGACCGGACACTTCTCCTTGTCCGCCAGCGCAATCAACCGGCTGGGCAACGGATCTCGGTATCAGCAGGAATGCCTGAACGAACTGGACACCGCACAGGCGATCGGTCTGCTGTGCCTGACCGAACTCGGCGGCACGAACGGTAACGACCACAAGACCATCGCGACGTGGGACCCCGGCACCGACGGCTTCTGGATTTCCTCGCCGAGCGCCGAGGCGTGGAAGTTCATGCCGAACGCGGCCTCGGCGGTGCCCAAGACCGCGGTGGTCACCGCACGCCTGCTCATCGACGGCGAAGACCAGGGCGTGCTGCCGTTCTTGTTCCGGCTACGCACGTCCGAGGGCCTGGCGAAGGGTGTCGACGCGGTCGCACTGCCGGACAAATCCTCGACAGCCATGGACCACGGCATCTTCCGGTTCACCCGGCTGTGGGTACCGCGCGATGCGCTGCTCGGCGGCGACTGGGCGGTGATGACTCCGGATGGGCGCTTCGAATGTGCTGTGCCACTGCGTCATCGGTTCCATCGGGCGATCGGCGTACTGGGCGACGGAAGGCTGGACCTGGCCAACTGCATCATCGCCGCGGCACGGGCAGGACTGGCCGGACTGGTCAACTACTCGCTGCAGCGTCGCCCCGGCGAGGGCGTGCTGATGGCCGACCGTGACAATGTGCAGCTGGACCAGGTATCCGCGCTCGCCGCGGTCTATGCCACGAGCGTGCTGGGCCGCCGCATCCGTGACCTGCGCAGCGGCCCCGACGCGGACAACCACCCCCACGCGGTGTGGTCGATGATCGCCAAACCTCTGCTCACCTACACCGGACTGGATGTCCTGACGACCTGTGAACAGCGGGCCGGCGCACAGGGAACACTGCGCTCGAACCTCTACGCCGACTGGATCGGTGGCACCAAGGGCGCCATCACCGCCGAGGGGGAAAACAGGATTCTCCAGGTGAAGGTCGGACGTCCCGATATCGAGTTCCTCCGGCTCCCCGGCACCCCCGAACGGCTGCCGTGGTACCTCGACATGTTGATCCACCGCGAACACCGCATCGCGACCAGCCTGCGCACCGGCTCACCCGATCCGGCCAGCTGTGCACTCGGTCCCGAATCCGCCGCCGTGGAGATGGCCGACGCGACAAGTCAGCGACTCGCCGCCACGGCCCTGCACCTGGAGTCGATCACCACCACGGACCCGACAGCGCGCGTGCTGGCCGAGTCCGCGGCGGCTGCGTACGCATTGGAGTGTGTCCACACCAACGGCGCGTGGTTCATTCATCACGAAAACATGCCGCAAGTGGCGTCCGAGTTGCGCGGGTACCGCACCGTTCTCCTCGATCGTCTGACGACCATGATCGACGGCTTCGCCCTCCCGGACCTGTCCTTCGCGCCCATCTTCTCGGAGAACTACATCGACGCGTACCGGAAGTTCACCGGCTGGGAGGATTCGGCCGCGGCCTGACCGCGCCACGGCCGGCGACATCGGCCACGGCATGTCGGCCGTGTTCGCATCCGCGAGGGTTGTCTCGACGCGTGCGCTGTGACAGCGAAAGGTGCCCCGAGTCGTAGGATTTTCGGCCACTCCGTGGTCGAGCCGCCGACGGCGAGGGGCACCTCTGCGCTGTGCGGATCGCCATTTCGGCATCGGCTGTGCGGATACGTTTCGATTTCCCGGATCGAAGCGATGCAAACCACACGGCATAATTCGGTCGACCGGAGGGAATTTTTCGGACAACTCGGTCGAACGGCATGGTGGCCGCGGCGCATCCGAATACCATTGCGGCACAGCCTTCCTCGAAAACCGATCGCGAACCGCCTCACGCAGCCCATCCTCGACTGAAATGGCATTGCGCCAAATTTTTCGCTGTGCGCGAACGGCTTTCGAGCTACAGTTGCCATTTGTGGAGGCTGCGGATCTCAATCCTCAGGTCGCGCATCCCGCGCGAGTCTACGACTACTGGCTCGGGGGGCACGACAACTATGCGGCGGACCGACGCGCCGGCGAACGTTCCGAACAGGTGCACCGCCATGTGCGGGTGACCGCACGACAGAATCGCAATTTCATGCTGCGAGCCGCGAAATTCTGCGCAGACCAAGGCATCCGGCAGTTCCTGGATATCGGTACCGGTATCCCCACCGAGCCGAACCTGCACCAGGCCGTCCAACAAATACATCCCGCGTCCCGCGTGGTCTACGTCGACAACGACCCCCTGGTCCTCGCCCATGCCCGAGCCCTGATGGCCAGCACCGCCCAGTGCCGCACCACCTACGTCCACGCCGACGTCCGAAAACCGGACTCGATCCTGGCCGCACCCGAACTACTCGACACCCTCGACCCGACCCAACCCACCGCCCTGTCCCTGATCGCCGTGATGCATTTCGTCGAAGACGAACATTCCCCCTACGAAATCGTCGACCAGCTCCTGTCGCCCCTCGCCCCCGGCTCCTACCTGCTGATGACCCACGCCACCCCCGATTTCGGCCCGGAAATGGCCGAGGTCGAACGCATCTACCACGAATCGGGAATGCCGGGCCAAATCCGCACCCGAGCGGAATTCGCCCGCTTCTTCGCGGGGCTGGAATGGGTCGACCCCGGGCTGACCACTCCGCACAGATGGCGACCGGCCATCAGGCCGCCCGACAAAATGGACAGCCAGGTCCAGTTCTACGCGGGAGTCGCGCGCAAGATATGAGCCGACCCGGCATAGCCGGTGTGACCGAGCCGTCCGTAGCAAGTCCACAGGCAGCTGTTCGCCACACCTGTTCGCGCACAACGGTTTCGGCCTCTTCCGATCCGCAAGCCTCGATGCGGCCGGTCCGAGGATCAGTAGTCGGAGCGATACTCGGGGTCACGTTCGCAGGTCCGGTCGGCACCGGGGAGAGTGCCGTCACGGAGATAGGTATCCACGATGCCGTTCACACAGCGGCTCAGGCCGGAGTGCAGGACGCCGTGCACGCGGGTGTCCGCGAGTGTGACCATCCGTGACGCGGTCAGGTCGTGGTGCAGTGCAACGCCTTCCTGGTAGGCGGTCCGAGTGTCGCGGGTCGCCTGCAGGATCAGCGCGGGCGTCGGGTTGCGCACAGCGGTGGGCGGCTCGATCGGGTCCGGCCAGAAAGCACAGGCAGTGATGTTGTTGGCGAACGCGCCGAATACCGGCTGGGTCGCCCGGACGCTGTCGATGTTGCGCTGATACCAGGCCAGGTCTCGGGGGGCGGCCTTGTCGCCGCACTGCACTGCGGCCATGCCCGCGGCTTCCAGCGGAACGGGACCGCTGATCTTCGCCTTCAGTTGCTCCATGTCGATCGGCAGCCCGGATACTCCGTCGGATATCGTCCGCACGACCTCGGCCAGGTCGGTGTTCTTGCGCGGATTCGACAGCAGCGACAGCAGCATCATCGGCACGGTGTGTTCATCGATGAGGTAGCCGTTGCCGATGACCGGATGCGCGGCGGCACGCCGGATCATGTCCTCGACAAAGGCGCGGACCTGCGGTCCGGTGCGACCGAAGTGGTAGTCGGTGTCGCGGCGGGCGGCCCAGATCGCCCAGTCGTCGAGCGCGGCCTCGTTGATCGGGCCCATGTCCTGGTACGCACCGAGCCAGTAGCGGTCCGGGTCCAGGGCGCTGTCCAGCACGATCCGGCCGCTGTGCCGCGGGAACATCTGCGTGTACACCGCGCCCAGGTAGGTGCCGTAGGAGTCGCCGAAATAGTTGATCTCGCGTTCACCGAATGCGCCGCGGATGACGTCCATGTCCCGGGCGGTATTGCGGGTGGTGATGAACCGGGCCTTCTCCGGATCGGGCGCGAGACAGGAAGCCGCGAACGCGGCGGCCAGGGTGGCGTCGCGCGCGTAACCGAACGCGTCGAAGCCGGCCGAGAACAACATGGTGGGCAGTGGCAGCGCACAGTTCATCCGGTCCGATCGGCCGATGCCACGCGGATCCATGCCGATCAGGTCGTAGCGGGCGCGGACATCGGCGCTGAATCGATCCCGGAGGTCGGCCATCATGCCGAGACCCGGACCGCCGGGACCGCCCGGGTTCGACAGCAGGATCCCGCGCCTGCGGGCCGGGTCGGTGGCCGGAATACGCGAGATCGCGACGGTCAGGGTGCGCCCGGCCGGACGGTTGTAGTCGAGCGGTACGACGACGCCCGCGCACTGCGCCCCCGCAGCGTCGAGCACCGCGTCGCCACACGGCTTCCAGTGCAGTTGCTGGTGATAGAACGAGGCCAGCCCGCTCGGAACGTCCTCGACGGGATCGGCGCCTGCCGGTCCGACCGGCACGGTGGCGAATGCGGCCGCCGATACGACGCCCAGCACCAGCCATCGAACCCACAGCATCCGCATCGCATCTCCTGCTCTCGACCTCCGTGCGCGCATCCGTGATTCTGCACAAACCATTTCCGAGGTCTCGAACCGGCACCCTACTGACGTTTGCTGTGACGGTATCGGTGAAGCTGAGATTTACAGTCACTTCATTCACATCTGCCACATCACGCCGCGGTCACGGCTCTGACATGAGATTTAATGAGGCCACAGAACGCGCATGGATCACAGAATTTCGTGACAGCAACGTGCGCTGGACAATTGCCCAATATATTCCAGACAGGCTTCCGCACCTCGATCGCCGCGGTTCGGCGAAACTCCTTCCTACGACTGACAGACCCCGATAGGCGTTGAAACTTTTCCGATAAGAATTCGGATTGTTATGCTATCGTGATTTCGCGTCCCCGAAACGGTGCAGGCACACGGAGCCTGCCCGTCGGGCAGGCAGACGCGGGAGATACGATGAAATCCGGGCACGAGTTGTCGACATATCGCGAAATCGCTTCCCACACAGCCTATTCGGCCACCGGTACGCTCGGCCTTTCGGCCCAGGGCGCGCCGGCGCGACCGGCGAAATGGCCGCGGGTCGGCGGGCTGTGGCTCGCGGCCCTCACCCTCGCCGTGATCCTGCTGCCGGCAGCATTGGCGATGCCGGTCGCGCGAGCCGCGGCGCCATCGCCCGGTGACGATCCCTTCTATTTCGCACCCGCCGATCTCGCGGCACATCCGAACGGCACGGTGCTCGGTGCGCGGCCGATCTCGCTGCTCGGCCTTCCGGTTCCGGTATCGGCATGGCAATTGCGTTACCGCACAACCGATTCCGAACAGCATCCGCAGCTGGACGTGACCACGGTACTGGCGCCGCCGGTGCCCTCGAACGGGCCGCGGCCGGTGCTGGCGTACCAGGTACCCGAGAACAGTCTCGACACCCGGTGCGCACCGTCGGTCACACTGCGCGGCGGAGGCGTCGCCGAGATGGCGGCCACCATGCAGGACGCGCCGTTCATCGCGGACGCACTGCGTCGCGGATGGGCCGTCGTGGTCAGCGATTACGAAGGCCCGCAGTCCCGGCTCTTCGACGGCGTGACATCCGGACGTGGAGTCCTGGACGGAATCCGGGCCGCACGGTCGTACGCGGCGACCGGCATCGACCCCGCGAGCCCGATCGGCGCCTGGGGATACTCGAGCGGAGCCTTCGCGACACTGTGGGCCACGCAGTTGCGTCACGAATACGCGCCGGACGTGCGATTCGTCGGCACCAGCGCGGGCGGAATCCCCACCGACATACCGGCCATGGCACAGCGCGCCGATGGCGAGGCGGGCGCGATTCTGATCCTGCTCGGGCTGGCCCGCGACGAACCCGACTCCCGGTTGGCCGACCTGCTGAACAACCGAGGCCAGCGCGCACTGCTCACCGCCGACACCTCCGCCTGCGGCGCGGATCAGGCCGGAAGATACGCCGACACCCACCTCGAGGACCTCGTCAAGGTTCCGAACCTGCTGGCGCAGAAGGCTTTCCGCGATGCCGCCGCACCCAATGAACTCGGCCGAACCACCCCCGACACCCCGATGTACCTATACCACAGCCTCACCGACGACAAGATCCCCGTCGCCGGCTACAACACCCTCCTGGACAGCTACTGCGCACGAGGCGCCACCCTCACCGCAATCCACTCACCGTTCCCGATGCACATCGGAGCCGCGGCGGGCGAAGCCCTCGGCGCCATGAACTTCCTCGCCGACCGCTTCGCCGACATCCCACCGGCCCCGGGGTGCGTGGTGCATTGAGCGTCGTCCCACCGGACCGAGAACGGGTGCAATACCAGCACTGAGCTGGCGAACACGAACCCGACCAGCGCCAACACGATCGTCAGGATATTCGTCTCGATCGGGTTCCCTCTCCCGTGGACTCGCAAAGCACCCGGTTGCCGGGGGCCACCCCCTTGGAGCGTAGGCCCTACCCCAGCGGATCCGGTCAGGGCGGCGACCGACCGATGTGCGACTGATCCGGATAGTCTGTGCCACAGGCCATTTCGTCTCACCGACAGACACTGAACAACTGGCAGGTACACGCGATCAGGGCAGGCCGTAGGCCAGTAGGACGTTGCCCGGTGCGCCTTGGGTGATCGGGTGCAGGTAGCCGGAGTTTGTGTAGAGCATGCCGTTCGAGATGACCGCGCCGTTGCCGTTGAGCGAGCCGCCGGTGCCTGGCACCAGGTTCACAGTCGTGTAGGCGCCCAACGTGTTGAGGTCCTCGAGGATCGCGCCGGTGTCGGCCGAGAAGACGCGTAGGTGGCCGTCGACACTGCCCTCATAGACCAGACCGGGCGTCGCGGATACCGCATTCGGCATGGCCTGACACTGCTGGCCGACCAATTTGATGCCCGGCGGGCACAGGGTGGGCGGGTTCCGGGTGCTCCAGACGCGTGAGCCGTCGGCCGGGTTCAGGGCGAACAGAGTGCCCGGACCGGCCTGGTAGGTGGCCACGTACAGGCGTTTGCCGTCGTAGGCTGCGCCCCATTGGATACCTTGCAGCGACTCGGCGCCCTGCACCGGCAGCGGGGTGGATGGAGATGACAGCTGGGATTGCCAGATGATCGCGCCGTTCGTGGCGTCGAGCAGATGATAGATGCCGCTCTTCTGACCAGCGCCGACGACTCTGCGGCCGTTGATGGTGAAAATGTTCGGCTGAGTGCCGAAGTCGTAGTCGTGACCGGGATTCGGGCAGTTCCCTCCGGCCGGTGGCACCAGGCAGCGGACGTTCCACGTGTCGTTCGGGGTCATCTGATGGTTCCAGCGGACCGCCCCGCTCCCCAGGTCCAGCGCGGCGATCGCTTCCGCTCCGTCGGGCGTGCCGGTATAGGGATTCCCGGAGGTGTAGTACAGCGTGTTGCTCGTCGGGTCGATGGTGGGTGAGGACCAAATCGCCCCACCGCTGGGCGCCAACGCCGGCGTGCCACCGGTCGGCTCCGACGGCGGAATCGTGTAGTGCTGCCACTTGATAGCGCCGCTCGCGGCATCGACCGCCACCATGCTGCCTCGAAACGAGCAGCACTGGTAGGCGGGGTTGACCGCTTGGCCCTCCTCCTGACTCGAGGTGCCCACGTAGACCGTGCCGTTGTACACCAACGGCGAGCTGGTAATGATCGCCCATGGGTGCTGGTCGAGTTTGGCGCTCCAGCGCTCGGCGCCGGTCGCTGCGTCGAGCGCCCACAGGTTGGCCGAGTTGTCACCGAAGTAGACGATGCCGCCCACGACCGCAATCCCGTCGCGCAACCCGTACGTGGGAAGGTTCCCGAGAGTCGTGTGGGCGTCGAACGACCACTTGAACTGACCGGTCTTGGCGTCGAGAGCGTACAGCTTTCCGTCGCGCCCGCCCACGTAGAGGACACCGCCTACAACTGCGGGCTGACTGGATGCGGCGACGGCGCCTGGGAAGGCGAACGCCCACTTCAGTTTCAACGAACCGACATTGGTAGGCGTGAGAGCGGTTTCGTACGGGTTGTATCGCGAACCGGTCGGGTCGAACTGCCACATGGGCCAGTCTCCGCCGGCCGCCGGAGACTGCGCGGAGGCGACGGAGGTGAACAACAGGACAACCACGACGAGTGGACAACACGCGCGGAGTAGTAGCTTTCGGAGCCTGGCTGGGAACGCGCCGAGCATGGTCGCAACGGCCTTGCCGTTCACGGTCGTACGTCCGTTCATTAGCTGAATCCTTTTGACCCACAGCGTATTTCATCGCCGCAGATGCATGGTGCGCCGGTCCCGCCTCCACCGGCGCCGGCCGGTGTTCGGGAGCAGTGCATGGATGTTGTTGCTGTGCGGCAACTTTCCCCCGGATTATCGCCGTCTGAACCTGAATCTGTTCCAGTTTCACGAAATCAGACACTCGACCGCCTGGCCCCGCCGGCGGGCCAATTCCGCTGGCTCGCACAGGAAGCATCGTGGCGTGGATCTGTGACACCATGACAGCCGATGGCATTCCGGCGCACCACGCCGTAGCGTTGGGGCAAGTCGATGCCGAAACCGGTTCTCCCCTCGCCCATTCGTTCTGGCACGAGACCGCCCTGAATCGCCGCCTGTCTGCGGTGTCATGACAGAGGAGATCGACACTCGGCCCTTGACGGACGACTGCTGAACTCGTACCCGCAGTTTTCGGGCTAGAGGTCGTTTTCGTATTTCCGCAGCGAAAAGTAGTCCAATGGTGTGTACTTCCGGCCGCGTTCGGTCTGCTCACTCTGCAACAGGACGATTCTGTCGACCAGCATGGGCCGCAGGTTCAACCGCGAGAATTCATGAAGATGCGGTATCCGGTATTTGATCACCCGGCCCAGCGTGAGATGGGGCGAGAACGGCCGTTTTTCCGGTACCAAACCCGCGTTCACGGCGACCTCTTCCAGTGTCGACGCGAGCGCGGGCAGTTCCGGGCCGGAGGTAACTTCGCCCACAATGGCATGCGGTCTGCGCGGCGTCGGGAACAGCGCGATGCTGGGCACCTGCATGCGGAGTGGGCCGATCCCGCCGGTTACGGTGCGCACACCGCTGGATATTCGTGAAACGTCCTCGCCGGCGACGTCACCCAGGAACCTGAGGGTGACGTGCAAATTAGCCGAGCGCACCCACCGGACGTGTGCTGCCCACGACTCTCGTTTGAGTTCGCCGATCAGATGGGACAGGCCTCGGCGTAGTTCCGGATCGGGCTCGACGGCCAGGAATAATCGTAAAGCTTCCGACATGGGCCCTGCCACCTCGCTTTCCGAATATTACTTATGCTACAAGGGCGTGAATCTAGTATGGGCTCGTCGCTTCGGCGAATACGGTTCGGCAATTCGGGAGAATGGGCGGCCGACGCGCCGATGACGGTGCCGGCCCGCCTCGGCGTCACTGGCCGCCCGCCGAGCGAGTCCACGATCCGGCGGCCGCTGCAACACTTGGACGGCGACGGGCTCGACACCGCGCCGGGAGCGTGGATGTGGTTGCGCAGCAGGACTATCCACGTACGTCATTCACGGCGACGCCTGGCAGGGCAACCTGATAGTCCCGTCATCAGGGCTTCCCACTGTGCTGGACCTGGATAAAGTCTCATTGTGCCGACGGGAATGGGATCTGGTTCAGGTGGCGGTGGACTATACGGATTTCGAGCGGACAAGCGAGAGCGAATACCGCTCCTTCGTCATTGCGTATGGCGGGTATGACGTTACGGAAAGACCCGGCATTGCTACCGGGTCCGACCTGTGTAAATAAGTGGGCCTAAGGGGACTCGAACCCCTGACCCCACAAAGAGGTTCCAGAGACTCACCGGTCCGGCGAGGCGCCACAACGGAAAATACAGCGTACAGCGAGGAACTCCCGTCAGGACCGAACTGCACGGCCTCCCCATCGGGCTACCCGAACACACCCCACAACGAATACTCAACCCCCAATGACCCGCTCGTCAGAACGTCAAGTCGACCAGCGGCAACACAGATTCCCGACCCACTGCGCCCGAGACGGTCCGTGATACCCGAGCAGACGGCTGAGCAGGGAAAAGCTACGCGCCCGACGATGCCCCTTCGGCTCCGCGAGCAGTCCTCCCCCTATAGGCACCCAACGTCGACGTCACATCGATGACGAAAGAGTGGGGTAACCGTGGGGCCGGCTCAAGTCTGCGCCCACGTCCGCGAACCACCACCAAACGATACGCAACCTGCACCACGAGTTACCTCGAACGCGCGGTAATGCCGATGATCGAGCTCTCACTGGACTGGCGCGACCACGATGAGTTTCCTACGTCCGCTTCGTCCTAACGCATATCGCCAACCGGATGTGAAGGATGAAGTGGAATGTCTGAAGTGTTCCTGACCATGGCTATGTCACTCGACGGGTTCATCACCGGTCCGGACGACAACGCCGAGAATCCTGCCGGCACCAACGGGATGCGATTGATGGATTGGCTGAGTGGCGGAGGCGCGTCCGATGCGGAGGTGCCCCACACCTTCCGTCCCACGTACCCCAACAGCCGACTCGTGTTCGACGAGGCCATGGCTACGGGGGCCGTGATCACCGGGAAACGGACCGGAGACTTCGCCGGTTACTGGAACGGGGACCACCACGACGGGGTGCCGATCTTCGTGCCGACACACCGGCCGCCGGCCGAGAACCCTTACGAGCGGGTGCATTACGTCACAGAGGGCATCGCCTCCTGTGTCGAACAGGCCAAGCAGGCCGCGGGCGGGCGGAACGTGATGATGCACGGCGCCTACACCGGCCAGCAGGCTCTGAAAGCGGGCGTACTCGACATGATCGACATCCAGCTCCGGCCGGTCCTGCTCGGGCGCGGCCGACGACTGTTCGATGAACTCCCCGCCGAGCACACAGAACTCGATCTGGTACGCACGCTGGAAGATCCAGGCGTCCTGCACCTGCGCTACGTGGTGCGCAAATAGCCACGCGTGCGAACTACACACCGAGCCCAGACTGCCCGGCCCGATGCATACCCGGAACAGCAAGCGCTCGTGCCGGTTCCAGCGCGTTCGTGACGTTCGTCGTCGTCGATCCGAGGATGAACGGAGATGAAGGCTAGCTCGCGCTCCGAGGCAACTCGCGGACGAACCGGGCGATGAACGCCGCTACCGATTCCGGCGTCTCCAGAACCATCTCATGGGTCGCATCGATCTGGGCCACGGTGACCGAAGCCCGGTCACGGGCGAGGGCCGCCAGCTCGGCAGCGAGCCCGCGCGCAAAGCTGGTGAACAGGTCATCGAGCCACTTCGTCGACCTCGGTGGTTGCCTGCCAGCCTGCACGAGCAACAAGGGGCATCTCACCTCTGCCAGCCAGGCGGTAACGCCAAGTGCGCCAAGCCGGTCCAGCTCGTCGTACATCTGCAGGGCCGCGGCCCGCTCCGGAAGGGTCTGCCCTCTGCCATCGGGAAGCGGCCGCACCGCTGCGAGGGCCGCCGCCTCCGCCCTGTCGGACGGGATCCCATACCTGGCCGACTGCGCGATCTCTTCCTGGATGTGCTGGGACGCAACAATCGCCCCAGCACTCGAGCGCAGCAACACACCCACCCGTTCGGCGCCCCGGATAATCCCCCGGCCACCCCCACCAGAACCCATCGAGATTCACCGCGGCACGAACTCGGCACGCACGCGCGTACTCCACCGCGACCAGCCCGCCCAGCGAATGCCCCACCACCACCGGCTCGCCCACCCCATGCGTGTCCAACGCCTCCGCGACACGCCTTACCACGGTGCGAACCGACCACGGGGCGATGTCAGGAGACCGGCCGTGCCCTGGGAGATCAACCGCGAGAACGCGATACCCCGCACCGCGTAGGTGTGTGCCTGCGGCATCCCAATCGGCCAACGACCGGCCTGCGCCGTGTAGCAGGACCAGCGGCACACCGTCGCCCCCGTAGTCGCGAACGTGCAGTGTCATGTTCGCCTGCCCCCTTCACTGCGGTCAGGTGTGATGCGTCAGATCAATCCGGAAACCATGCATACTGCGCCGGGCCCTGAACCTTGATATGCCTCGACTGACCGAATCGCAATCTATTTGCGTGTCTGCCAACTCGCGCAAATGCCGCATATCGGGCGCGCGCAACTCAACGCCGCGGCTTCGGCGGCTTCTGGATCAGCGCTCGCTCACCGACCCACCCGAAAAATCCGATACAAAACAGAATGGAAATCGTGGGGTTTCCGTGGGGCTGGCCAAATAAAACGGTCAGGCCAGGTTAAAAACCTGGCCTGACCTGCTATTTCTGTGGGCCTAACGCTAATCAATCCGAACCATCCGGTGGTTGATGGTCCCGAACTGAGGATCAAACCGATCGGTTCGGGTGGGCGGGTTGGTCGGCTTGACGATGGTCAGGTCGGGGAGCTGATCGCTGGTTATGAGGGTGGGGCGACGGTGTACGAGCTGGGTGCCCGGTTCGGTATCGAGCGGCGAACGGTCAGCGAGATCCTGCACCGGCACGGGGTGGCGATGCGCCGTAAGGGGTTGTCCGCCGCGCAGATCGATGACGCCATCCACCTGTACAACCTCGGCTGGTCGCTCGCTCGTGTCGGTCGACACCTGGGTGTCGATCCCACCACCGTGCTGGCCAAACTCCGTCAACGCGGTGTCCCTACGCGTGATGTCCACGGGCGGCCACGCGCATAGACGTGGCGGCATCGACGCGAACGTATGTCGCAGGTTGGTGCCCCCGGCGGGGCACTGTGAACATGGGGACGGGTCTGACCTGCGGTTTCTGGTAGGGCGGCTGGTGATTGAAGCGGATTACCAGCTGTGAAGGGTGCCGTACATCGCTGATGCCAGCGAACAAGCTGATATGCCCCGAGCGGGGTACATCGAATATGGGAACGGGATGGCCTGCGGTTTCACGGGGTCGGCTAGTGATCGTAGCGAAATTCGATTTATGACGGTTGTTGACAGTGTTGCGCCTGTCCCGTTTGCGCGCCTGGCCCGGGGTCGATGGGGCCGGGTCAGGCAGCGTTGAAGTGCCGACCGTAGCCGCCGATGTTCCATACCACCCACCGGAACTCGTCGGGTGAGAACGGGTGTCGGGCCGCTACCCCGGGTGCCGGAGAGATCGGCCAGAAACACACGCCGCATCGGTGGCAATAGCATCCACGGTCCCACGCGGCGTGTGCGGCACCGCGGCCACGCTCCACTTGGCGGTTGCGGCGGGAGCGGTGTGCGGCCACGGCGAAGACAAGCACCGGCGGTGCGACGGCGATCGCAGCGAATACCAGCGCGACAAGGGTGACTCCGATAATCGAGCCGATCGATGAATTCTTTGCGGTGAATTCCCCGATGACTGCGGCCACTGATGCGGCCAGCCACAGCAGCGTCAGAACCGACAGGAAGGACCCCAGCAGTATCGTTCCTGCGGTCGAAACTGGTGACGGCGCAGGCATTGTCGCGTACGCCAAGCTGGTCGTGCTTGTCTGGTTGACCGCTGTGTGGCCCACTACCGGTATCAGGTGGCCCGTGGGGGACACGCCGACACCGGAATATCGGTCGGTGCCGGATACGGTGGACACCCCGGTCGCGTGCAGCGCTGGGACGCTTTGTATCCAGTCTGCGCGGTCACAGCTCGGGCATGAGAGGTCGACCATACGTGGGTCCCTTCTGCGGAACGTTCCCCTGCCGCCCGATCCGAGTCGCGAGTGGGTCGCGGTCCTACAGGTTCAGGCCATAGACCTTCTATATAGAACTCCGCATCCCTGCACAAGTATCGCGGAGACCGGCGACCGCTGCCGTGCTCCGAGTCGACAAACGCCACAACCACAACCACGACAGCCGTCAAACCCGCGACCCGGGCGAAACGCTCACTTCCATATCCCCACCGGCTTTGAGCCCTCCGGAGTTCTGGTGAGCAGACGTGTGGAGGAGTGGGTGTGCCTGGCGACTTCGGTGCACAACAGCGGACCTCCGATCGGCCGCCCGGCGCGGGACGTGCCTGCGCCGAGGCGGTTTCGGCGAAGTTGGTTCGTTCGGCAGGCGTGGGAGGATAAGCTGGCTCGTGGAGTGTCAGGCCGCGCACGCGCTCCTGTGTTTCGCCTGAGTCGCCTCGCCCACGCCGGTTCGGTGACGCTCACAGGCCAAGGTCCTTCCCGGGGCCCGCGTTCACCTTTCCCTGTTCGGATGCTTGTTTCGTCGCAGGCAGGGTGGCGTGGGCACCTCTGCCGGAAATGGACGAGCATCATGCCGAAGAACAGCAGTGCGCGACGGCGCCGCCGGGCCCGCAGGATCGCGGCCCAGGACGGGGTGAAGTATGCCGAGGCTCTGCGGCGCGGACAGGAGCTGGCTGCGCAGGCGCGCGAGCAAGCCGAGAGGAATTCGCGATTGCGGCCGTCGAAGATCGAGATCAACGGTGTCGAAAAGTACTGGCGGCGCGAGGATGCCGAAGAACTCGCTCAGGAAGGCATGGCGGACCCGACCCGTGAGGATATCGCCGCCGCAGCGGATGTGCTGTTGCCGAAGGTCCGCGCGCTTCAGTCAGCCAAGCTGACACCGACGACGGTGGTCGTGCCTTATTGGCAGGGGGTCACCCAGAGTGAGGTGAACGAGCAATTCCGCAAAACGGTCCAGCAGGCGCTGGACAACCTGAAACGGGTGCGTGAGGACGCCGAGATCCACTGTGTCGAGTGGACGACGGTGGCCGCTGCCTATTACGGGGTGTATGTGAAGCTGAGCGGGCTGGACCGAATCACCAGAGGGTCGCTGAGCGACCGGCTCGACGCGGCCATCGACTCGGCCAGGGTACTGGCCGCGACCGCCGAAGCCGTCCACAGTCGAGGGTGCCTTCTCGGCGCGGACCGTTCCCGGCGCTTCGGCTGGGGTTACTCGCCGTGTGGTGGGGGTGCGGTGCGGGTGCGGGTGCGGATTTTCGATGACGAGGTGATCGTCACCGTTCCCGGGTGCCCGCGGCACGCCGCCGAGGAGGTCGTCAACTGTGACTATGACGTGGAGGACGGCATGGTCGGTGTCGAGGTGATGGGCGGCACGACCGCCGATCTCGATGTGATCTACGACCTCGCCGAGCAGGTACGCCGCGAACGTGACGAACTGCGGCGCGAACAGGAAAAGAACAAGCCCGGGAGCAGGAAGATACCCGAACCGCCGTGGCTCCGTCGCCAGGACTACTGGTGATCACCACGGGCTGGCTGTTTCGCTGAGGTACCGCTGGTGTCATGCCGGGCGGCACGATATGCGGCCCAGTTGGTTTGGGCCAGCCGTTCCCAGGTGTGCGCGGTGGTCAGGCAGACGCCGAACAGGTCACTGACCACCGCTGGCGGCAACTCGCCCGCGCGGTTTCGATCATCGCGGTGTAGCGCGCGGCGCGCGTCCGGAGTCGATGAGATCGAGCCGTGCTAGGCGAATCTTCCTGTGCGCGAAGTAGGTACTGACCCGGTGGTGCGGTGGGCGGGCCAGGCGCGCTGGTGGTCATCGGTAATGCTCCTCGAGGCTCGAGGCTCGAGGCTCGAGGGTGGGGCGGGGCGCTCGCTGTTCGGGGCGGTGCGCATCGCTGCCCGGAGATCGCGGCCAGCGGCTGGTGATCGCGGTGGATGGCGATCACAGAGCTGTGGATAAAGGCAGTCGATCGGGTGGTGCCGAATCCTTATGCGGTTGTGGTGTTCTCGCCGGAGGGGCTGTGTGTTCCGGGGGCCGGGGAAGCTCGGTGATCGATGGGTTCATGTGCGTCCGATTCCGCTCAGGATGACCCATCGTGAGGTGGGTAGGTCGTCTGCGAGCCAGTGCTGCACCGGCACGATCCCCGGTTCCAAAAGTTCGAATCCTTCGACCAGCGCCTCGAGCTCGTCCTCGGTGCGGAAGACGCATTGTGCTGTGCTGCCGTCTGTGTCGCAGCGCAGTTGCTGGATGAAGGCGTCGTCGCTATGGGCGGCTGCGTGAGTGAAGGCGATGTAGCTGCCCGGTGCCATCACCTGCGCGAAACCGGCGACGCACTCGGCAGGGTCCTCGGAATCCAGGATGTAGTCCAGAACACCCACGAGCAGCAGCCCGACGGGCTGGTCGAAGTCGACGCCCGCCTCGGCGTGGAGCCGGGCCAGGAGTGTGTGGTCGGGGTCGCGGAAGTCCGCCAGCATCGGCGTCACGCCGGGCACGCTCGCGTAGAGCGCGTTGGCGTGGACGTAGACGAGCGGGTCGTAGTCGACGTACGCCACCCGCACATCAGGGGCGATCTCGGTCACCGTGTCGTGCACGCTGGGTGTGGTGGGGATGCCCGCGCCGATGTCGATGAACTGCCGCACCCCGGTTTCGGCGGCGAGTGCGGCGGCGTGGGTGAGAAATTTGCGGCGGAACCAGGCCACGGTCCGGCTTTCCGGGACGAGGGCGAGCATGCGATTCGCGACGGCGCGGTCCGCGGTGTAGTTGTCCTTGCCGCCCAGCAGGTAGTCGTGGATGCGGGCGGCGTTGGGAGTGGTGGGGTCGATGCCCTCGGGCGCCGGCCGAGCGGTCCGGGTGCTCGCGGCGCTCATCCGAGCGCCTGAGTGCGTACCCACCGCGGGAATGCGGGATCCACGCCTCTGGTGGTCCAGATCCGGCGGCTGTCCGCGCCGGGAGCGGGGATCACGCCCGGGGTGGGAATCATTCGGGCGTGCTGGTCCAGGCCGAAGGGCCGGCGGCGGGTGCAGGAGATGAGCGGTTTGCGCATGCCGAGGCACAGGGTCAGCACGGCCCGCAGGTGGACCACCGGCGCGACGGACTCGAACCAAGAGGCGAGGTGCTCGACCACAAGCCCGGTCCCGGTAGCGGTGCACACGGCGGCCAACCGGATGTGCAGCTCGCTGCGGTGGTGCAGGGCGATGGTGTCGGTCTCGGTGACCGCCGCGGTGGCCAGATACAACCGGGTCGCCGCGGCGAAGACGGTGCGGGCGGCGTCGGGGCAGCGTTGCAGCGGATCGTGCCTGTCGCGCTTGGTTGTTCCGCCCGTGTGGGTGATCACCAGCCGTTCCGCGATCCGCGGATCCCGGGCCAGCGCGTGCGCGAGGGTGGCCGGGGAATAGGTACTGACCCACCGGACCGGGCCCGCGGTGCCCGCACACACCTTCGCTGCCGCGTCCACCGCATGAGAGGGTTGCGCGGGGATGTGGCCGGGAATCAACCCGGCCGGGATGCGGTAGCCGGGTGCGCGTTGGGGGCTGGCGGTGGTGACCGGCACGTCGCTGCGGCCCCGGGAATCCAGTAGATGCCGGGCGAGCCGGGCGGTCTGGTGGTCCGCGGTGATCACCATCGCCAGCTCCGGTGCGAGGTGTGCCGCGCAGGCCAGGGCGAGTGTGTCGTCGGGGCTGGGGCCGATGTCCAGGATCAGCGGGGTCCCGTACGGGCTGCGCGGGGGCGGGCCGCCCGCGCGCAGTTTCTGTGCGAGGAGTTCGAAGCCGGGATACCGCTCGGAGAACTCGAGGAGCGTGTAGTGGTCGGCGGCGGCTTGCGCCCACCCGTCACCGGTCATGTCGCCCCCTCCGCCGAGGCGATATCGGGTCGGGTTCGGTCGCGGTGAGTTGCGTGGTCAGCCAGCCCA
>CBJNFW010000119.1:0-24088 GCA_966435935.1 uncultured Nocardia sp.
GGCGGCGCGTACCGGCCAGGGGCCCGGCCCGCTGGCACGTGACGGCCGCGTCGCAACCGCACGATGCGGTCGACGTGCGCGGCGGGATCGGCATGACGGTGGCCATCGTCGACGAGGAGACCGGCCGGCTGCTCGGCACCACCGACGCAGGGCGCGCCCCGGCCACCCTGCACCCTGGTGCGGTGCACCTGCACCAGGGCGAGACCTACGTGGTGGACGAGCTGGATCTCGACGGCGGCGTGGCCTTCGTCCATGCCGATCAACCCGGTTGGACGACCAGCGCCCGCGCGGTCACATCGATCGCGATCGACGAGATCGACGCGGAGCGCGCCCACGGCTCGGTGACCACGGCCCTTGCGCGCGTGCGGGTGAGCCGGCAGGTCGTCGGCTATCTGCGCACACTTCCCACCGGTGAGGTGCTCGACCTGGTGGAGCTGGACCTGCCGGAGCAGACGCTGCCCACCCGGGCCGTGCTGTACACAGTGACGCCGAGCCTGCTGGCCCGCGCCGGAATCGACCCGCGGCATGCGCCGGGTGCGCTGCATGCCGCCGAACACGCCGCGATCGGGATGCTGCCGCTGGTGGCCAGCTGTGACCGCTGGGATATCGGCGGAGTGTCCACGGCCGAACATCCCGACACCGGACTGCCGACCGTCTTCGTCCACGACGGGCACCCCGGTGGCGCGGGCTTCGCCGAGCGCGGCTTTCACCGGCTGCGCACTTGGCTGCGAGCCACACTGGCGGTGATCGAGTCGTGTGGCTGCCCGAGCGGCTGCCCGTCCTGTGTACAGTCGCCCAAGTGCGGCAACGGCAATCAGCCGTTGGACAAAGCGGGTGCCGCGGCCCTGCTGACCGCGGTCGTCGCCGAACTCCCCGATGATGACAACGACTCGCCCGTGTCGTGACGAGGTGGTCATCGATGCGATGCCGAGCCGCGACGCGAACGTCAGCTCGAACGATGCCGGGCCCGAGATCGGCGTCACATACGCCGGTTGCGGCGAATGAGCGATGTGAAACACGTCCCTGTTAACTGACCAGTTGCCGATTCCCCAAACAATCTGAAGTCGAATGACGTCAATGACACTTCATCAATCAATTGGAAATCGACGGATCGTAATTGTTCACATGTCCAAAACGCTCCTCTACGACATATGGCCGAACACAGATCGAGAACTTTCGCGCATTCTTTGAACACCAACCGCTCGGTATTCATTGCTCTTGTTCCTGCACCGGTCCCGCCCGCGCGACGGCTCGAACATCCGGAGTGCCGAGCGGCCCCAGCGATGCGGTGACCTCGGCGACCACCGTGACGTCCCATCCGGCGATCGTGCATGACCGCACCCGAACCCTCATGCGCTGTCCCAGATCACGGGCCCGCGAGCAGGCATCGGCCTCGGCCGTCAACGCACCGGCGGCTGCCAGGGCCCCGAGATCGGCTGCGGCCTGCGCCCGGTGTCGCGCCACGACCACCACTCCGACCTGCAGGAACAACAGCGTCGCGGCGAGCAGAGCGGTCAGGGCCAGACAGGCCGCCACGGTGGCCGCACCACGCTCGCTCCGCGGCGATGTCATCCGGACTCGCCTGGTTCGCGGACCGCGACCGCATCGGCGTGCAATCTGAGCATCGGCAGTAGCGGCACCCGCACCGAGACGGCGGCGACCACCTGATCGCCATCGCTCCGGACGGACACCTGCGCCCCGGACGGGGCCACGCGCAGCGCCGCCGGTATTGCCTCGGCATCCGCGCCCCGCGCCGCCAATCGCGCCGCCTCCCGCGCGGCGTCGACACAGCGCACCTGCGCCGCGGCGGCCAGTAGCGTGCCGAGGCACAGTACGACCACGACGAGGAGAGCGGCCAGCGCGATGGCCGCCTCCACCGTCACCGCGCCCCGGTCGCCGGGCCCGGACCGCGGAATCCTTGCGGCCCTGCGTATCTCCCGTTCGCGGCCATCGCTCACACCGAGGTGCTGAGTGCCTTGTCGATGATCTTCGTCAGGGCGTTCACGATGGAATCGCCCGTGACCACCGTGTAGAGCACCGCGCCGAAGGCCGCGGCCGCGGCCTTTATCTGGGGTTGTCAAGCGCTGTGCCCTGGTAGGGCGTGTCTGGGGGCGTGAGGCATGTGAGCTGTGTTCCCGGTGGTCGGCCCGTCAGCGTAGTGGGGCATCGTGTGTCCGTGGCCGAGAACGGACTTGCCGGTGAGGACTGGCTGGAGTTGGTCCAAATGCTTCAATTCGTGCGTGACTGGCTGGCGATCGCCGATCCCGTCGTGCGGGCGTCGTTCGACAGATTCGTTGGCGCGGAGGGATATCCGCTCGAAGCGATGGTCGCTGACCTGGACAAGTTCGGGTTCCTGCTTGGCGGCAACGACGGAGAGCACCTTCTGGAGCCCCCAGAAGGCTGAGCACCAGAGGCTTTCACCAGATGACAGATCGGGCCGTTGACGGCGGGTGCGGGTGGCAAGATTGACTCATGAGCGGCAACGCAGCTAGCGGCGGGGGATCATCCCGAGAGGATCGTGGCCCGCGGGTCGGCAACGCCGGCCATGAAGAGAAGTCCGTCCAAGATTTCAAGGTCTCCGAAACGGCGCTGAACTCGGATCCTTGGGCCGCGCTCAGCGGATCAGTCGGGTCGGCTCCGCCGTCACCTCAGCCGGGCGAACAGGAGAATCAGGAGTAGCAGGCGACGATGGCGTTCCCCGCGAGCCTCACCATCGTCTGTGTCCTGCTCAGCCTTGTTCCGGGGTGGCTGTTCCTGCGGCGGCTCGAGCGGATTCGCCCGGCCTCGAAGGCGACTGGCCTCAACGAGATATTGCAGGTGCTGGCAGTGGGCCTGTCGACCACGGGGCTCGCGGTGCTGATCGTCATCCTGCTGCCCCGGGGCTGGCTTGTGGATCCGGTGGCGCTGGTGAAAGGTGGTCGGGCCTATGTCTTGGCTCACCTTCAGCGTGTCGCGTTGTCCATCACGGCAACCTTCTTGCTCGCGATTGCGATCGCCTACCTGTTCTCGTGGGTTCGATCCGTAGGCGGGCCGAAAGGGTTCGACACTGTCGGGAACCCGTGGGTCAGTGCCTTCAATGCCTCTCCAAAAGGCAAGCACCCCTGGTTGATCGTGGAGATGGCTGATGGCCGGCGGGTCGATGGCTGGCTCAAAAACTATGACCCCGACAAGGACACCAAACCGGACATAGTGTTGCAAGGCCGCATCCATGTGACCCCCTCGGATGGGGGCGAACGCTCCGAATTGAAGAAGGCCAACCGATTCATCGTGGTCGGGGATCAGGTCGTCACGGTGACCATCTTCGACCTGGGGGATCCACCCGATCCCCCATGGTGGCAGACGTTTCGGGAAAAGATCCGAAGCAACGGCGCAGTCGCATGGCAGACGTTGCAGCAGAAGATCCGGGGCAAGGGCGTGGTGGAATCTGGGGAGGAGAGGCCGCTGACCGCTCCCGCAGCCGAGGAATCGACCGGCGGCTAGCGCTGCTTCACTCACTGGTGATTAGGGTGCCGCTTGTGCTCAATCCCGTTCTCCGCTCGGATCATTCGCCGCAGACTGGTGCGGGCAGCGGCGAGGTCGTCCTGAGTCTCGGTGAGCTGCTCCTGAAGGATGATGTTGGTGTGCTGTTCGGCCGCCAACTGTTCGGCGAGGGTCTTGTTCTGGCTGGTGAGCTCGTCGATCCTCGTGATCAGGTCGGTGGCGCCGAGCTGGTCGAGCTGCTGTCCGAGCTGACGTTGAACAGTCGCCTTGAGCTGGTCGCGTTGCATGCGCAGGCTAGCCATCTCGGCGCGGGCCAGGGCGAGGTCTGTGCGAAGCCCGGCCGCGCTGGCGGCGGCTCCAGCCTCGCGCTCATGCCGTGGACGGGCCTGTTGCTGGGCGCGGGCCTGTTCGATGTGCTCACGAACGCCTGGGGCGTAGACCAGCCAGTTCGAGACGTTGGCGGCGCGAGCAACACCCAGGAAGGTGATCGGCTCGTTCCGGGTGGTCATGTCGTCGACGACGGCCAGGACCCTGCCGCGTTTTTCCCGGCTGGTTCGTTCTCTGGCTTCCCGGAGGGTCTGGGCCGGTGTTCGGGGACCGGTCATCGGCGCTGGCCTTTCTCGATGACGGTGAGCGGCAACGTCAGGCGTCGTTCAGTCGGTGACGGGATGCCGTCGGCCGCGCGGGCGCGTCGCAGCACGGCAGCGGCCTCTTCGACGCTCCGGCGTTCATCGGCCGGTAGCTGGTCCATGTGCTCGCGGATGGTCTTGACCACCTCCTGGAAGGCAGTGATCTGGTCGGTGAGGTTGCGGACCACGAACTCGTCGACGCCGATAGCGTCCGCGGTCTCCCGGTCGGTTTTGAGGGACCGGACGTGTTCCTCGACGGCTGGCAGATAGGACGGATCCGGTCGGTAGAAGCCGCAGCCGGCGCATTGGAACCTGATCGGGCATGCCTTTCCGCCTGCCTTGACGTTGCTGGGCTCGTGGCAGTTGCCGAACGGGACGGCTATCGACTTGGCCTGGTAGGAGACGGGTGACCCGGCCTTCGCCGGCTGTCCGGCGCGATCGAGGACGTGGTGGCGTATGGTCTCCACCGCCTCACGTTTGCGGGCCAAGGTGACCTTGAAATAGCCCATCGTGGTGGACACCTGGACGTGGTCCATGATGTCTTTGAGCACTTCGACGCGGACTCCTGCATCGGCGTAGCGCTGGGCGAATGAGTGCCGAAATGCGTAGGGATAGATAAGATTTCGGTCGAACGGCAGCCGGTTCCCGTCGGAGTCCAGGTCCTCGGAATGGAGCTCGGGTATCCCGTCGACCCACTCGTTCAGGACCTCGCCGAACCGGGCAGGTCTCAGATAGCCGTCCAGGGCGTCATTCGTGGCGGCTGGGAACAGGTAGTTCCGAGCGCGCGCCGGAAGGACCAGCCGGCTGCGGCGTTCACGCCATTCGATGATGGTCTTCGCGGTGGATTCGACGATCGGCAGACGCCGGTGCAGCCGCTTGCCCTTCTGGTTGTCCCAGATCAGGTTGTATTCGCCATCGAGGTATTCCAGGCAGCCGAGTTGGAGCGAGCAGGTCTCTCGGGGGCGGCGACCGGTGTCGCGGTGGACACGGTAGACAGCCTGGAACATCATCTGCGCGTCTTCGCGGGACAGATCGCCGTAGCGGATCCCGGGTTCCTCGCCGAGCATGTGCAGATGATCATCGAGCTGCCGGATGACCGACTCGGGAATCGCTTTGCCGAATTCGTCCTCGCTGACCTCGACGACGGCGATGTGGTGCGTCCTGTGGCGAGCGAAGCCGACCGGCATCGCGTCCAGACGACCGGTGTCCCGGCCGAAGTCGAGTATCTCGAAGAACCTGGAGAGCAGGGTCCGCCGATACTTGTTGGTGAGCTGTTGGCCCTTGTCTCCGAGGGCGACTCGGAACGAATCGACAACCGCGTTGATGTCCGCGAAGCCCAGCTGCGTCACGTCGTCACCGCCGGGTCGACAGCGCAGCACTGTGGAGGCCCGGCAGCATGATCCGAAGTATTGGCGCAGGACGGTGGTGTCCGGGTTCGTCGACCGAGCCCATTGCTGGACCAGATCCCGCAGCCAGGGCTGTGTGATCTCGGCGAAGTCGATCGTTCCGGCCAGTACTCGCTTGCCGGACAACGTATGTGTCGACGGTATGTCTAGCGCGCTCAGGTGCCAGGTCAGCTGGGTTTTCGGGTCGACGCCACGGAATCGGGGCACGGCCGCATCGAGGCGCAGCTTGATGTCGCGCAGGAACACCAGGCCAGTCTTGATTCCGCGTATGCCTCCACGGGTGTTCGCTTGCCAGAAGGCGGTGTTGCCGACCAGGTGCCCGACCCCGGCGGCGCGTTTGAGCGCTCCCCGCATAGCTTCAGGATCGATCTTCGAATCGCCGCTTCGATCACGTTCCTGCAAGGCAAACAGCACTTCCGACCTCACCAAAGGTGTGCACCTGTTCAGCGAGAACTGGTGCGCCAGCATGAAGGGCATCGCCACCTGATCGACCCAGTGCGCCAGATCGCCGGCGTTGTCGCAGAAGCTGCCGGACGCGACGGCGCGCCGGAATTCCTTGTAGTGGGTCGGGCAGAGCCGTCGTCGACCGAACGGTTCGATGATGCATCCTCTGACACGGCACTTATCAAGGGCTGCAAGGGGTTTGGCCCGCACTATCCACTGCTCGAAGCTTCGGCCACTGCGCTCGTTTCTCCGAAACGCCTGGTAGTGGTTGCGGCAGAGTCCGCGGCACCAGCTCTTGCGGAGACAGCGGAGATCGCCGTCGGCAACAGCGCATAATTCGTGGCTGCCGAAGCGGCGATTGCGGGTGTCTTCGGGCGGGCAGGTTCGCAGGAATTCCTCGCGGCTGAGCCCGCTCTGCTTCTTCACTCGGCCGCAGAGCGTGCAGAGACCGCTCCCCTTCGCGGTGAGCATTCCGCACCGCAGGCACCTCCAGACAGCTGTCCGGGGATTGTCAGGGTTCCCGTTGAACAGCAGCCGTTCTGCGTCCCATTCGCCGGGCCGCCAGTCCGGGTCCAACTGGTCGTCCAACCATGCCGACCAGGCGGCCAAGTCGATCGTGGCCCCGTTCGAGGGC
The DNA here is from genome assembly GCA_966435935.1 of uncultured Nocardia sp. GTDB lineage: Bacteria > Actinomycetota > Actinomycetes > Mycobacteriales > Mycobacteriaceae > Nocardia. The sequence goes on from CBJNFW010000119.1 coordinate 6,594, forward strand.
TTGGCCCTCGGTGTCAGCGCTCTCACCGCAGCGGAGCTGGTCACTTATTTCCCTTCTTCTGTGCCGCTGCGACAGCGTCGACAGCAGCGCGTTTGTCCTTGTCATCGACATGGGTGTAGACATCCATGGACCGCGCGGACACGTGTCCGAGAATCTCCTGCACCACGCTTCGATCCGTGCCGACGCGCAGGAGCTCCGTCGCTGCCGAGTGCCGCAGCATGTGGGGCCGGGCTGTGATGCCAGCGCGGGCGGCGAGCCGATCGAACATCTCCTTGACCGTGTCGTACTTCATTCCCTCGCCTAGCGGCGCGTGGAACAGGTTGACCAGCACCAAATCGCAGTCGGCGGCCGCGGACACCAGATCCCGTTCGAGCTGGTAGTCGATGTAGCGGTCGACCACATCGACGGTCACCGGAATCGAACGAGGTTTGCGCGATTTCGCCCAGGCACCGTTGGCGTTTCGGCGCCGCCGGACGTGAACATGCGGCCCCTCGAGCGGGCAACCCAGTTCCTTCGAGCCGGCCAGCAGGTGCATGTCCTCGCGGCGCAGCCCCAACGCTTCGCCGATCCGCATGCCCGTGCAGCGCAGCAGCGACACCAGGAACCGGTCACGCGCCCGGGGCGCCACCCGGATCAGAGCGTCGATCTGATCGGTGGTGAGCCATTCGTAGCCTGGGACCGCGACCCGGAATTTCACCAGCTTCGTTCGTACCGTGCGGAATTGGCCGTCTTCGCCCGGATCGAATCCGGGCGGCAGAAAGTGCAGGAATTTCTTCGAGCTCAGGGGCGCAACGACTTCCGGCCGCACCCAGTGATGCAGACAGCCGAACCTCAGGAACTCGCACACCGTGGTCACGATGTGATTCGCGGTGCCTTTCGACCGGAACCGCGGCTCGACGGTCGGCCGGTGGCCGCGCGGCGGCAGCGGCTGCTCGACCAGCCACCGCAGAAAAGCCCCCAGCTGCCAAACAGTCGGCGAGGCCCAATCCAGGCCCGTTCCTGCACAGTAGGCGAGGTAGAGCGCGATCCGGCCCGCGTAGGCGCGCTCAGTGTTCGGCGAGCAGTCCCGCGCCCGCAGTGACGCCAGATAGGCGGTGGCCTCCGTGTGTAGGACGTAGAAGACAGTCCACGACGACCCACTGCACGACCCCATCCGCCGGGCTGACGGCACGTTCGGCGCGGAATGCTTGCGGTCGACCAACCAGACCAGATGTCACTTGAGGACTCCCAGATAAGTGTGAGGCACGTGAGGGAGCAGGCTACCTAACTCACGTACCGAATGTTGTTGAGAGCACCCAAGATAACCACGGTGCCGATCGCGTATTCCGCCGTGCTCATACCCTCCTCGGCGAGCAACGCCCGCAGCAGACGCGCACGCAACTCCAGCACTACCGATCGCACTGCTCCCCGCACCGATCTCCCCTTTCTCTCCCACCGGCACGGACGTTCCGTGCCGGAGTTCCCCTGCTTCCCAGGGCGATAGAGACCGCCCCGGCGGCCCGGTCGCCTTGCCCCGGGGCCGGTTCACAACCCGCCGCCGAGCACCCGCGTCGCCAGGCCGATGACGACCGGAACGATGCCCAGGCATACGAAGGCGGGCAGGAAGCACAGGCCCAGCGGGCCGCCGATCAGCACGCCCGCCCGCTCCGCGCGGGCCACGGCGGCGTCCTCCACCGCTGCGCGGCACTGCCCGGCCAATTCGCCAACCGCATCGGCCAGACACGCACCCGACCGGGCCGAACGCGCGGCCAGCCGAGCCAACGCCTGGATATCGGCCGAGCCGGCCTCCTGGGCCACGCGCCGCCACGCATCGGGCTGGTCCGCACCCAATGCGAGCAGATCCGCCACCCGGTGCAGTGCCGTACCGAGTTCCGCCGGGGCGGTCGAGGCCACCGCGCGGGCCGCGACAGCAACCGGAAGGCCCGCCCGCAGACATGCGGCCAGCAGATCGAACGCCGCCGCCGTCCCGAACCGATCCTTGCCGACGGCACGCCCACGTCGTCGCGAAACCCGCTGCGCCCCACCGAATAACGCACGCCTTCGCAACACCGACGCCGCAGCGTCGCCGGGCACGCACACCAGGGCCACCGCCAACAGAACCAGACCCCAGACAACCATTACTCCGCCCTTCACGACGTATTCGAAAGCGCCACAGCACAGTTCCCTGAAACCTGCGATGCCCCGCAGCGCCGCCGACCGAACCGAGATCACCGATGAACATGCATTCCCTCCCTCGATCCTCCGGCCGGCTGGAACGCATGCCGCCACAACGACCGCGTTCTACGGTCACGTGCTGCCCGGCCAAGCGAGCCGACTCCCGCAGAGCGTCGGATCGCGAGCCCGCGTACGCCGTCGGGTACCTCCGCGAGCGGCTCGCCCCGCAGTACAAGATCACCGTCCCGGAGCTGATGACCCCGCAACGTGCGCCCTCGGCCGCGGCATCACACGCGGAACGCATCCGGCAACGTCGATCAACAGAGGCGGCGACAGCCGAGGGCATCGCGTGCGGCAGCACACGAACTCGTACGGCGCCCCGGATGGGCCGTGCCCCATCCGGACGGCGTGGGATGCTGCGCGACCGGGCCACCTGGCGAACAGTGCCCGCGAGCGCGTTTCGTTTCGGCCCTCTTCGTACGATCCTGAGTCCAAGCGCACGGCACCGAGCGATCCGCAGCGCAAACATTCGGCCGCCAGCGCGACCGAGCACAGCCCGCTTCAGCACACCCACAACCACCGCCAAGCCTGGCACACGACATCGAGTGAAGCGCAGTCGAAACATCGGGCCGACAATGAGACTGAGCACAGTGCGCTTCCATGCTCTTCGAACCGGAAGTTCAGGCACACCGTACGGAACGAACCGCAGCGGAGATACCTGGCCGACAGCGTGGCCGAGCACAGCCCACTTCAGCACGCACACAACGATCGCCAGGCCAGGCACACGGCATGGAGTGAAGCGCAGCGGAAACGCCTGGACTACAAACTGACCGAGCACAGGCCGCTGCAACGCCCTTCGCACGGCCGGAAGTTCAGGCATGCAGTACGGAACGAACCGCAGCGCAAACATTCGGCCGCCAGCGCGACCGAGCACAGCCCACTTCAGCATTCTTCGAAGGGCCGCCAGGCTGGGCATACAGTGCGGAGTCAGGTGCAGCGGAAACGTATGGCCGACAACTAGGCCGAGCGCAGCTCGCTTGGGATTCCTTCGAACGACCTGAAGTTCGAGTGCACGGAATCGAGTGAAGTTCGACGGGAACGTCCGGCCGACAAGGTGACAGCGCGCAGTTCGCTTCAGCACTCTTCGGATGGCCGACGGTCCATGTGCACAGTAGGGAGCGATCTGCAGCGTAAATGACTGGCGGACAGAGTGTTCGGGTGTGGGCCGCCTCGGCTCGGCGAGGGTTGTCGCTGCGTGACTCATGAGGGTACCTGGGCTGTGATGGCGTCCGACCAGAGCAGGCCCGCGCAGATCAGTGCGGTGCCGAGCGGGAGCAGGACTGTGCCTGGACCGGAGCTCAGGAGGACGTGTAGCGGGGCGGCGTTCATCAGGTGACCCAGGGCTATGCCCAGGAGAGGAAGGGCGGAAAGTACTACGGCGCTCGCTCGCGCACCGGCCAGGGCCGCAGTGGTCTTGTCCCGAAAACGTATGCGACCGAGCAGGTCTGCTCGTGCGGCGGTGAGCAGGTCGGCCAAGGCAAGGCCGTGCTGGTCGGCCAACTGCCAGGCGTCGGCGATGCGGGCGAGTTCGGCGGCGATGACGGACTCGGGGTTCCGCAGTCCGGCTGCGGCCGATCCGCCGAGCCTGCTGCGGGCCGACCCGACGGCGAATGCCCGGGCCGCGACACCCTCGACCTCCCCGGCCGCGACCGCCGCGGCGGTGCTGGGATGCGTACCGACCCGCAGTTCGCCGATCACGGTCTCCAGACCTTCCAGCAGCGCATCGCATTCGGCTCGGTGCCGCTGGGCCGAGCGAGCCCGCCGACCGCGCATGCCGACCGTCACCGCCAGAAACGTGGCTGCGAGAAAGGGACCGATTCCGACCGCGGCCGCACCCGCGGCACCGAGACACCCGCCGATTCGAAATAGACTGCGCGACGGGGTTTTTCGGGCCGGGCCGGGCTCCTCGAACAGCGTGAGGTAGCGCCGGGCGCCCGCGGCGGGTGGCACCGCGAGTATCGCCGCCGCCAGACACCCCAGGGCGAGTGGCGGAGTCATCGAACGTCCCGTTCGTCGAGTATGCGGCGGAGCGATACCGCCGCCGGGGTGGGCGCCTCATCGGCGCGCCAGGCCGCTTCGATACGAACCCGGCCGTCCGGATCACGAACGACCAGGCCGATTTCACGCAACGCGCGAGCACCGTCGGTACGGCGATGCACATGCAGAATCACCTGAACGGCCGCGGCGAGTTGACTGTGCAGCGCGGCACTGCCCAACCCGCCCAGTGCCGCCAGAGCCTCGAGGCGAGCAGGCACCTCACGCGGCGAGTTGGCGTGCACGGTGCCCGCGCCCCCGTCGTGTCCGGTGTTGAGCGCGGTCAGCAGGTCGATCACCTCGGCGCCGCGCACCTCACCGATGACGATGCGGTCGGGGCGCATTCGCAATGCCTGCCGCACCAGATCGCGAACGGTCACCGCTCCGGCGCCCTCCACATTCGGCGGACGAGCCACCAGACGCACCACATGCGGATGCGGCGGCGCCAGTTCGGCCGCGTCCTCGACGCAGACGATGCGCTCGGCCGCGTCGACCTTGGCGAGCAGCCCCGACAACAACGTGGTTTTCCCGGCGCCGGTACCGCCCACCACCAGAAACGCCAGCCGCGCGCGAATGATGCGCTCCAGCAATTCCTTCGCCTCGGCCGGAACCGATCCGGAGGCGGCGAGCGCATCGAGCCCCTGACTCGCCGGACGCAGCACGCGCAGAGCCAGACAGGTGCCGCCCGGCGCTATCGAGGACAGCACCGCGTGCAACCGCACACCGAACGAATCACCCAGCACGCCGGTACCTTCGGGCAGCCGGCCGTCCACCCACGGCTGGGCGTCGTCGAGCCGGCGCCCCGCGGCCAGCGCGAGACGTTGCGCCAAACGCCGGACCGCGGCCTCGTCCTGGAACGCCACGGGCGCCCGCTGCAACCCGTGACCGCGATCCACCCACACCGAATCGGGTGCTGTCACCAGCACATCGGACACCCGCGGATCGTGCAGCAGCGGCTCCAGCACCCCCGCCCCGGTCATCTCGGTCTGCAACAACCGCAGGACCCGCAACAGATCCGTATCCCCGAGCACGCCGCCCGCCTCGGCCCGGATCGCCGCGGCTACCTGCGCCGGGTCAGGTTCACCCGACTCCACCGCCAGCCTCTCGCGCACTCGATCCAACAACTCGTCCGTCACCAGCGCACTCATCGCCCGCACCCCGCCTCGTCCCCGAATTCCCCAATAGCCCTGGTAAAGCCAGGTGCTACCCCGGCGGCGGCATTCCCCACAGCCGAATCCAGCAGTCCGGACCGTAGCCCTACGCCGACCGGACAATTTCGCGGCACAGCAGCGTCGAGTCCGCGAAACCTGTATTCTCTCAGTGCTTTTCGCGAATTCATCGATGTCGACCGTGCACCTGTCACCCGCTCCACGAACGTGCACCACACCGCACCGACTGCACTTGCATCTGCGAAGCCATCGGCACAGTCCACCCGGACGTCCCCCGCGCCCGCCGCGACCGGTCTGACCTCGATCAATGTGGATACGTGAATGCTCCTGTCATGGCGGTGTTTTCGCATCGACACGCACGCGCTTCCGAGAATCATCGATCATCTCCCGACAGGAGGGAGAGCACCGATTCGGCGGCTGCCCGCAGCGGTCCGCGCGGAGTGGTCAGGCCGGTGCGCTCGAGCTGGCCGGACAGATTCGGCTGGGCGCGAACCGCGGCCAGCAGCGGGATGCCGAGCGCTTCGGCGACCTCGTCGCCGTGCAGGCCGCCGGGCGCGGGTCCGCGAACGATCAATGCCTGATTGGGATTTCGACGGCGCACATGTGCCACCGCCGCGCGGGCGGCTGCGATCGATCGCAGCCGCGGTGTCGCCACGAGGACGACCAGGTCCGCGCCATCGAGCATCTGATCGGCGTGCGGACCTCGCTCCCGGGAGATATCGCAGACGACCAGATCGCCCGCGGCACGGCCCGCGTCGAGCACCGCGCGCACCGCGCCGGGGCCGATCTCGGTGGGGTCGGCATCGGGTGCGACCCGGCCGCAGGCCAGCACCCGCAGACCCGGTGCGGCCGCGGGTAAGGCGTCGCGCAGGGTCGCGGCGGCCACCCGGCCGTCCTCGACGACCAGATCGGGCCAGCGCAGCCCCTCCTCGGATTCGATGCCCAGCAGCAGATCGAGACCGCCGCCGAACGGGTCGCCGTCGACCAGAATCGTGCCGGGACGAAAGCGAATCGACGCCGCGGTCAAGGCGATGGCACCGGCCAGGGTGGACGCGCCGGCACCGCCACCCGCACCCACGACCGCGACGACCGCACCTCCGCCCTCGGCGGAGGAGGCGGGTTCTGCGAACACCTCGATCAGCCGATCCGCCGCCGCGGGCAACCCGAGCACCAGTTCGGCGCCGCCGGCGATCGCGGCCTCCCATTGTTCGGCCCCGGGCTCCCCCTCGCTGACCAGGACGGTGCCGCCACGACGCGGATATCCGGCCGCGGCGCACGCGTGCGCGGAGGCCGTGTCGAGAATCACGAGCGACGCCTCGGTCCAGGCGTACCTGCCGATCGGCATCGAATGCTCGGCCAGCTGCCGATCGGCCGCGGCCGCGATGCGGCGGACCTCCTCGCGCAGCCGATGTCCGGACACGAGCGTCAGGGCCGGAGGCTGCTCCGCTGTAACGGAATTCATGCAGGCCAGCCTCGCCCGGATGACGTCGTGTCACCAGAGCTGACCGCCCGGTTGTGGACAACTCCGGGGGTGTGAGCAAAAACAGAACTCCGGGTACCACGTAACGGGCAGGCGTGATCCGGCAACCGAAGAAGACACCGGCAGGATTTCGGCCGAGAAGGTCCGGAAATAGAGGACGGCCCCAGCCGGGGGGGGAGGAGGCTGGGGCCGTCGGGGTTCAGCCCCGGGGGGTCGGGCTGAACGCGCCTGGACTATGTCCAGGTGCCAGCAATACTACACCCAGGCCCGGGCCGAAACGCAAGTGCAGTGGGGGAGGAAGTTTTCGGCGCCGATCCCGCATCGTGGCGGCAAATCCGATTCGCGGACGCTGCGGTGAGCGGTACCACCCCTCGGCGTCCCGGCCGGGCGAAATTTCCCTATCCTGGACCGCGTGACGGCCGAGGGCGACCAGACAGCGGCGGAAGATCCGATCAGCGCAGCAGAGACGAACGGGCAACGAGACGAGCGAAGCAGTGCACGACCGGGACGCGTAGCGGCGTTCTTCGATCTGGACAAGACGGTGATCGCCAAGTCCAGCGCCTTCGTGTTCAGCAAGCCGTTCTTCGCGCAGGGCCTCATCGATCGCCGGACGGTTCTGGAGAGTAGTTACGCGCACTTCCTCTACATGCTCTCCGGCGCCGATCACGACCAGATGGAGCGGATGCGCGAGCATCTGACCAAGATGTGCGCGGGCTGGGATGTGGCCCAGGTCCGCGCCGTGGTCGCCGAGACGCTGCACGAACTGGTCGATCCGCTGATCTACGCCGAGGCGGCCGATCTGATCGCCGACCACAAGATCCGCGGCCACGATGTGGTGATCGTCTCGGCATCCGGCGAGGAGATCGTCGCGCCCATCGCCGCCGCGCTCGGCGCGACGCACACCGAAGCCACCCGGATGGTCGTGGAGAACGGTAAGTACACCGGCGAGGTCGAGTTCTACTGCTACGGCAAGGGCAAAGTCACCGCAATCGAAAAGCTCAGCGCCAGTGAGGGTTACGACCTGTCCCGCTGCTACGCCTACTCCGATTCGGCGACCGATCTGCCGATGCTCTCGGCAGTGGGACACCCCACAGCGGTCAATCCCGACCGAACACTGCGGCGCGAGGCCATCTCTCGCGACTGGCCGGTGCTGACGTTCTCGAATCCGGTCTCGCTGTGGGCGCGGATCCCGGCCCCGTCCTCCACCACCCTCGCGGCGACGATCGCGCTCGGGGTGAGCGCACTTCTCGCGGGCGCGATCAGCTACCGGTTACTGCGCCGACGGGACTGAGCCGAACGACATCGAACACCCCCGGCACCCGTTCCGGGACGATCTGAACGACGGGTGCGCAACCCATCCAGAGAAGCACGAAACACCGGGCGACACGCCGTTTTCTAAAATGTTTCCGCAGGTCTTGAATGTGAGGCGACTCACAGGTAAGAATGGATTCACGGAAGGACGGAAGGCCAAGATCGAGGCGGAAGAGAAGCGTCGACCTCCCATCCCACCCTTCCCAGCACGGACGCCGGGCACCCACGCGGAGCGCGCCGCGACAGGGCAGCAGCGTTGTGGGCCTGCGAAATTCGGGTTCTGTCGGCGATGGCCTCGCACGGGTTGCGGGGATGAACCGGCCGGATCCGGAGAATCGCCGAGGCCGCAGAACACAACCCAAACAAGCACGCTTGGTAACCAGGTGGTCCGTGCTAGCGGGCGGTGAGGTCGTTGACGACACGCCGCCCGTTTCGTGTGTCCGGGATCAGACGGCATCGGCGATGGAGCGAGCCTCTCGCGCACCGTCCTCGAACGCCCCGCAGCAGAACACGACCCAGCCGCCGACGCCTTCGGCAGTGCCCGTGCCGAACGCGGTCGCCGCATCCAGGTAGGCCTGCCGCCGACGCAACCAGAACACCTCTGGCACTCCCAGACTGTGCGGGTCCAGCCCACTGGACACCGAGACCAGCCTCGAGGCCGCGCGCGCGACCACACCGTCGCCCGTACCGAACGGACGCAGACCCAACAATTCGCCGTGCACCACCGCCGCGACAACCGGCGCCGGCGCGTTCGAGGTCAGGACGGTCTGCGCGAGCAGATCCAGCCGCTCGGCGATATCGCCGCCCGCACGCGGACGGCCCAGCTGTTCGGGATCCTCGACCAGATCCGCGGCCGCGAGCAGATGCAACCGGGCCAGAGCCTGCAGTGGAGCCCGCTGCCACACGCCGACCAGATTCTGCAGCGCCTCCCCGTCGAGCGCCTGACCTACCCGCAACGCGCCGGTCAGGATCGGATCACCGACGCTGCCTGGCTCGGGCAGCTCGGTACTGCCACCATCGATCGCCGCCGACGACCGCGCCGCACGGACCGCGGCCTCGGCGGCCGTCGTGGGCCAGCCCCTGCGATTCGCCTGATGCCGGTGCACCTCGGCCAGTGCGTCGCGAGCCCGATCGGCTGCATCACGCACACCGGGCAGGTCGACCAGGGGCTGCAGGACGTCGGTCACGAGCGCCCCTCGCCGATGCCCGCCGCGGTCGTTCGCGACACACGCGGTGTCGGCGGTTCACTCACAAGCTCGGTCACGACTGCACACGCTACTCGAGCGCGGAATGACCAGTGCAAGAGCGCCGGGTTCGAGAGAGGACCACATGGTCCGGACAAAAACAGTCCCCGGTACTCACGTCTCGAGTCGTTAGCCGTAGTCGTCGCTTCGGCTTCGTTCTCGGGGCTGACGTGCCGGGGGCCTGACCAGGCGCCTCAACAACCTCATATCATCTCCGGACGTCTCCGTCGGTCATATGCTGCTGTTCGGCATTTCCTGATGTATAGCCGATTCTCCTCCTCTACGCGGCGACGTCAAGACTTTCGGCGGCATATTTTCGCCCGAACACGACCTTTCACCTGCGGGTTCACTTGTCAGCGCGCACCGAGCAGATCGCGGCCGGGGATGGCTTCGAGCAGGTTGCGGGTGTACTCCTCGCGCGGGGTCGCGAAGACCTCGTCGGTGGTGGCGGACTCGACGACCTTGCCGTTGCGCATGACCAGGACGTCGTCGGCTATCTGCCGCACGACGGCCAGGTCGTGGGTGATGAACAGGTAGGACAGGCCCAGTTCGGCCTGCAGATCGTTGAGCAGGGTCAGGATCTGGGCCTGGACCAGAACGTCCAGCGCCGAGACCGCCTCGTCGCACACCACCACCTCGGGCGCCAGAGCCAGCGCCCGGGCGATGGCGACCCGCTGACGCTGCCCGCCGGACAATTCGTTCGGATATCTGCGCATCACCGATGCGGGCAGCGCCACCTTGTCCAGCAGATCGCGGACCGTGGCCTCGCGCCGCGCCGAATCACCGATGCCGTGGGTGCGCAGCGGTTCCTCGATCGTGCGGTAGATCGAGTACATCGGATCCAATGAGCCGTAGGGATTCTGGAAGATCGGCTGCACCCGTCGCCGAAACGCGAACGCGCCCTTGCGATCCAGATCCGCCACGGACTCGCCCTCGAAAGTCACCGTGCCCGAGGTGGGTTCGAGCAGGCCGAGCACCATCTTCGCGACCGTCGACTTGCCCGAACCCGATTCACCGACGATGGCCATGGTCGTCCCGCGGGCCAAGCGGAACGAAACATCGTCCACAGCACGCAATTCCGCGGACTTCCACGGTAACCCGCCGCGCACCTCGAACACCTTCGTGAGCCGGTCGGCCACCAGGATGTCGTCGGTGACCGCAGTGCTCCCGGCATCGGCCGCAGCGGACTGTTCGGCGACCCGGACGGCCCGCTCGCGCACCTGCGCTCGGCGGCTCACCGACGCGCGCTGCTGCGCCGCCAGCGAGGGCGCCGAGCGCACCAGCCGCTGCGTGTACTCGTGCTGGGGTTCACGCAGGATCCGCAGTGCGGGACCGGATTCCACCACTCGCCCGCGGTACATCACCACCAGATGTTCCGCGCGTTCCGCCGCCAGGCCCAGATCGTGCGTGATCAGCAGAACCGCCGTTCCCAACTCGCCGGTGAGCTCGTCGAGATGGTCGAGGATGCGCCGCTGCACCGTGACGTCCAGCGCCGAGGTGGGTTCGTCGGCGATGAGCAGCCGGGGACGGCAGGCCAAGCCGATCGCGATGAGCGCACGCTGGCACATGCCACCGGAGAATTCGTGCGGATACTGGTTGATCCGGTGCGCCGCGTCCTGCATACCGGCCTGTTCGAGCAGCTCGATCGCCTGCCGCTTCGCGTCTTTGCCACGAGCTATGCCGTTGGCCGCCAACGTCTCCCGCACCTGGAAGCCGACCTTCCAGACCGGGTTGAGGTTCGTTATCGGGTCCTGCGGGACGAAACCGATTCCGTTCCCGCGCACCGCGAGAATCTCCCGGCGCGAGGCCGACGCGAGATCCTTGCCGTCGAACAGGATTTCGCCACCGGTGACCTTGCCGGTACCGGGCAGCAGATCGATGATCGCGTGGGCGGTGGTCGACTTCCCGGACCCGGATTCCCCGACGATGGCCACCGTCTGCCCCGGATACACGGACAGGCTCACTCCGCGAACCGCGCGGACCTGTTTGCGATCGGCCGTGAAGGAGACATCGAGATCCCGGATCTCGAGCAGCGGGACGTCCTCGGCCTGCCCGGGATCGGCTGCCCGCGCATCGGATGTCTTTGTCGCATCGGTCATTTCCGCACTCACCTCTTGCGCGCTTTCGGATCGAGCGCATCACGCACCGCGTCACCGAGCAGAATGAAGCTCAGCACGGTCAGCGCCAATGCCGTCGCGGGATAGAACAGAATCGCCGAGGTTCGGATCGACTGCTGGTCGGCGGCGATGTCCGAACCCCAGGACACGACCGAACGCGGCAGTCCCACTCCGAGATACGACAACGTCGCCTCGGTCACGATGAACACGCCCAGCCAGATCGTGGCCACCACGATCAGCGGGCCCGCCGAGTTCGGCAGCACGTGACGAACCAGTATCCGCAACGGCGACACGCCCAATGCCTTTGCCGCCGTGACATATTCGCTGTTCTTGGCCTGGATGACCGCACCGCGCGAGATGCGGGCCGCCTGCGGCCAGGTGAACGCCGCCAGGATCAGGATCACCGTCCAGATGGTGCGCGAGTTCAGCAGCTGCATCAGCACGATCGCCGCCAGTACCAGCGGCAAGGCGAAGAAGATTTCGGCCACCCGGGACACCACGGAGTCCAGGATCCCGCCGTAGAACCCGGCGATCGCGCCGAGCGTGCCGCCGATCAGCACGAACAGAATCGCCGCGCCGATACCGCACAGCACCGAGGCCCGGGTGCCGTAGACGGTCCGCGCGTAGACATCGCATCCCTGCAGGTCGAAGCCGAACGGATGACCGGAACGATGCGTCGCCATACTCAGCGCAGTATCGCAGTAGCGCGGGTCCTGATCGGTGAACAGCTGCGGCCAGGCCGCGACGAGCAGCACGACCAGGATCAGCAGCACACCGACCACGAAGATCGGATTGCGCCGCAACTGCCGCCAGGCATCACGCCAGATGCTGGTGGGCGTACCGGCCTCGTCCACGCGGTCGATGGCCAGCACCTCCACCTCGTCCGGCGGGGCGACGAAATACTCCTGGGTACGGCGGGTGACACCGTAATCGTTGTCAGGCATAGCGAATCCGTGGGTCGAGGGCGGCGTAGAGCAGGTCGACGACGAGGTTCGAGAGCAGGAAGATGACGATCAGCACGGTGACGAAGGAGACCACGGTCGGCGCCTCGCCGCGGATGACCGCCTGGAACAGGGTGCCGCCCACGCCCGGAATGTTGAAGATGCCCTCGGTGACCACCGCACCCGCCATCAGGGCGCCCAGATCGGTGCCCAGGAAGGTGACCACCGGAACCATCGAATTGCGCAGGATGTGCACTCCGATCACGCGACGACGGCTCAGTCCCTTCGCCGTCGCGGTGCGGACGTAATCCGCGGTCATGTTCTCCGCCACCGAATTCCGGGTCAGCCGGAGCACATAGGCGAACGACAGCGATCCGAGCACGATCCCCGGAACCACCAACTGCCCCCACGGGGCCTTGCCGGAAACCGTGACCGGCGCGACGCCCCATTTCACTCCGAGCAGGAATTGCGCGAGGAAGCCGACGACGAAAATCGGCACCGCGATGATGATCAGACTGATCACCAGCAACGTCGAATCGAACAGCTTGCCCTTGCGCAGTCCGGCGACCAAGCCGAACGCCACCCCGAAAACCGTCTCGACAACCAGCGCGATCACGCTGAGCCGCAAGGTGATCGGGAAGGCGCGGGCCAGCTCGGCCCGCACCGGACGCCCGGAGAAAGCGGTGCCGAAATCGAGGGTGAAGATGCCCTTCAGATAATCCAGGTACTGGATGATGAACGGCTGGTCGAGATGGTAACGAGCACGCAATGCGGCTTCCAGCCCCGGCGTCATCGGCTTGTCGCCGGCCAACGCCCGGATCGGATCACCAGGGATGAGGAAGATCATTGCGTAGATGAGCAGCGTCGCCCCGATGAAGACGGGAATCATCTGAAGCAGTCGCCGCACGACGTACCAGGCCATGAGTGCCTCCGCGGTCGATGGCCGGGGCCGTGCCGTCCGCCGGGCGGAGAGTCGGCGCGGCCCCGGTCCTGTGCAACTAGTTCTTCTCGATGTTCTCGAAGTCGAACAAACCGGACCAGGCCAGCTTGGCCGACTTGACGTTCACCGAATAACCTCCGGTGCCTTTGTAATCCAGCACCGGGATATCGGCCATATCGCGGAACAGCACGGCTTGGGCCTGGGTGATCACCTTGTAGGAATCCTCCGGCGTCGCCGCGGATTGAGCCTGGACCAGCAGGTTGTCGAATTCGGGATCGGAATAACCGACATCGTTGGTCTCCGAACCGGTCTGATACTGCGAGGTCAGGAATTCCAGCATGGACGGGTAGTCGCCCTGCCAGCCGTAACGGAAGGCCTTACCGATCGTCTTGCTGTGCACCTGATCCCGGATTTGCTTGAACGTCGGCAGCGGAGTGGCCGAGGCGTCGATGCCCAGGGTGTTCTTGATGCTGTTGGCGGTCGCCTCGACCCACGCCTGATGCGTTCCGTCCGCGTTGTAGGCGATCTCGAACTTGCCCGACCACGGCGAAATGGCGTCGGCCTGCGCCCACACCTTCTTGGCTTGGTCCGGGTTGTATTGCAGCACTTCGTTACCCGGCACGTTCGGGTTGAATCCGGGCAGCGTGGTCGCGGTGAAATCCTTCGCCGGGCCCTTGGTCCCGTGGAAGATGGTGTCGGAGATCTGCTCTCGGTTGATCGCCATCGAAATGGCCTCGCGCCGAAGCAAACCCTCCTGGCCACCGAAGTGCGGCAGCGAACTCTGGATGCCGATGTGTTCGCTCTGCGCGGTCGGCTTCACGATGGCGCGGTCGCCGAGATCCTTCTTGAAGGTGGTCAGCGCGTTGTTCGGGATCCGGTCGATGGTGTCCAGATTGCCGCCGAGCAGATCGTTGTAGCCGGCCTCGTAGCTCTGATACATCTTGAACTGCAAGCCCTTGTTCTTGGGCGGCCGGCCACCGTGGTAATCGGGGTTGGGCACCAGATCGATCGAAACCTGGTGCTGCCAAGCACCGTTGCGCGCGAACTTGTACGGGCCGTTGCCGATCGGGTTCTCGCCGAACGCCTTCATATCCTTGTAGGCCACGCTCGGCAGCGGGTAATACGGCGCGAAGCCGAGCTGCAGGGTGAAGTCGATCGACGGATTCTTCAGGTCCACGGTGAAGGTGTGGTCGTCGAGGACCTTCAGGCCCGACATCGTCTGTGCCTTGGGCGGATTCGAGGCCAGATCGTCGTAGCCCTGGATCAGGCTGAACACCCAGTTCTGGTTCTGGCCGTTGGTGCTGAGCGCGCCGTAGTTCCAGGCGTCGACGAACGACTTCGCTGTCACCGGTTCACCATTGGTGAATTTCCAATCCGGCTTGATGGTGATCTTGTAGTGCTGACGGTCGGCCGTATCGATCGACTGAGCCATCTCGTCGTGCGCGTTGCCGTCGGCATCGTAGTACTTCAGCCCGGCCCAGAGCCGATCGACGACCCGGCCACCCATGTTCTCGTTGGTATTGGTCGGGACCAGCGGATTCTGCGGTTCCGAGGCGAACGTGGTGACAACCCCCTCGTCCACACCCCCGTCCCCGGACGAGCAGGCCGTCAACGCCAGACCTGCCGCCAATACTGCCGCCGCGACCAGCGCGGTAATCGTCTTGACTCTCAACGCATTCTCCCGATTCCAGGACGGGCGAAGCGACCGGTGCGCGTGCACGGGATCTCCTGCACGGGGCCGGACTATCGCCATAGGTGAATCGGACATTAGCCATACAACCGGTTGTTGTCAGCGGATCGACCCCTGTTCGTCACTCCTGTTAGCAAACCGGCAACATCGTTGACGCATTGCGGCCGATCCGGTTAGCAGCTTGCACAATTGGCTAGGCACAACGCCGAGTTCACCGCCGGATCGCCACGCCGCCGACAGTCCGCACCGGACAACGGATGCGGCATCCCATTCGACCTCCTGGACCTGACCACGACACCGATCCCGGTCCGTTACTGTCGGAATGTGGCCGCGCTCACCCCCGGCCGAAGGCATGCGAAAGAAGAGGCGAGATGACCGACAACACCGCTGATCACCCGGAGGCGTACCCGCCGAACGCGGAATTCGCCGCCGCGGCCAATGCTGATGCGTCCCTGTACGATCGGGCCGCCGCGGACCGTGACGCGTTCTGGGCCGAACAGGCACGCCGATTGCATTGGCACGAGCCCTTCAGTCGCGTCCTGGACTGGGATGACGCTCCGGTCGCCCGCTGGTTCGCCGACGGCAAACTCAACGTGGCCTACAACTGTGTGGACCGGCACGTCATCGACGGGCACGGCGACCAAGTCGCCATCCATTGGGAGGGTGAGCCGGGCGATTCGCGTGCGATCACGTACGCGCAACTGCTGTCCGAGGTGTCCCAGGCGGCGAACTACCTGACCGAGCTGGGATTGCGGGCCGGTGATCGTGTCGCGATCTACATGCCGATGGTGCCCGAGGCGATCGTGTCCATGCTGGCGTGCGCGCGCCTGGGGCTGACGCATTCGGTCGTGTTCGCCGGTTTCTCCCCGAGTGCGCTGCGGCAACGCATCGATGACGCCCAGGCCCGCCTGGTCATCACCACCGACGGTCAGTGGCGGCGCGGCAAATCCGCCCCGCTCAAGGAGGCCGTCGACGAGGCGCTGATCGGCGGCGCGCATTCGGTCGAGCATGTGCTGGTGGTGCGTCGCACCGCGGTCGAGGTGCCCTGGACCGACGGCCGGGACGTGTGGTGGCACGACACCGTCGCCAACGCGGCGACCGAGCACGAAGCCCAGCCATTCGAGGCCGAGCATCCGCTGTACATCCTGTACACCTCGGGCACAACCGGTAAGCCCAAGGGCATCCTGCACACCACCGGCGGATATCTGACCCAGGTCGCCTACACCCACCACAACGTCTTCGACCACAAACCCGGCCAGGACGTGTACTGGTGCACCGCCGACATCGGCTGGGTCACCGGCCACAGCTACATCGTGTACGGGCCCCTCGCCAACCGCGCCACCCAGGTCGTGTACGAGGGCACCCCGAACTTCCCCGACGAGCACCGGCACTGGCAGATCATCGAAAAGTACGGCGTCACAATCTATTACATCGCACCCACCCTGGTGCGCACCTTCATGAAGTGGGGCCGGGAGATCCCCGACGCACACGACCTGTCCTCGATCCGGGTGCTGGGCAGCGTGGGTGAGCCGATCAACCCCGAAGCGTGGCGCTGGTACCGCCACGTCATCGGCTCGGGCAGCGCACCCATCGTGGACACCTGGTGGCAGACCGAGACCGGCGCGATCATGATCTCCCCCCTGCCCGGGGTCACCACCGCCAAACCCGGCGCCGCGATGACCCCGCTGCCGGGGATCTCCGCCAAGGTCGTGGACGAGGAAGGCAACCCGGTCACCCTCGGCGAGACCGAGGCCAACGGGTACCTGGTCCTGGACCAGCCGTGGCCGTCGATGCTGCGCGGCATCTGGGGCGATCCCGAACGCTACAAGGCCACCTACTGGGAACGCTTCGGCGACAAGGGCTGGTACTTCGCCGGCGACGGCGCGAAACTCGACACCGACGGCGACCTGTGGGTCCTGGGCCGCGTCGATGACGTCATGAACGTCTCCGGACACCGCATCTCCACCGCCGAGGTCGAATCCGCCCTCGTCGGACACTCCGGCGTCGCCGAAGCCGCCGTCGTCGGCGCGAGCGACGAGACCACCGGCCAGGGCATCGTCGCGTTCGTCATCCTCACCGCCGAGGCGACCAACACCGGCCAGGACCTGATCGCCGAACTCAAAGCCGAAGTGTCCCGCCAGATCAGCCCGATCGCGCGCCCCCGCGAGATCCACATCGTGCCCGAACTCCCCAAGACCCGCTCCGGCAAGATCATGCGCCGCCTCCTGCGCGACGTCGCCGAAGGCCGCGACCTCGGCGACACCTCCACCCTGGTCGACCCCAACGTCTTCGAAGCAATTCGCACTCAGAAGACCAACTGGTAGCCCCCCGGCACAGATACTCGGCCGGCCGCAC
>CBJNFW010000120.1:0-23900 GCA_966435935.1 uncultured Nocardia sp.
CCGCGGTGTTGCTTGCCTCGATGGCCGAGACCGGGTTGCTGCATCTGGTGCTGGCCTCGTCGATGGTCGTCTACGGCGAGGGACGGTATCGCACCGCCGCCGGGACGCCTGCGGTGCCGCCGCCGCGCCGGCGCGCGGATCTGGATCGCGGACTCTTCGACCACCTCGACGAGTCGTCCGGAGAACCGTTGCGCTGGAACGTGATCGATGAAGACAGCCCGCTGTGCCCGCGCAGCCTGTACGCGGCGAGCAAAGTGGCGCAGGAGAATTACGCCAGCGCCTGGTCGGCGGTGACGGGCGGGACGGTCACCGCGCTGCGGTACCACAACGTCTACGGCGACGATATGCCGAGGGATACACCGTATTCGGGGGTCGCGGCCATCTTCCGCTCGGCACTCGAGGCGGGTGCGGCGCCGCGCGTCTTCGAAGACGGCGCGCAGATGCGCGATTTCGTGCACGTCCGCGATATCGCCGCCGCCAACCGCGCGGCCCTGCACCGCCCGCTCCCCGGCTTCGTCCCGCTGAACATCGCCTCCGGCACCCCCATCAGCATCCGCGAGGTCGCCGACCTCCTCGCCCGCGCCCACAACGGCAAACCACCCGCCGTCACCGGCGAATACCGCCCCGGCGACGTCCGCCATATCGTGGCCAGTCCCGAAAAGGCCCGCGCACTATTGGGTTTCACCGCAACCATCTCCCCCACCGCGGGCCTCACCGAATTCGCCACCGCTCCGCTACGCCCGGCCTCCGGCGCGGGCACCCCCGAATGGCGCTGAATCCGCACCGCACGCGGCCGACGCGCACAACACCAGCGGCACAATCGATCTCGCCAGCGCGCGAGCACTGCCGGAACCGGTTCACAATTCACCACCGCTCCGCTGCGCCCGCTCTCCGGTAGGGGAACCCTCGAATGCCACTGAATCCGCGCCGCACACGGCCGACGCGCACAACACCAGCGGCACAACCGATCGCCCACGCGCGCGCACTGCCAGCACCCGTTCACGCTTCGCCACCGTCCCGCTGCGCCCGCTCTCCGGTAGGGGAACCCTCGAATGCCGCTGAAATCCGCGCCGCACGCGGCCGGTGCGCACCATGCCGAGCGGCACAACCGATCTCGGCGACACTCGGCCACGGGCGAAACCCGTTCGCACTTCGATCCGCAGGCGGGGCAAGCTCCGCAACATCAGGTGATCCGTCGCCGCACAACGGCTGACCGAGCAAGCACACTGTGTCGTACCAGTCGGAAAGCGGCACGAGATTCGTTGCGGGACAAGCAATAGCCGCGTCCGATCCATCCGGGGCACGTCGATCGACTTGATGTCGATCGACTACGGCTCAACCCGCACGATCACCACTGCCGGGCCCTGCGGGGCCGAGAAGATCTCGCCCCTGGTCGGCCGCGAGGAACTGCACGGTGCTGTTCAAGACGGCGGAGAAGCGTTCGAAGGTGTCGGCGCGCAGGGAGACGAAGCAGCGGGTGCCCTCGAACCGGTGATGGGTGAGGCCAGCCTCGCGCAGGATCTTCATGTGGTGACTGAGAGTGGAGGGGGCCACGTCCACGATGAACTCTTCACGCTGATGGTCGGCGTGGTCGGCGAGCACGGCCATGATGCGCAGGCGAGCGGGATCCCCCAGTGCGGAGAACACCCGCGCGAGCTGGACGTCCTCGATATCGGGATGCTCGGGCTGCCGCGGCATGTGCCCAGACTAACATACTTCGAAGTTCGATGATATTCGATGTATGCTCGGCCGAGTGACCGGATCCCAGCAGGAAGGCGACGGCCGATGACCACAGCATCCAGGACATCTACCGCCTGGACCGCACTGCGCATCAAGGACTTGACGGTGCCCAACCGGGTGTGGCTCTCCCCGATGTGCCAGTACTCCGCGGACGAACACGGTGCCCCGACCGACTGGCATATCGCCCACTACGGGGCCCGGGCGGCCGGGGGCGTGGGCATGGTGATGGTCGAATGCACCGGCGTGGCCCCCGATATGCGCACCACGAAACAGGACCTTGGGCTGTGGTCCGAACATCAGGTGCGGGGCCACCGGCGGCTGACCGAGGCCATCCGGTCCATCGGATCGATTCCGGCGGTGCAGCTCGGGGTCGCGGGCCGCAAGAGCTCGCACGGCGTGCCGTGGGACAACGACGGGACCCGGCGCCCGATCGGCCCCGGCGACGGCGGATGGCAGCCGCTGGCGCCTTCACCCATCGCCTTCGCCGGGTTGACCGTCCCGGCCGAGATGACCAGCGACGACGGAACGCGGGTGCTCGAGGACATCGAGCGCGCCTCCCGCAACGCACACCTCGCGGGGTACGAGGCCGTCGAACTGCACGGGGCGAACGGATATCTGTTCCACCAGTTCCTCTCGCCGCTGACGAACCACCGCACCGACCGATGGGGAGGAGACCTGGAACGGCGGATGCGGTTTCCGCTCGAGATGGTCGAGGCCGTTCGTGCCGGATGGCCGGATCACAAGCCGCTGTTCGTCCGGATGCCCGCCACCGATCTGATGGCGGGCGGCCTCACGGCAGACGAGGCGGTATACGTCGCCGCCCGGCTGGGCGACGCAGGTGTCGACATGATCGATATCAGCTCGGGCGCACTGTCCCCGGACGCGCTGCGGATCAACACCCCCTTGTACAACGCCGAGTACGGGCCGCGGTTCCACGCGGCGGGTGTGCTCACCGCGACGTCCGGACTGATCTCTCGCGCCGACCAACTCGAGGAGGCGATCCCGGACCTCGTGGACGCCGTGTTCGTCGGCCGGGCGCTGCTTCGCGACCCATATTGGGCACTGCGCACACTCGACGCGGACCCGCGCTGCTCGTGGCCCAAGCAGTACCACCGCGCATTCTGAAGCCGCGAAGCCGTGACGTCGCCGCCCGGCCGAAGTTCTTGCGGTGAGCCGGAATCCGGCACGCGATAGCGCGGCGCCGCGGCTGACCGCAGGCCCGGCATGCGAACCCGCTCAACTACTCGCCGCGGTATCGGGGACCAGCGCAGGCAGGCGAATTTCGAAGCGGCAGCCCACTTCCTGGTTGTGGGCGCTGATCTCGCCGTGGTGGGCGTGGATCAACCCCGAGGCGATGGCCAGGCCCATACCGCTGTTGCTGCCGATGTCGGTTGCCGAGCGCGCGGAACTGCCGCGGTAGGCGACCTCGAAGATGCGAGGCAGATCCTCCGGGGCGATGCCGGGGCCGGTGTCCACGACGTGGGCCCAGGCCTGGCCGTCGTCGATGCCGGAACAGATGTCGATGCGGCCGCCGGGCGGGGTTTGCTCGATCGCGTTGGCGACCAGGTTGGTCAGCACCCGCGTCAGGGCGCGGTCGCTGGCGTTCACGATGATCGCCGAATCCGGCTGCCGCGCAGACAGGCTCACGCCGGCACGGGCAGCGGTGGGCCGATTGGCGGCGGCGACCTCGTCGATCAGCTCGCGCAGATCCACCGGCTCGAGTTGCAGGCGCAGCGCGCCGGAGTTGATCTTCGACATCTCGAACAGGTCGTCCACCATCGCCGAGAGCCGATTGGTTTCCAGCACAATCCGATTCGCGTAGCGCTCCACGGTCTCGGGCTGATCGATCACACCGTCGACCAGCGCTTCGCCCATCGCCCGGATGCCGGCCAGCGGCGTGCGCAGGTCGTGGCTCACCCACGCCACCAGCTCCCGCCGGGAGCGTTCGGCGGCGCGTTCCTGTTCGCGCATCTGCCGCTCCCACACCGTCTTACGCGCCTGGGCCCGGCCCAGTACCACGGCCGCGGGCACCGCGACGATCGTGACCACGGCCAAGACCACCAGAATGCGGCGCAGTTCGTCGGTGAACATCATTCCGCTGACCGCGACCACCCCGACCAGCGTCGCCACCGTCGGAATCAGCACCAGCAGAACCATGCTGCTGGTGAGGCTGCGATTGTGGGTCAGCCGCAGGGCGAGCGCGCCCAGCGCGGTCACCGGCAGCGATCCGGCCAGGGCGTACCCGATCAGCCCGAGGATATCGGTGGGCATCAGCGATCTCCGTCCTCGTCCCCGGGGCGGCCCCAGGCGTATCCGCGACCCCAGACGGTCTCGATCCGATGTGCGGCACCGAGTTTCGCGCGCAGACGTTTGATGTGCACGGTGACGGTGGACTGATCGCCGAAGGTCCAGCCCCACACCTGTTCGAGCAGATCCGACCGGCCGAACACCTGCTGCGGATGGGCCAGCAGAAAGGCCAGCAGATCGAATTCGCGAGCGGTCAGGTCCACCCGGCGGCCATCGATCAGTACCGCCTGCGCATCCGGCCGCAACTCGACCGCGCCGCTGCGCAGGATCGGCTGCTCGGCCGGAGGCCGGGTCCGCTGGGCGCGTCGCAGTACCGAAGCCACCCGCAGCGCCAATTCCCTTGGGCTGAAGGGCTTCACGATGTAGTCGTCCGCACCGGACTGCAGCCCCAGGACCCGGTCCTCCTCCTCGCCGAGTGCGGTCAGCAGGATGATCGGAGTATCGGGATGCGGTCCGGCGCGCACCGCCCGGCACAGTTCGATACCGTCCGGCGGCGGCATCATCACGTCCAGGACCGCCAGCGCGATCTCGTTGCGCGCCAGCACTTCCGCGGTCGCCGGACCGTCGGCGGTCTCCACCACCGTGAAACCGTCCCGTTCGAGATAGCGGCGCACCACCTCCCGGACCACGCCATCGTCATCGGCCACCAGAATGCGCATCGAATCACCAGTTCGTCATCAGCAGATGGTTGAGGGACAGGGCGGCCGCGGCCTGTAGCGCGAGCCAGATCCGGGCGTTGCGCTGCGGTAACAAGGCCGTCCCGGCGAGCACCCACATATCGAACGGCAACCAGATCCGCTCGGTCTCGGCCTTGCTCAGCCCGCTCAGATCGGCAGCCACGACAGCCAGCACTCCCGCCGCGGCCAGCAGTGCCGCGGGGTCCATGCCCGCACGCCACCCCCTCAGGCGTTCCACCCACGCCCGCCGGGCCGTGCCGCTGCCCGCGCGCGCCGAGTCGTCGCCGCGACTCATACCGAGCACCGCACGACGCGGACTCCGCTCGTCGGCTTCCCGGCTCGCCGAACCAGCCCCCGCGGTCTCGTCGTCTCCGGCTTTCCGGCGCTGCGATGTCACCGTGGTCTCGGCTGCATCGGCCACGGGCCCAACGTGTTCCGGTAACCGCTCGGGCACGCCCGTCCCGCTCGGAGGCGCGCCGCCCGCCGAGGACTCACCATGCATCGATCGCACGTTTTCGTCGGCAGTCGCACCGACTGTGGACGCACCGGATCCGGGCAGCACGCCCCGCACCACTCGGTGCAGCGCCGCCGCGGCGGCCAGTCCGACCGAACAGACGGTAGCGGCGAGATTGCCCCAGAACCAGTAGGAATACGGGCGTTCGGCGGCGATGCCCTGGTAATACCGTTGCACCACAAGGTGATAGCCGTCCAGCCACCAGAATCCGGCGGCGGCGAAGGCAACGACCAACAGCGCGACGCCGAGGAGTGCGGCGACGGCCGGCCACATGGCGCGCATACCTCGGGCACACAGCACCGCGGCGGCGGGAATCACCATGAGCGTCAGCCCGTAGTTCAGGAACAGCCCGTAGCCGAACAGCAGACCTGCGGCCAGGGCGATTCCCGCCCAGCCCGGACCGCGCCGGGCCGCGACCGCCAACAGGGCCACCGCCCACGCGGTCACCCCCGCGAACAGCGCGTCCGCCGAGACGCCGAGCCAGACCGCCGCGGGCGCGAGTACCAGATACGGCATCGCCGCCCTGGCTCGGTTCTCCGCATCCAGCGCACGCAGAGCTATCGCGACCGCGACGGCCGCACCGGCTCCGGCCAGCACCACCAGCCAGGCCGCCCACGCCCCACCGGGCAGACCGATGCGAGCCATCAGCACGAAGGTGAGCAGCGCACCGGCCGGATGCCCGGAAACGTGCGTGGCCCACGAATCCGGCTGGAAATCCAGTATGCGGCCGGAGAATCCGCGCAACATCGTGCCGATGTCGGTAACCCGCCCGGCCTCGTAGAGGTACTCCTCGTGCCGCGCGAGCCGCCCGGCGAATCCGGCCTGCCAACCGTCGATCATTGCCAGCGCGAAGATCCAGGCAACGGAAGTCAGCCAGGCCAGCAACAACATCCGCCACCAGGGCAATCGCCGGGCAAGTTCCGGTCCGGTCACGACGACCAGTGCGGCGATGAGCACGGCCGGGCCGGTTCCCCAGCCGATATGCGGCCCCCAGATCCCGAAGATCGGCGCGGCGGCGGCATAAAGATGCTCCGACCACTGCCGGCTGCGAAGCTGCGGCACCGCGAAGGCCGCGGCCACCAGCACGGCTGCCGCCAGCGCGCAGGCCACGTCGGCACGAGCGCCAGGGACACGCCGGGGCCGGGTGGAAGTTACCTGCTGCACGCCGTTCACCCTAAGCCGCGCCGCACATCGAATCCGGTCACAGCGTCGCCGCCACCGGGCCCCGTCACACTTTCGTCACCGGTTCCTTGGGCCGAAATCGGTGGTCAGCGGCATACGGTGCCAGATGTGAGCGATGCACTCAGCGCCCGGGACGTCACCGTCGTGATCCCGTGCCACAACGAGGCCGGTGCGCTACCCGGCGTGCTGGCGGCCGTGCCGGACGAGTACCGGGTGATCGTGGTCGACAACGCCTCCACCGACGACACCGCCGCGGTGGCTCGGGACGCCGGCGTCCGGGTCGTCAGCGAGCCCGTTCCCGGATACGGCTCGGCGGTCGAGGCGGGCGTGCACGCGGCCGATACCGCACTGGTCGCGGTGCTGGACGGTGACGGGTCCATGGACGCGGGCGAATTACCTTGCCTAGTCGGCGAATTCGATACCGATGTGGACATGGTGGTGGGTCGCCGCCGCCCGGTGCGCGCGGGTGCGTGGCCGTGGCACGCTCGGCTGGGCAATCTGCTGGTCGCGGGATTATTGCGGCGGCGGCACGGTCTGCCGGTGCACGATATCGCCGCCATGCGGGTGGCCCGTCGCGACCGGTTGCTCGCGCTGGGTCCACTGCATCCGCGATCGGGATACCCGCTGGCACTGCTGATCCGCGCGAGCGAGGCCGGCTGGCGGATCGTCGAACGTGATATCAGCTACCGGCCGAGAACACACGGTGTATCCAAGGTGTCGGGCTCGGTGCGCGGCACCGTGCGCGCGGTCGCGGACTTCTGGAGCGTGCGATGATCACGACTGCCGCCGCGCAGGGCGTTCCGGTCACCCTGCTGGTGATCGCCAAGGCGCCGATCGCGGGATTCGCGAAAACCCGTCTCACACCGGACTTCTCGCCACGCGAGGCGGCCCAGCTCGCCGCGGCCGCACTGCTGGACACCCTCCGCGCCGTGCGGTACAGCGGCGCGCGGCATCGCATGGTCGCCTGGACGGGCGATCTGACCCGAGCCGAACGATCCGACGAATTATCCACGGCCCTGCGCGAATTCGACCTCATCCCGCAGCGCGGCGACACCTTCGGTCAGCGACTGGCCAACGCGCACGCCGATGCCGCCCGAATGGGGATGCCGGTCCTGCAGATCGGCATGGACACGCCACAAGCGGGACCGGCGCTGCTCGCGGTGTCGGCGACGCTACTTCTCGAATGCGGCGACGCCGTCCTGGGCCCCGCCGCAGACGGGGGGTGGTGGGCGCTGGGACTGACCGACCCGCGCCCCGCCCGCACCCTCGCCGAGATCCCCATGTCGACCGACCACACCGGCGACCTGACCCGGGAATCCTTGAGCCGCTGCGGATGCCGAGTGCGCCGCCTTCCCGTCCTCACCGACGTCGACACCGCCGCCGACGCCCTGGCCGTCGCCCGGGAACATCGCGGCCACTTCTCCCGAACCCTCGAACAGTTACGTCACCACGCACCCGCATAGCGCGCGAACCCCGGCCCCGACCGCCCGCGATACCAACGGCAATCCCGGACTGCACGCTCGTCCGAGCATCCCGCCACGCGACTCGAATCCGGTGCCGCGCTGAAAGCCGTCCGACCGAGCCGACACGACCGGGCGAACCGCACCTCGGTATCGGCCGGAAATATCCGGAGCGCAACGCAGTCCCGCAGCACCTCGTTCAGCACCAACCAGGGCAAGGAGCGGCGAGTACTGGCTGGGAAAGGCACTCACGCGGTGGGGCACGCCCGGGCGAATCTCGCGCCCGACGCAACTCCGAACGCACTGCGGCACAAAGTAAGCCGGGTCAGTTCACCAGCTCGTTCAGTGCCGTGACGAGGCCGAGGGCGCGCGGGTCCGGGGCGCCTTCGATGATGTAGTTGGTGATGTAGGCGAAGGACAGACCGCGGGCCGGGTCGGCGAAGCCGAGGGATCCGCCGCGTCCGGGATGGCCGAAGGCGCTCGGGCCGCCGAGCGGAAAACGCTCGTCGGGCAGCATATAACCACTGGCGTAGCGATCCGGCAGCAGCATGACGCGGTCGATGCCCGCGGCCTGTTCCCGCACCGCATCGGCCAAGGTGTCCGGGGAAAGCAGACGGGTGCCGTCCACCTCGCCGATCAGCGCAGCATAGATCCGGGCCAGTCCGCGGGCAGTGCCGATGCCGTTGCTGGAGGGGATCTCGGCGGCCTGCACCCGAGCGGAATCGAAGTCGGGATCGGCCGGATCGGTCACCTGGAAAGCGCGGTTGATCAAGGCGCCGGGGTCCTGCATGGCCTCGAACATCGGCCGGAACTCCTCGGGGACGTCCGCGAGCGATACGCCGCCCGGTTCCGGCTTGGGCGCGAATATCAACCGTGCGACCCGGTGCTGTTCGGATTCGGGCAGGCCGATGAAGAAGTCGGCGCCGAGCGGCCCGGCGATCTCCTCGGCCACGAAACGTCCGGGCGAGCGCCCCGAAACCCGCCGCACCACCTCGCCGACCAACCAGCCGAAGGTGCGCCCGTGGTAGCCGTGCGCGGTGCCGGGCGTCCACTGCGGACGTTGCGCGGCAAGCGCTTTCACCATCGGCTCCCAGCGCAGCGCGTCCTCCAGCGGGACGGCTTCGTCGAGTGCGGGCAGCCCGGCCTGATGACTCAGCAACCACCGCACCGGAATCGCGTCCTTGCCCGCGGCCGCGAATTCCGGCCAGTAGTGCGCGACCGGCAGGTCCAGATCCAGTTGCCCGCGTTCGACCAGCAGATGCGCGGCCGCCGCGAGCACACCCTTGGTGGCCGAATACACCAGCGCGACCGTATCCGGCTCCCAGGCCCGCCCGTGCTCCGGATCGGCCACCCCGCCCCACAGATCCACCACCGGCTGCCCGTCCCGGTAGATCGCGACCGCCGCCCCGAGGTCACCGTGCTCGGCGAAATTGCGTTCGAAAGCCGCACGTACCGGCTCGCATCCGGGTGTCACAGTTCCACTGACCGTCATGACAGTCGCGAACATCTGCTTCGCCGCGGCTATTCCCCATCCGGCTGTCCGAGATGCCCGAACCGGCCGGGCGGCCATGGGCACCACGCCGGTTCCGGGGCACCGGGTGCGACCCGTCCAGCACACCCGGCGCGGTCGTCGATCAATGCCCTCGATGGCGCCCATGGTCCGAGTCGACGTGCCGGTCGTGCTCGGTGTCACGCGGTTCCTCCGGGTCGGGCCGATCCTGCTCTCCCCCACCATGTCCGGTTGCGCCGGCGAGCCCGCTACTCGCACTGTGAATCGCTCGCCCGGACGTATCGCCGTGCCCACCGTGTCCCGAGGCCGAATGACCGTGTCCGTGAGCGTGTTCCGCGTCGGGCGAGCCACCCATCATGCGCAACATGGGAATTCCGCCGCTGCGCACGAAGCGGATCAGCAGAACCGCTGCGAGCAGGAGGAACACGATGTTCAGCCAGGTGGTGTAATTCCAGCGGATCCCATCCTGCATCACCATGGCATTGCGCTGTCGCGGTACGAGACCTGCTGCGCCGAAAAGGATTTCGACCAGATATCCGGCGCCGACCATGGCGGCATAGAACACGCCCAGGACGGTCAGCATCATGCGGGTGCCGTAGTACTTGCGGTAGATGTTCAGGATCGGCAGGATCAGCAGGTCGGCGAAGATGAACGCGGTCACGCCGCCGAAGCTGATGCCGCCGTTCCACAGCACCGCGGCCAGCGGCACATTGCCGATCGAGCAGACGAACGACGCGATCGCCACCACCGGTCCGACGATCGGCCCCCAGATCGCCGACAGCAGTGGATGATCACTCAGAAAGAAGCTCTGCCAGAACGTATCCGGAACCCACGCGCCGATCGCACCGGCGATCAGCAGTCCGATGATCAGATCGCGCAGGATCGCCGCCCACTCCATCACGAATACGTGCGATACCGCGGTCAGGCCGCGACCGGAGAACAGCCGCCGCGCGAACGAGCCGCCGCCGGAGACCGACATATCCATGGCCGCATGGCCTTCCATCGAGCCGGCCAATCCGCGCTCGGACTGGGTCCGCGCCGCCTGCACCAGCTTCGACCGCACGAACAGCCGGAACAGCACCGCCACCAGCACGATCATGATCGGCCCGCCGATGAATTCGGCCGCGGTGAACTGCCAACCCAGCAACAGCGCCAGGATGATGCCCAGTTCCACCACGAGATTGGTCGACCCGATCTCGAACGCCATCGCAGCGGTGAAATTCGCCCCCTTGCGGAACAGCGAACGTGCCAGCGCCACAGCGGCATACGAACACGAGGACGACGCAGCGCCGAGCACCGACGCGACGGCGAGCGTGCGCGGCCGGTCGTCCCCGAGCAGCCGCACGATCGTCGATTTGCGCACCACCGCCTGCACCACGGCCGACAGGGCGAAGCCCAGAATCAGCGCCCACAGAATCTCCCAGGTCATCGACCCGGTCAGCGCAAGCGCGTGTGTTATCGCATGCATCCGCCACCTCGCTTCTCCATCGCGCGGCACCGATCGCCGCGCCGCACACAGAAACCTATACCCCCTACGGGTATATGGTCAACGGCCGTGAGTTCCCGGCCGAACGCGAACACGATCTGTGCACATCGCAGCCGACGACTGCCCGCAGACCACTCCCCGAAACGCACCGATGCCGTGGGTACCGGACTGTCCGGTACCCACGGCATCGACCATCTACCTGCCTCACCCGTCACCGGGTCCGGCATCGGCTCCAAGCCCGCGAGGCCGGTTCCGAAGCACCGCGAACAAACCCAACGGAGGCCGAAGGTACGTCCTCGGCGCGTGCTTGCCGTCACCCCATCCCGGCTCACACCGACACCGTCGCCCCCGCCTCCACGAGTCAGCAGCCCGGACCTGTGGCGGACGCGAGGAACAAGTACCCACCACGGAGCCGGGCGGTGAGCCTCGAAGCACCGCGAACCAGCCCGAGCGGAGACCGACGACACGTTCGCGGCGGCTGCTTGCCGCGAAAACGCGTGCAGGCTGCGCGGAACAGCGCCTCACACGGTCCGCACGGTGAGCATTGCCGCGCCGCAAACCCGCCGGAGCGAAGGAGGCCGGAGTTACAGCGTCAGATCCGGCTCAGCCGCTCGATGACGCCCGCCGCCTTCTCGGTGTATTCGATCGGATCACCGTCGGGCATCACATCGATCTGCGTAATCCCCAGGGCCGCATAGCGTTCCGCCTCGGCGAGGAAGGCATCGGGATCACCGGCCGGGGAGGTGAAGGAGGTGAGCGTCTTGCGGATGGCCGCATAGTCGCGCCCCTCGGCCTCGCAGTGTCCACGCAGCACATCGAGCTTGTGGCCGACGTCCTCGACACCGGTACCGAACAGATTGCACGCGTCGGCGTACCGCGCCACCTGCAGCAGCGTCTTCTTCTCACCTCCGCCGCCGATCAGGATCGGGGGCCGGGGCCGGGTCAGCGGCGCCGGAACACACAGGGTCTCGGCGAGTTCGTAATGCGCACCCTTGTAGGGGCCGTTGTTGTCGCTCCACATCTGCAGGCAGATCTGCAGCGTCTCCTCCATCCGTTCGAACCGCTCGGCCATAGGCACGACCGGCACGCCGAGTCCGCGCTGCTCACGCTCGTACCAGGACGCGCCGATACCCAGCTGTGCGCGTCCGCCGGACAGCACGTCCAGGGTGGACACGATCTTGGCGAGCAGGCCCGGATACCGGTACATCACACCGGTCACCAGCACGGCCAGCCGCATCCGCTCGGTCAGCGCCGCGACGTATCCCAGGGTGGTGTACGCCTCGAGCATCGGCTCGTCGGCGGTGCCGCGCATCTCCATCTGGAAGTAGTGGTCCATCACCGTGAACTCCGCGAAACCGGCCTGCTCGGCCAGCTGGGCGGTGCGGGCCAGAGTGGGCGCGATCCGCGCCGGATCCGACGGTGTCGAGAAGTTCCAGTAGTGCAGACTCAGATCCATTACTGTCGTTCCTTCGCACTAGGCGGGAGTGAATGGACGGTTCTCCGTCGATCTCCCACCCTAGCCCCGCGCCGGGCCGATCTGCCGCATTCCTTGTAGGACAACGTGTTACACGCGAAAAGCGGCGGCGAGATGCACCGATACGTCATTGATCGCGACCCGCCCGGCGGTCAGCCGCGCGGCCACGTCGTCGGCGGCGGCATCGTCGGCGGTCCACACGCTCACGCACGGCGCGAACGGATCGTTGGCCAGGGCGATCGCCTGTTCGGCGTCGGCGACGCGAACCACGGGCAGAATCGGTCCCAGCGTCTGCTGCTGCAGCACCGCCATCGCCGGATCGGCGTCCGCGAGCACGGTCGGCTGCACGATGTGCCCGTCGCCGTTTCCGCCGACGCGCACCCGCGCCCCCTTGGCGACGGCATCGGCGATCTGCTCCCGCACACACGCCACATGGGCCGCCGAGGTCATCACCTCCACGGAGGAGTCGTCCGGATCGTGCGCGCCGAAGGCGAGCACCTCCTCGCCCAGCCGATCGAGGAACGCGTCGTAGATCGCCGATTCGACGAACACTCGCTCGATGCTGGCGCAACACTGCCCCGACCCCGCGAGCCCGCCCAGCGCGATACCGGCCGCGGCGCGACCGAGATCGGCCCCGGCCAACACCACCGCCGCCGATTTACCGCCGATGTCCAGGCGGCACGGGATGAGCCGGGAGGCCGCGCGCAGGGCGATCACCTTGCCGGTCTCCGGCGATCCGCCGAAGTGAACGGCGTCGACCACATCGACCACCGCCGCCCCGGCCCGGGATCCGGCGACGAATTCCAGGACCGGCGGCGCTCCCAGATCCAGCCAGCCGGTAACCAGGGCGCGCATCGTCAACGGCGTCACCGAGGATGGCTTGACCACCACCGCCGACCCGGCCAGCAAAGCCGGAATCACATCCAGCAGCGGCGCGGCCATCGGCGCGGTCCAACTGGAGATCACCCCGGCGACCGCACAGGGGCGATGAGCCACCGCCAGCCGCAAGTCCGTGCCCGTCGCCCGGCCGGTACGCGTGTGCGGCGGAGTCAAGAAGTCCGCACCACGGGTGCGGTGATAGTCGAGCGCATCGATACCGAGGCGGAACTCCCGATGCGCCGCCGCGGCCGAACGCCCCGTCTCGGCCGCGAGCACCGCGGCGATCGGGTCCTCGTTCTCCAGCAGCCAGTCGCGGAACGTGGTGAGCCAGTGCACCCGGCCCACGACGCCCATCGCACGCCACCGGATCTGCGCCGCCCGCAGACGGGCGACGCTCGCATGCACCAGGTCGGGTGTGTGCGTCGGCAACGTACCCAGAACTCGTCCGTCGGCGGGTGCGGTGACGGTGATCCAGGAGTCCCTGGCGGCATTCGAGGGAATCGAAAACATGCGTAATTCACTCCGGTCGCGATGGGCTGGCGGCAACCGCTCCGCGAACACACAGCTCACGGACCGATCGAGGAAAGAGCCCGGTCGAAAGGCTCACCCGAATGTGGTGCGGCATATGAGAAACCGTATGGCTATCGTGAACGTTCAACCAGCGCGGTTTGGGCCAGAAATCACCGAATATGGGACGCCGCCAGCAAACTTACCGGCGAGTAAAGTGTACGGCCGCACCGCATTTCGCCACGGATCACCGCCGATTCTGCGAGGATTTGCAGGTGAACGATGCGAGAACGTCGGAGCAGTCCGGCCGCTTGCGGTCCATCAGCGGTGCGGCGCTGCTGGTGGAATACGCCGTATCGCGCGGTCTGCCGATATCGTCCCTGTTGTCC
Organism: uncultured Nocardia sp.; assembly: GCA_966435935.1. Taxonomy (GTDB): domain Bacteria; phylum Actinomycetota; class Actinomycetes; order Mycobacteriales; family Mycobacteriaceae; genus Nocardia. The sequence goes on from CBJNFW010000120.1 coordinate 14,126, forward strand.
GGAAGCGGCATATCCGAGGAGCAGTTGCAGGATCCCGGCACCGAGATCACCCTTGCCCAGGAGATCACGCTGACCCGCAACGTCGTCGGCGCGCTCGACGACGAGCCGGGCATGGGGCTGATGGCCGGACTCAACTGCCACGCACCGAATTTCGGGGTGCTCGGCTTCGCCGCGATGAGCAGTTCCACCCTGCGCCGGGCCGCGGAGATCGCGCTGCAGTACGCCGATCTGTCGTTCACCTTCGCCCAGCACACGCTCGAGGACCACGACCAGGAGTTCTGGTTCATCCGCGATGATCGCGCGGTTCCCGCCGACCTGCACCGTTTCGTGCTCGAGCGCGACCTCGCGGCCATCGCGACGGTGGCCCAGGACGTGCTGGGCTCCCGGTTGCCCATGCTGCGGGCGGAGATCGCGGTGGAGCCGCACCCGATCTACGAGATGTTCGGGACGTTGCTCGGGATCGACAAGATCGTGTTCGGCGCGGAGCGAACAGTGCTGATCGGCAATACCAGCGCCCTGGATCAACCTATGCCGCAATCGAATCCGGTCACCGCGCGATACTACGAACGCCAGTGCTCGGATCTGATCCAGCAGCGCCGCAACCGCACCGGTCTCAGCGGTCAGGTGCGTGAATTGCTGATCCGGCACGGCGGTGTCGCCGATCAGGCGCATATCGCCGCGGACCTGGACGTCAGCGTGCGAACGCTCCGCCGGCGGCTGGCGAATGAGGGCACCACGTTCCGCGAGGTCAGCAACGAGACCGTCGGGTTGCTCGCCGAGGAGATGCTGATCGCCGGGCTCACCGTCGAGCATGCCGCGGAACGCCTCGGCTATGCCAGCGTCTCGGCGTTCACCTCGGCCTTCCGGTCCTGGCGGGGGCAGTCGCCGGGGCAGTTCGCCCGCACTCACCGTGGCCGGACCGCCGCGCGCGTCTGACGAAACGCGGGTCGCCCCCGGCATCGTGATCCGATCGAGTTCAGCTAATGGCCCGCTAGCGGTTGAACCGGATTTATCCTGCCCACATGACAACCAGCAAAGAAGGAGTAACCGAGGGTCCGCTACATCTCCTGGCTCGCGGTGCGTGGCAGTCGCTGCTGGTCATCGGCATCTTGTCGGTGGTCATCGGCCTAATGATCCTGATCTGGCCGGGCCCGACACTCGTCGTCGCCGGAATTCTGTTCGGTTTCTATCTGCTGATCTCCGGTGTGCTGCAACTCGTCGCGGCGATGGGACCGCACGTCGGCGCCGGATGGCGGGTGCTGTCGATCGTCAGCGGCATCCTGTCGTTCATCCTGGCCGTGTTCTGTTTCCGGCACATCGGCGACTCACTGGTGCTGCTGGCGCTGTGGATCGCGATCAGCTGGCTGTTCCGCGGCATGTCGGTACTGATCGGCGGCACCGAGACCCCCGCCGGCACGCCGGGTAAGGGGTGGACGATCGTCTTCGGCATCCTGCTGCTGATCGGCGGCGTGGTCATCGTGGTGTGGCCGATCCACTCGATCACCGCGCTGACCATCCTGACCGGCTGGTGGCTGCTGTTCATGGGCATCATGGAACTGGTGGAGGCATTCCAGGTGCGCAACGCGGCCAAGCACACGCCGGTCGCGGTGTAGCCGCGGCCCGCGGCCGTCAGCGGATCAGCGGTTCCGGCAACGGATCCGCGTGGCTCGCGGGCGGCCGCCGTGACATGCGGTAGGACGAGGGCAGGCCGAGGGTGTGCTCGCCGATGTAGTTGAGCACCATCTCCCGGCTCACCGGTGCGGTGCGCATGAGCCGCGCGGTGAACCACATCTCGGCCAGGCCGTACTCCGGCGTCAGACCGTTACCGCCGTGCACCTGGATGGCCTGGTCCAGCGCACGCAGCGAAGCCTCGGCGGCGGCGAATTTGGCCATATTCGCCGCGGCGGCGGCCTCCTGACCGGAGTCGAACTGCTGTGCGGCCGCCCGAGTGGCCAGCCGGGCCAGTTCGACCTCGATGTGACATTCGGCGAGCGGATGCGAAATACCCTGGTGCGCACCGATCGGCACCGACCACACCCGACGGTCCTTGGCGTAGTCCACGGCCTTGGCCACGGCGTACCGGCCGATGCCGCAGCTGATCGCCGAGGCCAGCACGCGTTCGGGATTGAGTCCGGCGAATACCTGCGGCAATCCCCTGCCGGGCGAGCCGATCAACGCCTCCGGCCTCAGCCGCACCTCGTCCAGGAAGACCGTGAACTGCCGATCCGGCGAGACCACCGCGGTCGGGAGCGGTTGCAGCGTAACGCCTTTCGCGTCGGCGGGAACGACGAACAAGGACAACGGATTTCGGCGATCATCGGGCACGTCCACCGCGCGGGCCACCACCAGCAGCGCATCGGCCTCGTCCGCGGCGGAGATGAAACACTTTCCGCCCGAAACGATCCAGTCCGGTCCGTCGGCGCGCGCGAAGGTGCGCAGTGCGTGGCTGTTGGATCCGGCATCCGGCTCGGTGAGCGCGAAGGCCATCTTGCGGATGCCGTCGGCCAGGCCGGGCAGCCATTCGGCCTTGAGTTCCGGGGAGCCGTGCGCGGCCAGGATGGATCCGCAGATGGCCGGTGAGATTACCGTCAGCAGCAGCGGGATGCCGTGCGCGGCAAGCTCTTCCACGACGATCGACAGTTCGGTCAGCCCCGCGCCGCCACCGCCGTATTCGACCGGCAGATGGACGCCCAGCATGCCCGCGGCCCCCAGATCGGCCCACAGTTCATCGAGTTTCGCCCCGGCGCGTGAACGCTCCAGAAAGTATTCCGCCCCGTACTTCGCCGCGATCTGCGCGACGCTGTCGCGAAGCAGGCGCTGATCGGAGCTGTCGACGAGAAGACCCTGCACGGTTGCCCCACTCTCCCTCGGCTCAACCGTACCCGACACGATGGGCCCGGCGGTCCGAATCGCCCTACGCCCGTTCGAGTCTTGCTACCTTGGGAGCACCCATCCGGTAGTCCACTCCAGGAGTCGACATCATGAGCATCGTCTGGATGATCATCATCGGTCTCATCGCAGGTGCCATCGCCCGTCTACTCGTCCCCGGTAAGGAGAACTTCGGCTGGATCGGCACCATCGTGCTGGGCGTGGTCGGCGGATTCGTCGGCGGAACCCTGGGCAGTCTGGTGTTCGCCCCGCACAAGCTCAGCTTCCGCCAGCCGGTCGAGCACACCTTCATCGGCGCGATCGTCGGTGCGGTCATCATTCTGGTCATCTACAAGTTCGTGCGCGCCCGCACGTAGGCCACGCTGGCATACTCGGCGGCGGACCGCCGGCGTCCGGCCGCGGTCCGGCCGCCGGAGGTATGCGCAATGAGCGGTGCGGGCGAGGAGAAGATTCCCGATCCCGCCTGTTCCATTGGCGCAAGCCCCGCCGAAATTCCGGCCCGGCGAATAAACGCTGTTCAGAGCCCCGGAACACCCTAGACTGTCGGCATTCATGCAGTAAGCCATCGGACGCGAACCGACGGGAGAATCTCATGACAACCGGCACATCCAACGCGTTGGCCGCGGGCATCTGGGTCGTCGACCCGGCCCATTCCAATATCGGCTTCACCGTGCGACATCTGATGGTGAGCAAGGTCCGCGGCCGCTTCTCCGAATTCTCCGGCAGGGTGATCGTCAGCGAGGACGGCACCGCCCGCGCCGAGGCGCAGATTCAGGTCTCCTCCGTCACCACCGACAACGAGCAGCGCGACGCCCACCTGCGCACCGCCGATTTCTTCAAGGCCGAGGAATTCCCCGTCGCGATGTTCAGCACCGCCGATTTCCGCGTCCAGAAGGGGAAATTCGACGTCGACGGCGAATTCACCATCCGCGGCGTCACCCGGCCCATCACTCTGCAGGTCGAATTCCTCGGCAGCAATCCGGGGATGGGTGCGGGGCCGGTGGCCGGATTCGAGGCCAAAGCGGTCATCAACCGTCGCGATTTCGACATCACCATCGATATGCCGCTGCCCGAGGGCGGCGCGGTGATCGGCGACAAGATCACCCTCAACCTGGAGATCGAGGCCGGGCTGCAAGGCTGAGCGCTCGGCGAGCCGAACCGGCCACACAATCGGTCCGGCTCAGGGACGGCACACCGCCGAATGTGAGTCGCCGCCGATCCGGGTGAGAATTCCGCGCGGCAGCAGGATGCCGTAGAGCGAGATGTCCAGGCTGCACACGTAGGCGGACGCGTACGCACCGTCCTGACTCGCGCCTCCGACATCGGAGAGCAGCGCGGGCAGATCGATGGCGACCTGATCCAATTGCGCACCGTGCGAGAGCAGCATGGTGAGCGCGTCGTGGGAGGAATCCTGGACCTGCGCGATCTGCGGCTGAATCCGGGTCACCAGCTGTTCCATCGAATTCGTCGCGCCCGCGATCTGTTCGGTCGAGGCCACCAGCGACCTGCCCTGCTGATAGAGGCCACCGACCAGTGCGCGGGTCTGGGTGATCAGGGTTTCCAGCTGGTCGCCGCGGGCGGCCAGACCTTTCATCACCGCCGACAGGTTGGCGATGATGTCGGTGAGGATCGCGTCGCGGCGCTCGAAATCCCCCGCCAGGCCCGCGGCCTGGGTGATGAACGCGCTCAGCGAGACGCCGTTGCCCTGCAGCGCCTGGATCAACGTGTTGGTCAGGTCGTTGACCTGGGCGGGTTGCAGGGTCTGGAACAGCGGCTCGAATCCGTTGAGCAGTGCGGAGATATCGAACGACGGTTCGGTCTGCGACAGCGGGATCGTGCCCCCGGCCAGGAGCGGCGTGGGTTCGCCTCTGGTGCCGGGCTCCAGTGCGACGTACCGTTGACCGATCAAATTCTGGTATCGCACAAGAGCTTTGGTGTCGTGGTAGAGATGCTGGTCGCGTTGCACCCGAAAACGCACCGACGCCACATACTTTCGGCTCGCCGGATCGCGCACCGCGCTGATGGCGTCGACCTTGCCGACCCGGACCCCGGCGATCCGCACATCGTCACCGGGACGCAGGCCGAGCACATCGGTGAACGTCGCGGAATAGCTGTCGGTCGGACCGGAGATGGTGCGCGAGAGGGTATTCCACATCATCACGGTCACCAGCAGCGCCGCGAGCGCGAAGACGGTGAAGCCGATCGCGGCCCGGCGTTCCTTCATCCGCATGTCGGGCATCCGTCCGCAGCTACCGACCCGAGCACAGCACGCCTCCTCGAACCTTGCGGTGGAACCGGATCACTGGCAACGACCACGCTGGTGACGCAATTTCTGGCTACGACGTGGCAAATGCGAGCACTGTAGCGAATACGGGCCGATTCCGGGCCTTGCCACGCCGCCGTCCCGCGCGCCGCATTTGCACGGTGAGTCGTTGTCACCCATGATTTGCGGGTCGGCGGGACCCACCACCGGAGGTCAGCACAGTCATGTCGAATACCGCTCAGGCTCCTGGGGCCGAACGACGAGCAGCGCACCGGGCGCAGCCGCGCCCGCTGATTCCGCGGCTCGGCTCGGCCGTGGCCTGGTTGCTGTGCGTGGTGGTGATCATCGGCGGTGCGGTGTTCTTCGCGCCGAAGATTCCGGTCGAGCCGATCCAGGACGTGGTGGGCGCGGGCGGGTTGGCGCTCGCGACGGCGACACTGTGGTTCGCGTTGGCCTGCTTCCTGTGCGTGGTGATCGCGATCGCGTCCTGGCACAGCCGCAGACCTTGGCGGTTCGCGGCCGGCGTGATCGCCGCGGCGCTGGCTCTCACGGTCGTGCTGGTGCCCTGGCTGACCGCGTGGCGCACCGCGAGCACGCACGGCTCCGCGGTGTCGTGGGCCTCCTTCTCCGATCAGGGGCCGCACCGATCCCCCACGCGGACAACGACTTTCGCGACCGTCGACGGACAGCCACTACAGCTGGACGCCTACCTCCCCACCCAGCCCGCGGCGGGCGCTCCGGCGATCGTATTCGTGCACGGGGGCGGATTCATCAACGGCGACCGCGGCGACAGCAACAGCTGGTTCGGCTGGCTGGCCACTCAGGGGGTCGCCGTTTTCTCCATCGATTACCGGCTCGCCCCACCGGCCCGCTGGCAGCAGGCCACCGGCGATGTGAAATGCGCGATGGGCTGGGTCCGCCAACATGCCCGGGAGTTCGGGATCGCACCGTCGAACGTCTCGGTCGCGGGCGATTCGGCGGGCGGGAATCTGGCGCTGATGGCCGCGTACACGATCGGCGATCCGCGCTTCCCGCCGACCTGCGCTGTGCCAGAGGCCCCGGCCCGCTCGGTGGTCGCGCTCTACCCGCTGACGAATCTTCCTGCGGCACTGGATGATACGCGGATGCCCTATGCGATACGCACGATGTTCGACCGCTACACCGGCGGCAGTGTGGACCGGTACCGGGACCGCTACCTCGCCGCCTCGCCGACCGAACACGTCTCCTCGGGCCTGCCGCCCACGCTGCTGGTGCAGGGCGGCAGCGACCATCTGGTTCCGGTCGGTCAGTCCACTCGCCTGGCCACCGCACTCGCCGCCGCCGGAAACCCGGTGCAGTCGCTCGTGCTGCCGTGGGTGGACCACGGCTTCATCGCCCAGTGGGGCAGTTGGGGGTCACAGCTGCTGCGGCCCCAGCTGACCAAGTTCATCCAGCAGCATCTGATCGCGGCCGGGTGATCTCAGGCCGCCGCGGCCCTGCTCAGCTGTCGGCACACCGCTTCGGGATCGGCGACGTCCAGCACCAGCCGGGTGAAATCGGTCCCGGACAGCTCGATGCGCACCCCGCGCCCGTCGAAGAGCGTGTCCCAGAATTCCTTGCGGTGCTTCCCGCGGAAGATCCCGGCCGCGATGACGCCCGGGAAGAAGGTGCCCGGCGCACGCACCCACGGCGGCCGCAGATCAACCTCGGCCCGGGCCACCTCGCTGATATTCGACAGATCGAAGGTGACCTGCTCACGCAACGACAGGAATCGGTGGGCGCCGAGTACGTGAACCGTAACCGTCGTCCCCGTGACCTCGATTTCGACCATCGCGCACCTCGCCCTCGCAGGTTCCGTCTACTCCGACCAGGATGCGTCGCGTGCCTGACCGGAGCCTGTGGCTTTCCTTTGTTTTCTCTCAGATTCGAAAGCCCGTTACGCTGTAGCGACGTGGCGGTGGGGCTCGCCACTTTCCGCAGGCGGGAACAACCGCGGTCTCGCACCGCCAACAGTCCCTACTTGACCAGTGCTTTCATGTTCGAGTAGGAGTCTTCTGTGCCCGAAGTGCGTCTTCCCGACGGTGTCGCCACCGAGGCGAACGCGAGTCCCGGCTGGTTTCGTGAGCACGGACCGGTGCTGATCGTCGTTGCCGTGGGCGGCGGGCTCGGCGCCGAGGCGCGGTTCGGCGTGTCCCGGCTGCTGCCGACCCGGCCCGGCCAATTCCCGTGGGGGACGTTCGTGACGAACGTGGTCGGCTGTTTCGCCATCGGCGTGCTGATGGTGCTGATCACGGAGGTCTGGGCCGGGCATCGGCTGGTGCGGCCCTTTCTCGGCGTGGGTTTCCTGGGTGGATTCACCACCTTCTCGACCTATGCCGTGGAAACCCGCAATCTGCTCGCACCCGGGACCGTGTACGTGGCCTTCGGCTATCTGGCCGGAACCCTGATCGCGGCCATGCTGGCGGTGCTCGCGGCCGTCATGCTGACACGAACCATGTTGTGGCGCAAACAGATTCGCCGATCCGACCGCGACGAGGGGCGGGGCCGAACGTGACCACCGTCCTGATCTTCCTCGGCGCCATGCTGGGCGCACCAGCGCGCTACCTCACCGATCGCGCGATCGGCGCGCGGCACGACAGCCCGTTTCCGTGGGGCACTCTCGCGGTCAATCTGACCGGGTGCCTGATCCTGGGCGCGCTCACCGGAGCGGCCGCCGACCTCCGGGTGCTGGCCCTGCTCGGCACCGGCTTCTGCGGTGCGCTGACCACCTACAGCACGTTCAGCTTCGAGACGTTGCGGCTGCTGGAACAGCGCGCGTACTTCTACGCGACGGCGAATGTCCTGGTCAGCGTGATCTCCGGCGTCGGCGCGGCACTACTCGGCTACACCGTCGCCCACGCCCTGCTCGGCTGAGCGCGGCCGCGCGGGGGCGGACAAGCGCACCACGCCGCCCTCGAGGTCCAGTTCGAGACGCGGCCGGTGCGTCTGGCCGTCGCCCGCCTCGCTGTCCTCGTCGGTCAGCTTCCTGCCCGGGAACATTTCGCCGATGACACCCATGACCCCACGATAACCTCGGCGTGGCGGCCTCGCCTCAGCCGTTGGCGTGCCCGGTATCGGCATTGTTCAGTTCGTCGGCGGCCTCGCGCTGGCCGGAGGCGAAGGTGCCGAAGGTGGTGGCCAGATCGTTGATGCCGTCGAGCAGATTCTTGCTGACCGCGAGATAGCCCTTGTCGCCGTCGGCGAACTTCTTGCCGAACGAATCGTTGCCCCACGGCGCCTGTTCGGCGTCCACCGCGGACTGCAGGTTCCGCAAGGCGGTCACGATCGATCCGTGGATGCGATCGCAATCCGATGCGGCAGTGCGCAATTGGTCGGGATTAATTTCGACACTGGTCATCTTCGCGTCCTCAGTGGTCCGTATCGGCGATCAGCGGCTGTTGCCGGTCGTCCTGCTCGACTGCGCCCCGCAGATGCGGCGGCTCCGTCGAAGGAGGCGGCGCGGGCGGCAGGATATCCTCCAGATCCGGTGCGCCCTCGACGATTTCGGAAAGTTTCGGCAACCGGGATCTGCGCTCGATCAGCGGTCGCATGAGTTCGCGGCTGCGATTCTGCGCCCCTTGCATCGCCGCTTGGGCGGCGGCGGTCACGTACTCGGCGAGCTCCTCGTAGCTCAGATCCGAGACCTCACTGCCGAACTTTGTTTCCACCACCATGCCGTCGGCATTGACCGTCACCTGGACGCGGTCGTCGCCGATCGACGCCGTCGCCGTCAGCTCGGAACGACGCTGCTGCAGGTCGGCGATACCGCGCATCTGGTCCTGCAGCCCTTCGAGCATCGTGGCCACATCGGCCGCCAACCGCTCGTTGACCATGACACCTCCACCGTAGGCTCCGCCCATCAAGCCCATCGCACGACGGTGAATACGACGTGTCGCACAAGGAAATCCGATCCGACGCCGACACGATCTTCGATCGTCACCGGCACTAGAGTTTGAAGGCCACGTCCACGTTCGAGGGGCCGGACGATCCGCTTGCGCCGGGATCGGTTCCCTGCGGGTTCGTTCCTTCCGGGTTGGTTCCTTCGGGGTTGGTTCCCTCAGGATTCGTTCCCTCAGGATTCGTTCCGCCCGGGTTGTCGCCGAAGGGGTTGTCACCGAAGGGGTTGTCTCCGGAGCCCGACGCGCCCGAACCCGTCGCTCCCGTCGCGCCCGGCCCCGATGCCCCGGCCGGCCCCGTCGCGCCGGGGCCGGCGGAGCCGCTCGCCCCATCCAGCCACCTGTCGGAGCCCGGCGCGGCCAGCGTCCCGTACGGCCCCGGCAGGTCCCGCCACTCGGGTTCGCGCTTCGGACGTGTCTTGGCCTTCATATCCGTCGACTTGCCCAGGAAGTCGTCGTCCCGCTTAGGCGCGGCCGCGGCCACCGGGGCCCCGCCCGCGCCCGGACCCGGACGATTCGGATTGCGCGGAGGAATCGGCGGCGGCACCGGCGCCCCCACCGGACGATTCGGATTCCGCGGCGGCACCGGCGGCGGCACCGGCACCCCCACCGGACGATTCGGATTCCGCGGCGGCACCGGCGGCGGCACCGGCACCCCCACCGGACGATTCGGATTCCGCGGCGGCACCGGCGGCGGCACCGGCACCCC
>CBJNFW010000121.1:0-23705 GCA_966435935.1 uncultured Nocardia sp.
ACTCGTTGTCGTACCAGGAGTACACCTTGACCTGGTCGTCGATGATCTTGGTCAGCGGCGCGTCGAAGATCGACGAGTGCGGGTCGGTGACGATGTCGCTCGACACGATCGGGTCGGTGCTGTACTTCAGGATGCCCTTCAGCGGGCCCTCGGCGGCGGCCTTGAACGCCGCGTTGATCTCCTCGACCGACGCCTTCTTGGCCAGGTCGGCGGTCAGGTCGGTGATCGAGCCGGTGGGGATCGGCACGCGCAGCGAGTAGCCGTCCAGCTTGCCGTTCAGCTCGGGCAGCACCAGGCCGATGGCCTTGGCCGCACCGGTGCTGGTCGGCACGATGTTCAGCGCGGCGGCGCGGGCGCGACGCAGATCCTTGTGCGGGCCGTCCTGCAGGTTCTGGTCCTGGGTGTAGGCGTGGATGGTGGTCATCAGGCCCTTGACGATGCCGAACTCGTCGTTCAGCACCTTCGCCAGCGGACCCAGGCAGTTCGTGGTGCACGAGGCGTTGGAGATGATGTTCTGGCTGCCGTCGTACTTGTCGTCGTTGACGCCCATCACGACGGTCAGGTCCTCACCCTTGGCGGGGGCGGAGATGATCACCTTCTTCGCGCCCGCGGCCAGATGCCCCTTGGCCTTGGTCGCGTCGGTGAAGATACCGGTGGACTCCACCACCACGTCGACGCCCAGCTCGCCCCACGGCAGCGCCGACGGGCCCTCCTTGATGGCCAGCGCCTTGATGCGCTGATCGCCGACCACGATGGTGTCGTCGCCGTCGAGCGAGACATCCTGCGGCAGGCGACCCAGGATCGAGTCGTACTTGAGCAGGGTCGCCAAGGTGGCGTTGTCGGTGAGGTCGTTGACCGCGACGACTTCGATTTCCGTTGTGCCGAGCGCCTTCTGCGCCTCGACCGCCCTGAAGAAGTTACGCCCGATGCGGCCGAAGCCGTTGATGCCTACCCGGACAGTCACGTTATCGCTCCTCAGCTTTCTGCGGATTCTTCTCCGTTGTCGGTCCACCCTAATGCCCGGCCGTCATGTCACGGACACGCCCCTGGTCACGGTGAGAACGCCGGGCATCACCCGAGTCCCCGCGACATTGCGAGAACGTCCTCGCAGAATACCGACCCGCACCGACAGGACCGCGGTCGATCCGCCCGAAAGTGACGAAAGCCGCCGCGGCGCAAGGATGTTCGCACCACGGCGGCTATCGGCCGGCGTATGCCTCAGGCGTCTTCGAGCAATTCGGCGGTGACCGCGGACTCGGTGTCCGGAATGCCGAGTTCCTTGGCGCGGCGGTCCGCCATCGACAGCAGCCGCCGGATCCGGCCCGCGACCGCGTCCTTGGTCATCGGCGGGTCGGCGAGCTGGCCCAGCTCCTCGAGCGAGGCCTGACGATGCTCGACGCGCAACTTCCCGGCCGCGGCCAGATGGTCGGGCACGTCGTCGCCGAGTATCTCCAGCGCCCGCTCGACCCGCGCGGCCGCGGCCACCGCGGCCCGGGCCGAGCGGCGCAGATTCGCGTCGTCGAAATTGGCCAGGCGGTTCGCGGTGGCCCGGACCTCGCGGCGCATCCGCCGCTCCTCCCAGGTCAACCGGGTGTCCTGCGCGCCCATCCGGGTCAGCAGCGCGCCGATGGCCTCACCGTCGCGCACCACGACGCGGTCGGTGCCGCGGATCTCGCGATTGCGGGCCTGGATGCCCATCCGCCGCGCCGCGCCGACCAGGGCCAGGGCGGCCTCCGGGCCCGGGCAGCTCACCTCGAGCGCCGAGGAGCGGCCGGGCTCGGTGAGCGAGCCGTGCGCGAGGAACGCGCCGCGCCACGCGGCCTCCGCATCGCCGAGACTGCCGCCGACCACCTGCGCGGGCAGGCCGCGCACCGGGCGACCGCGCACGTCCAGCAGGCCGGTCTGGCGCGCGAGCGCCTCGCCCTCCTTGGACACCCGCACCACGTACCGGGAGGTCTTGCGCAGGCCGCCGGCGCCGAGTACGTGCACATCCGAGCCGTAGCCGTACAGCTCGAAGATCTCGCGACGTAGTCGCCGGGCGATGGAGCCCATATCGACCTCCGCCTCGACGATCACCCGCCCGCCGACGATGTGCAGCCCGCCGGCGAACCGTAGTAGCGCCGACAATTCGGCCTTGCGAGATGAGACCTGCGAGACGGACAGACGGCTCAGCTCGTCTTTCACCTCGGCTGTCATCGCCACGAGACCCGCTCCTTTCCACCCAACGCGGACCGCACATCCTGGCCCATGTGCCGTCCTTCGACTCGAAGCCCTGCTGATTCCGGCCGGGGCGCCCGGATCACCTGATCCAGTGCGGCGGCCAACTTCCCAGGGTGGTGCCGGTCCGTCCCCGCCTCGGCGACATCAGCGAAGGTTACTCGCGCACGCAGCTGTTCGGCAGCTCTTGCCACATGTTCGCGTTCCCTACCCTCGGGTACGGACCCGGAGTCCACCACCACGTGGTCCACCGCGAAATCCGGTGCGTGCTGGGACAATACATGTAAATGGCGCTCGGCGGAGAATCCGGCGGTCTCGCCGGGCTCGGCAGCGAGGTTGAGTACCAGGACTTTTCGGGCGCGCGTATGTACCAGTGCCTCATGCAATCCCGGCACCAGCACGTGCGGAATGACGCTGGTGAACCAGGATCCGGGACCGAGGATCACCACATCGGCGTGTTCGATCGCCGAGGTGGCCTCGGGACTCGCCGGCGGGTCCGAGGGGATCAGGCGCACCCGCCGCACCTTACCCGGCGTGGTGGCCACCGCGACCTGTCCGCGGATACACCGGCTCACCCTGGGGTCGGCCTCGAGCCCGGACACGTCGGCTTCGATGGTCAGCGCGGCCGGGGACATCGGCAGTACCCGCCCGGTGCAGCGCAGCAGCGAACCCACGGTGTCCAGTGCGGCAACCGGATCGCCGAGTACCTCGGTGAGCGCGGCCAGGATCAGGTTCCCGGCCGAATGTCCGGCCAGCGCGCCGCTTCCGCCGAAACGGTGCTGAACCGTGCGCGCCCACACCCCGTCGGTCTCCTCGGCCAGCGCCGCAAGGGCCATGCGCAGATCGCCCGGCGGCAGCATGCCCAACTCCGCGCGCAGCCGCCCGGACGAGCCGCCGTCGTCGGCGACGGTCACCACGGCGGTGACGTCGGAGGTGAGCCGGCGCGCCGCGGTCAGCGTCGCGTACAGCCCGTGCCCGCCGCCCAGGGCGACCAGGGCCGAATCCGGCCCCTCGGCACTCATTCGCGCCCCAGGTCGCGGTGCACCACGCGCACGGGGTCCGCGCTCGCCTCACCCAACGCCTCACCCAGTGCCTCGGCCACGGCGACACTGCGGTGCTTTCCGCCGGTGCAGCCCACTGCCACGGTCATATAGCGCTTCCCCTCTTGGCGGTAGCCGTCGGTCGTCAGGTCTATCAGGTGGCGACAGGTCTGCAGATAGTCCTGTGCACCGGGACGAGACAACACGTACTCACTGACCACCACATCCTGTCCGGTGTGCTCACGTAGTTCCGGTACCCAATGCGGGTTGGGCAGGAAACGCAAGTCGAACACCATATCCGCATCCAGCGGCACTCCGTACTTGAAACCGAAGGACTGGATGGTGACCTGCAGTGCCTTGGGCGCGCCGCCGCCGTATGCCTCCTCCAATTTGCGGTGCAGCTGATGAACCGACAGAGCTGTCGTGTCGATCACCAGGTCGGCAGCGGTTTTCACCGAGTCGAGCCGGGCTCGCTCGGCGGCGATGCCCGCGGACAGGGTGCCGTCGGCGCTCTCGCTCTGCAACGGATGACGCCGGCGCGCGAATCCGAATCGGCGGATGAGCACGTCGTCGGACGCCTCGAGGAACAGTACCCGGGTGCGCACCCCCGCGGCGCGCAACTGCTCGGTGACCGCCGAGAGGTTGCCGGTGAAGAAGCGACTGCGCACATCCATCACCAGCGCCAGGCGCCGGATGGGCGGATCGGCGGAGACGCCGAGTTCGATCATCCGCTCGATCAGTTCCGGCGGCAGATTGTCCGCCACGTACCAGCCCAGATCCTCGAGCACCCGCGCCGCGGTGCCGCGCCCGGCGCCGGAAAGCCCGGTGACGATGACGACCTCGACCGCGCGCCCGGCCGCCGAACCGGGCGCGGCCGAGGACGCCGACGCATCCGACGCACTACCGTTCGACTCCACGCTGGTCATGTCCTACCGGATCCGTTGCTGGCGCTCATGCGATCATCCTGCCTTTTTCCCGTATCCGGCGCCCGGTACGCGCGCCGGGCGACATCGAGACGTAACCGTGCCATCCGATTGATAGGCGGCGCCTATTCGCCGTGCAAGGCCGCGAGCACCGCCTTCGCGGTTGCCACCCCGATGCCCGGAACCTGTGTGATCTCCTCCACCGTAGCCTGCTCGAGCCGGGCGACCGAGCCGAAATGGGTGACCAGCGCGGTCCGGCGCGCCTGGCCGAGCCCGGGAACCGAGTCCAGGGCCGAGGCGGTCATCCGGCGGGAACGTTTGCTGCGGTGGAAGGTGATGGCGAATCGGTGCGCCTCGTCGCGCACGCGCTGCAACAGATACAGCGACTCGCTGTTGCGCGGCATGATCACCGGGTCCGGTTCGCCGGGAACCCACACCTCCTCCAGGCGTTTGGCCAGTCCGATCACCGCGACGTCGGTGATGCCGAGATCGTCCAGCACCTCCGCCGCGGCCGCGACCTGCGGCGCACCGCCGTCGACGACGTACAGATTGGGCGGATAGGAGAACTTGCGGGGTTTGCCGGTCTTCGGATCGATGCCCGGAGTGGGGTTGTCCTCGGCCTCGAGCAGTTCCAGGTCGCGGCGCAATCGCTGGAACCGGCGGCGGGTGACCTCCGCGATGCTGGCGACGTCGTCCGAGCGGCCCTCGCCCGCGGCCTCCTTGATCGCGTAGTGCCGGTACTCGGATTTGCGCGCGAGCCCGTCCTCGAAGACGACGAGGGAGGCGACCACATCGGTGCCCTGCACATGGCTGATGTCCACGCACTCGATTCGCAGCGGTGCGGTGTCGAGGTCCAGCGCGTCCTGAATGCCTTGCAGCGCAGCCGATCTCGCGGTGAGGTCACCGGCCCGCTTGAGCTTGTGCTGGGCCAGGGCCTCGGCGGCGTTGCGCTGGACGGTCTCCATCAGCGCCTTCTTGTCCCCGCGCTGGGGCACCCGCAACTGCACCGCCGAACCGCGCAGCCCCGAGAGCCAGCCCTGCACCTGTTCGAGGTCACCGGGCAAGGCGGGCACCAGCACCTCGCGCGGTACGACCGAGCCCGGCGACTCCGTGCTGGTCTGCTCCGCGAACGCGGCCTGCTCACCGTAGAACTGGGTGAGAAACTGCTCGACCAGCGCGGCCAGTTCACCGCTGGACTCCGCCGCCGGCTCCGTGACGCCCACCGCGGCGTCCTGCGCCGCGGCGTCACCGGATTCCACGGGCCGCCGCCCATGAGCGGGGCCCGTGGACGCCACGTCGGCCGCGGATTCGTCGCCGGTCACGGATTCCTGGTCGCCGAGGGATTCCTGGCTGCCCGCGGAGTTCGCGGCATCCCGATCCGCGCCGGGTGCGGCGGAATCCTGCGCGACCAGGTCGACCGCATCGCCCGATTTGTCGACCACCCAGCCGCGCTGACCGCGGACCCGGCCGTCGCGGACGTGGAAGATCTGCACCGCGGCCTCGAGTTCGTCGGTGGCGAAGGCGACCACGTCGGCATCGGTGCCGGTGCCCAGCACCACGGCCTGCTTCTCCAGCGCGCGCCGCAGCGCCTGCACGTCGTCGCGCAGGCGGGCCGCGGTCTCGAAGTCCAAATCCTCTGCCGCGGCGTGCATCCGGCGTTCCAGCTCGCGCACCATGCGGTCGGTCTTACCGGCCAGGAAATCGCAGAAGTCCTCGGCGATGCGCCGGTGCTCCTCGGCACTGACCCGGCCGATACACGGCGCGGAGCATTTGTCGATGTAGCCGAGCAGGCACGGGCGGCCGATCTGACTGTGCCGCTTGAAGACTCCGGCCGAGCAGGTGCGCACCGGGAACACCCGCAGCAGCAGATCCACCGTCTCGCGGATCGCCCAGGCGTGTGCGTACGGGCCGAAGTACCGCACCCCCTTCTTGCGCGCGCCGCGATACACGAATACCCGCGGGTACTCCTCGTTCATGCTCACCGCGAGCATGGGATAGCTCTTGTCGTCGCGGTAACGGACGTTGAACCGCGGATCGAACTCCTTGATCCAGTTGTATTCCAGCTGAAGGGCTTCCACCTCGGTGGAGACCACGGTCCACTCGACGCTCGCGGCGGTGGTCACCATCTGGCGGGTGCGCGGATGCAGCGCGGTGATATCGGCGAAGTACGAATTCAACCGGCTGCGCAGACTCTTGGCCTTGCCGACGTAGATGACCTGTCCGAAGGAATCCCGGAACTTGTACACGCCGGGATCGACGGGGATGGTGCCCGGCGCTGGCCGGTACGTCGCTGGATCTGCCACGAAACCAGATTAGCGACGGCCACCGACAGGCGATCGTGCCCACTCGGGCGTGCTCACCCGGCACGACGGGGCGCCGCCGCGTGCTCGCGCCGCGCGCCCGCCACGATCGCCTCGCACAGCGCCCGCTCCGGCTCGGACAACCGTCTGCGGCGGCGCAGCAGTACGAACTCCAGATCGCCCAGTTTCGGCAGCCGATCATCCGCGACAGCGAAAAGCCCTGGGGGAAGAAGACTTTCGGCGTGCACGATGACGCCCAGCCCAGCCAGGACCGCCGCCCGCAGGCCCAGTTGGCTGTCGCTGACGCAGGCGATCCGCCAGGTGCGGCCCGCCTGCTCCAGCGCGTGCAGCGCGGCCTCGCGGGTCATACTCGGCGGCGGATAGGTCACCAGCGGCACCGGATCGGTGAAACCCGTCGCGCCCGAACGCGCCGCCCACACCAGCCGGTCGCGCCACAGCAGTTCGCCGTGCTGCTCCCCCGGCCGCCGCTTGGCCACCATCAGATCCAGTTCCCCGGCCGCGAGCCGGTTGCGCAGCGTCTCGCTCAGACCGACCGTCAACTCCAGGTCGACGCCCGGGTGACTGCGCTGGAATTCCAGCAGTACATCGGGCAGTTCCCGGGCCACCACGTCGTCCGATGCGCCCAGGCGGATCAGGCCGGAGAGCCGGGACTCGGAGAAGTAGCGTTCGGCGTGGGCCTGGGCATCGAGAATGCTGCGGGCGAAGCCGACCATCGCCGCACCGTCGGCGGTCAACGCCAGATTGCGGGTGTCGCGGCGGAACAGCGCCCGCCCGGCCGCCTGCTCGAGTTTGGCGATATGGCCGCTGACGGTGGATTGGCGCAGTCCCAGAATGCGCCCCGCGGCCGTGAACCCGCCGGCCCGCTCGACGGTCAGGAAGGTGCGCAGTTGTTCCGGATCGAACATATTCATCATGCTATGCGTTCAGAGATATCGGTTCGAACGACTTTTGCGATCATTCGTCCGGCACGTATCGTGCCTTTGTGCAGCTTCTCGCCAAACTCCGGATCGACGCCTTCATGCTGGGTCTGCTGGCGGCCGTCCTGGTCGCCGCGCTCCTGCCCGCCCGAGGCGAGGCGGCCGGCGTACTGAGCTGGGCCACCAAGATCGCGATCGGCATCCTGTTCCTGCTGTACGGCGCCCGCTTGCAGCCACGCGAGGCGGTGGAAGGGCTCAAGCACTGGCGACTGCACTCGAGCGTGCTGGCCGTGACCTATCTGGTCTTCCCGCTGATCGGACTGTCGCTGCGACTGCTGGTTCCGTCGGTGCTCAGCGACGACCTCTACACCGGCCTGCTCTACCTGTGCCTGCTGCCCTCGACCGTGCAGTCCTCGATCGCGTTCACCTCGATCGCGCGCGGCAATGTGGCCGGTGCGGTGGTGAGCGCGTCGCTGTCCAACCTGCTCGGGGTGTTCGTCACGCCGCTGCTGGTCATGCTGCTGATGGACACCACCGGCAAGGCGACGGTGTCGATGGGTTCGATCACGGCGATCGTGTTGCAGTTGCTGCTGCCGTTCCTGGCCGGACAGCTGCTGCGCGGACCGCTGCAGGTGCTCATGCGGCACGCCACCGTCACCAAGGTGGTCGACCGCGGTTCGGTGTACCTGGTCGTCTACGCCGCGTTCAGCGACAGCATGGTGGAACACATCTGGGGCGGCATTTCGCTGCTGTCCCTGCTGGCGGTGGTCGTGGTGTGCGTCGCGATGCTCGCGGTGGTGCTAGCGCTGACCACGGTCGCGAGCCGGCTGCTCGGATTCGATCGCGGCGACCGGATCGTGATGATCTTCTGCGGTTCGAAGAAGAGCCTGGCCAGCGGCCTGCCGATGGCCACGGTCCTGTTCGCCGGACACCCGATCGGCCTGATCGTGCTGCCGCTGATGATCTTCCACCAGATCCAGTTGTTCGTCTGCGCCTGGCTGGCCGGACGGTGGGAACGGCAGGCCGAGGCCGAACCCGCACGTCCCGACGAGATCGCCACCGAGGCCGCCTGAACGACGCTATTTCGTCGCGTCCATGGGGAAACTGCTCGAGGCGGCACCGCCCGGCGGAATGACCGGCAGCACCACCGAGGACGGATGGGCGGCGTCGTGCAGGATGGTCTGGGTCGCGATCTGCGTATCGGCACTAGCGCCGAACTGTTGGCCGGTATTGGGATTCGGGGCGAATTGCGGGTAGTCGCTGCTGGAAATCTCCAGCCGGATACGAGATCCGGCCTTCACCAGATAGCTGGTCGGCCAGATCTCGATCCGATACTGATACGGCTGTCCGGGAACGGCCGGAGTGGGAGCTTCCAGTGAATCGCGGAACGGGGTGCGGATGATCCCGTCGTTCAGGTTGACCGTGGATCCGTCCGGCGCGACGGCGACGAGTTTCGCGGTGAAGTCGGTGTCCGGGGCGGTGGACGACGCCCAGAGTCGCACCTCGGTCGGCCCGGTCAGCTCGGTGTCGGCGGACAGTGCGGCGGTGGTGTAGGTCAGCACGTCGGAGCGCTGTTCGACGACGTACTGATCGTAGGGCCCCTGCGGCCCCGAGGACGCTCCGCAACAGGAATGCCCTCCGGCGCTGGGCACCGGATCGAGCGGGTCGTAGTAGTAGACGTCCGGCTGCTGCGGATCCTGCGGCGGCGCGGTCCGCAACGCGCCGAGCCGCCCGGACACTCCGCTCGCGCCGCTTCCGGACAGGTAGTACGTGGTCCAGCGGGTGTTCGGCAGCGGCCACGCGGACGCGGTCTTCCACTTGTTCGCACCCATCAGGAAGTAGTCCACCGTGGGCCGGCCGGCGACCTTGCTGTCCTGCCCCTTCAGGAAGTGGTCGAACCAGGCCAGCATCAGGTCGTTGACCGGGCTGTTGCCCGCGGGCCCGGCGGCGGCGAGCATGGGCGCGGGTACGCCGCTGCCCGGACGTCCCCACCCGAGGTGATCCCACGGCCCGATGACCAGCCGCTGATTACTCCGGGCCTGCGGGGTGCCGCCGGAACGCACCATCCCGCTGAAGTTCTCGGCGCCGCCCGCCAGGAACGCGTCGTACCAGCCCTCGAAATCGAGTACCGGAACCCGCACGTCCGGATAGTGATCGCGAATGCTCCACTGTTTCCAGTAGTCGTCGCGCGCGGAATGCCGGATCCAGTCGAAGAACCACGGCGCGACGGCCGGATCCTGCGGGTGCATCGGCGGGAACTGTTGATACGGGCGGTATCCCAGCCACCGGGTGTACTGCGCCTCATCGGCGGCAAGCTGTTTCGCGGTCGCGGTATCGCCACGGTTGAGCGCGGCGGTCGTCGCGATCGTCCCCATCGCCCACGGCTCGACGAAGGCCAGCCGGAATTCCCCGCCCTCGTAGGTCCAGCCGTCGTAGTAGTCCGAAGCGGTGTTCGACGGCACGATGGTGACCAGGTGCGGCGGTGCGGTGACCGCCGAAAGCCATTGTGTGGCACCCACATACGACGACCCGTACATACCGACCCTACCGTTGGAGCCGGGCAGCCGCGCGGCCCATTCGACCGAGTCGTATCCGTCGTTCCGGTCGTTGCCGAACTCGGTGAAGACGCCACCCGAGGCGCCCTGCCCCCGGATGTCCTGCACGACAACGAGATAGCAGTGCGAGGCGAACCAGTCCGGAGTCTGGAAACGATACGGCTTCACCTGCGCCTCGGACTTGCCGTACTGCGTGCGCATCAGGATCACCGGCACCGGATCGGCGGTCTTCGGCCGGTACACATCGGCTTTCAGCACGACCCCGTCGCGCATCGTCGCCGGGACGTTCTCCTGCTTGCCGACCGCACATTTCCCACGCCCCTGCGACGGCGGCCAGGCGCCGGATGCGGGCGCACCGCCCGAGGGCCCGCTCGCCGACCCGCCGCAGCCGCCCAGGATCAGTACCGCGGCGGCCAGCATCGCGCCGCCACGCAGAATTCCGTTGCGCCGCCCCCGATTCCACGACATGAACCGAAAATAGCATCGGCGACGGGGATCATGAGCGGGTTCGGCCCACCGATGACGCCGCGGCCGCCAGCAGACCCGCCAGATCCCCGCGCTCCCCTACCTCGACCGTATCCAGTTCCAGCCAGTCGGCGAACTCCCGCAGCGAGCGCGCCAATTCGGCGGCGACGTTGGGGGTGTCGCGATCCGGCTCGGCGAACGCGCCGGGCACCAGCAGCCGGCCGGTCGCCCGCTCGGCACGCAGATCGACCCGTGCCACCAGCTCACCGTCCAGCAGGAAGGCGAACACGTAATAACCGTGCACGCGTTTGTGTTCGGGAGTGTAGATCTCGATCCGGTAGTGGAAGTCGAAGATCCGTTCGGTGCGCGGGCGGAAGAAGATCAGCGGATCGAACGGGCACAGCAGCGCGGCCCCGGTGATGCGCCTGGGCACCCGCGCATCGGCGCGCAGATACGCCGGACGATCCCAGCCGTCCACCCGAACCTGTTCCAGCTCACCGGAATCCACCAGATCGGCGATGGCCGGTTCGGTTTGGCTGCGATGCAGGCGGTAGTAGTCGCGCAGGTCCGGTTCGGTGCCCACGCCCAGGGCGGTGGCCGATCGGCGGACGAGTTCGCGCACCGCGTCGGGCTCATCGATCTCGCGAGCGAGCACCTGCGGCGGCAGAACTCGCTCGGTGAGGTCGTAGTGGCGCTGGAATCCGACCCGCCCGGCCACCGACAACTCCCCGACAGCGAACAACTGTTCGCACACCACCTTGGTGTCGCTGTAGTTCCAGCCCCAGTGGTCCTTGCTGCGCGGACGGTCCAGTTCGAGATGCTTCTCCACCTCCCCGGCCGTGCACGCGCCGAAGTCGCGCACGACCTCGAGCACGTCCTTGGGCAGCGTGGGATTGCGTTCGAGCACCTGCCGCGCACCACCCCACCGGCCGTTTCGATACCGGGCCATCCGCCAGCGCAGCAGCGGCCAGTCCTCGACCGGCATCATCGCAGCCTCGTGCGCCCAGTACTCCACCAGCCGGCGGGGACGTCGCGCGGTGTGACTCCAGGCGGCCTCGTCCAGCAGCGACCGGTCGTAGCGGCCGATCCGGCTGAACACCGGCGCGTAGTGCGCCCGCACCACCGCGGACACCGAATCCAGTTGCAGCACCTGCGTTTTCTCCAGCACGCGCAGTATCGTGCGGCGATCGGTCGAGGCGGGGCGCGGCGCGGCGAAGCCCTGGGCGGCCAGGGCGGTCCGGCGGGCCGCGGCGGCGGTCATGGTACGCACCCCCGCACCTTGCCACGCGGCACCGACATATTTCACCGCGACCGGTCGCCCCCGCTCGGATCGGCACGAGACGAACCGGCTACCCGCCGCCACCCGTCTGCTAGGTTGGTGTCAGTTCGATACATTCATGTATCCGATGCGCGGCAACCCGTCCGCGCACCCGACCCGGAGGAGTTCCCGTGGCATCGTCACCGCAGCCGGACGCCATCGTCATCGGGGCCGGTCTGGCCGGACTCGTGGCCACCTACGAACTCACCCGCGCCGGCCGCCGGGTGCTCGTGCTGGACCAGGAGAATCGCAACAACCTCGGCGGTCAGGCGTTCTGGTCGCTGGGCGGACTGTTCTTCGTGGACAGTCCCGAGCAACGCCGCCTCGGCATCAAGGACTCGTTCGAACTGGCCTGGCAGGACTGGCAGGGCTCGGCCGGATTCGACCGCGAGGACGAGGATCTGTGGGGCCGGCGCTGGGCTCGCGCGTACGTCGAGTTCGCCGCCACCGAGAAACGGCAGTACCTGCACGATCTGGGCCTGCGGGTGACCCCGCTGGTGGGCTGGGCCGAGCGCGGCGGTTCCACCGCGGACGGGCACGGCAATTCGGTCCCGCGTTTCCATCTCACCTGGGGCACCGGACCGGAGGTGGTGCGGGTGTTCCTGGAGCCGGTCCTGGCGGCCGAACGGCGCGGGCTGGTCGAATTCGCCTTCCGGCACCGGGTGGACGAACTGATCGTCGAGGACGGCGCGGTGGTCGGCGCGCGCGGCGGGATCCTGGAGCCCACCGACCTCGACCGCGGCAAGGCCTCCTCGCGGAACGTGGTGGGAGAGTTCGAATTCCGCGCACCGGCGGTTCTGGTCTCCTCCGGCGGCATCGGCCACAATCACGAGCTGATCCGCCGCAACTGGCCCGCCGAACGGCTCGGCCCGTGTCCGGAGACGATGATTCCCGGCGTCCCCGCCCATGTCGACGGACGGATGCTGGGCATCACCGAACAGGCCGGCGGGCGGATCGTGAACCGCGACCGGATGTGGCACTACACCGAGGGCCTGCACAACTGGGACCCGATCTGGCCGGGCCACGCCATCCGGATCATCCCCGGACCGTCCTCGATGTGGTTCGACGCCAACGGAAAACGCCTGCCCGCGCCGTCGTTCCCCGGCTTCGACACCAACGCCTCGATGCGCGACATCCTGGCAACCGGGTACGACTACTCGTGGTTCGTGCTGAACCAATCGATCGTGGAGAAGGAATTCATGCTCTCGGGTTCGGAGCAGAATCCCGACATCACCGGCAAGGACCGCGGCCTGCTGATCAAGAGCCGCCTCGCCAAGGGCGCTACCCCGCCGGTCGAGGCGTTCCTGCGGCACGGCGTGGACTTCGTCGTCGCCGACACCCTGCCCGAGCTGGTCGCCGGGATGAACAAGCTCGCCCGCGGCCCGCAGCTGGACCTCGCCGATCTCGAACGCCAGATCGTCGCGCGGGACCGGGAGGTGGCGAACAAGTACACCAAGGACGCCCAGATCATGGCCATCGCCAACGCGCGCCGCGCACTCGGGGACAAGATCGCTAGGGTCGCACCCCCGCACCGCATCCTGGACCCCGCGCACGGCCCGCTGATCGGCGTCCGGCTCAACATCCTGACCCGCAAGACTCTCGGCGGCATCCAGACCGACCTGGACTCCCAGGTGATCGGTTCGGACGGAACACCTTTCGCGGGGCTGTACGCCGCGGGCGAGGTCGCCGGATTCGGCGGCGGCGGCGTGCACGGCTACAACGCCCTGGAAGGCACCTTCCTGGGCGGCTGCATCTTCTCCGGACGTTCGGCCGGACGCGCGATGGCCCGTATGCCGCGCTGAGCCCGGCGCGGGCGGTCACGCGAAGGTCAGAGCACGCCGCGCCGGGCCAGTGCGTCCAGCAGGCCGGTCCGGCGATCGGCGGTGGGAAGCGGGTTCACCCATTCGAAGGCGCAGCCGAGTTCGGTTGCGGCGCCGTCGTTCTCGCGGCTGTCGCCCACCATCAGCGTTTCCTCGGGCGCGACGCCGAGCAGTTCGAGCGTCCGTTCGAAGATCGGCCGATCCGGTTTGATCGCACCGAGTTCGAACGACAGCGCGTACACCTCGACGTACCGGTCCCAGTCGTGCGCGCGGAAGGCCGGCCGGATGTCGAATGGGATGTTGCTGACCACCGCGACGTGAATTCCGCTGCCCGACAGCGCCTCCAGCACCTTGCCGGTGTCCGGGTACGGTGTCCAGATCAGCGGGTCGACCATGCGGGCGTACAGCCGCTGCGCCGGGTCGCCCAGCACGCCGCTCTGCCGCAGCACCTCCCGGTACACCTCGCGGTGCCGGGCCGGATCCAGATCCCGCCGCTCCCAAGCCTGTTGGTGGTGCGCGTCGAACCGCACGGCCTGATGGACCGGTGTGGTCAACCGGTCCAGTATCTCGGCCGATTCGGCCACGTCCAAGGGCCGGCCGTCGGCCGCCACCAGGTCCGGAGCCCAGCTGTCGTCGGCTTCGAGCCGGAACAACGTCCCCGAGAAATCGAACAGCACCGCGCGAATGGTCACGCCGCACAGCGTACCGAAGTCATCCCATGACCCAGATCACCTATCAGCTTGTCTGAGGACTTGTTACCGTGGACGGATGGCCGAGTCCCCCATCCTGCAGGTCGGCGCCGTCGACTTCGTGCGCAACGGCAACGCGATCCTGTCCGACATCTCGCTCACCGTGCGCGCGGGTGAGCACTGGGCACTGCTGGGGCCCAACGGCGCGGGCAAGACCACCCTGCTGAAGATGGCCGGGGCCTTCGAACATCCCACCCGCGGCACGGTCGAGGTGCTGGGCAAGCGCCTGGGCCGGGTGGACATGCGCGAGCTGCGCACCTCGATCGGGCATGTCGATCCGCGACACACCCTGCCCTATCCGCTGCGGGTGTGGGAGGTCGTGCTGACGGGCCTGACCAACACCGCCGATCTGCAACAGCGCTGGACGCCGAGCGCCGAGCAGATCGCCGAGGCGGACCGGCTCATCGAACTGCTCGGCGTCGCGCATCGCCGCGACGCGCGCTGGCCCACGCTGTCCCAGGGCGAGCGCGGTCGCGCGCTGATCGCGCGCGCCCTCATGGCCGACCCGAGCCTGCTGCTGCTGGACGAACCCGCCACCGGCCTCGACGTGGCCGGGCGCGAACAGCTCATCGATCGGATCGACCGCCTGCGGACCGCCCATCCGGAACTGGCCTCGATCCTGGTCACCCACCATCTCGAGGAGCTGCCGCCCGGCATCACGCACGCGATGCTGCTGCGCGGCGGCCGCCGGGTCGCCGCGGGCCCCGTCGATGACGTTCTGACCAGCGAGAACATCAGCCGCTGCTTCGACCATCCGATCCGGCTGACCCGCACCGACGGCCGCTGGCAGGTCCGCACCGACCACACCGTCCCGGCCTAGGTCATGTCTCCCAATGAGTTTTGAGTCTGTGTGCGGTAGCTCGGTGCGGTGGCCCTTAGACACGCCAGAGTAGAGGCCACGGACGAGGCGCTGGTCCGCGACGTATCGCCGAAGCCCCTCGGCCATCTGTTTCGAAACCAATAGACATTGTTGGATCTACCTGCCTTGCCCGGCGCTGTGGCGCCCGCTTCCCAGATTCGACATCGCTGTGCCGACTGTGTGACCGCGACCATAGCATGGAACATGCAATGTTTTGCTGGCAAATGTTGGCGGTGCGGCTTCCAGAAGTGAGCGCGTTGAGCCCTGCAGGAAACCGGCGCGGGTGCCATATGGTGGTGAGGATGATGAGACATGGCGGACTCGACAGACAGGCTGCCCGGTGATTGCCCGTGAGCGCCCAGCTCCGCGCCGTCCGGTCGCCGGTCGTCAGGAGCGAGGGGACCGAACCCGCGAACTTCTGATCGACGAGACGGTCCGGTGCATTTGCGAAGAAGGATTTTCGGCCGCCAGCACGCGGCACATCATCGAACGCGCCGGAATGAGCTGGGGTGTTATTCAGCATCACTTCGGCGACCGGGACGGCCTGCTGACCGCGGTGATCGATGATGCTGTCGACCGCCTCGTCGCCGCGATCGAGTCATTGTCCGATCCCGCGCTCGTCCTCGATACCGAGGGTCTGGTGCGAGCGGCGTGGGAGGCCTTCGCGAATCCACGGGCCAAGGCCGGGTTGGAGATTCTCATCGCGACGAAGGAGTTGCGAGCCGGGTTCGACAAGAGGCACATGGAGCGGCTTCTTGTCGCTCTCGCGGGTTTGAACCGACGGTACGGCACTGGTAGCGGCGGTGAGCATACCGTCGCACTGGCACTGCTGCTGTGGACCACCCCGGTTGCGATGATGATCGCCGAGACATTCGCCACGCTTCCCTTCGCGGTGGAGGAGGCACAGCAAGCGATTGTCGATCTGATCGATTATCACGCTGATCGAGCGGCGAGCCCGGCAACCGACGGTCGCGAATGACGGGTCGGTGGTGCAGGAAGGCGACGGCGGATAAGTCCGTCGGGGCCATGGCGAGGCTGTAAGCGGCATCCGCCCCGCAATAACGGCGCGCTCGCGGCCGGGACGAACGGAGCCACGCGGTGCCCCTTGGCCGGATCGACGCGCCGAAGTGATGCTGATGACACCCCAGCTCATTGCGGCGCGTTCGATGATGTGCCACATGCTGGCGGCCGAAAATCCTTCCTCACAAATGCACCACCGGACCGTCGCGTCGATCAGAAACCGGGACGGCCTGCTGACCGCGCTGATCGATGATGCTGTCGATCGCCTGGTCGCCACGCTCGAATCGCGTGCTGGACCGGCGCTGAGAACTGCGCCTCGGCAGTAACGTCGCGGCAGAGCCCTCCAGGAGACTTTGAAAGACGGTCAGCTGAAGTGGTCTTCGCCGCTCGAGCGGTCACGTTCGGCGGATGATGGATGTGGCGGTTACCGGGCAGCGCGCGAACAAGCGGGCGGTCCGCCTGCGCTACACCGCCGACCAGCGCGCGGATACCACGCAGACATATGTGGCCGGACCCCGCGATCGTGCCCTCGACGAGTGCGCTGACCCGCCCGTACGGAGTCCTCTCAACCGCGACTACTTTCACTCCGCAGCTGACCCAGGCGTAGTTCGCGCGTTCGGTCCCCTCGCTCCGACCGGACGCCGCGGAGCTGGGCGCTCACGGGCAATCACCGGGCAGCCTGTCTGCCGAGCCAGTCATGCCCCATCATCCTCACCACCATATGGCACCCGCGCCCGTTTCCTGCAGGCCTCAACGCGCTCACCTCCGGAAGCCGCCCGGGCCAACCCTTGCCGTCAAAACATTGCATGTGCCATGCTACGGTCGCGGTCACACACTCGGGAGGCGCCCGCTCCACCGAGCGACACTCCCATCCGCGACGGAGATCAATCCATGACTGAGACCATTCGCCGAGGCGGCAAACGCGATCGGCGTGCGAGGCAGTTTTCGTCGCCGCGGAAGGCTGCATAGGAAACCGAGGGATCGCCGTCGAATCCGCTCCGGAATCCCATCCCTCCGGTACCCCCATGGGCAGGGCAAGGAAGCATGTCACTGATATTCACAGAGCACGAACTCTCGCGACCAGTCACCGGTCGGCGCAGGAAGATATTCGTCTTCGGCGCGATCTGGGCCAGCCTGACTGTCGTCGTCTACCTGCTGATCGGCTTCGGAGCCCTGCCTGTTCAGCCGACGTCCGACTTCGTAGCGTTGTGCATCATTCTGCCCACGCTTTTCCTACCCTTCCTCACCTTGCTCGACAATCCTGGTGAGAATCGGAACCGGCTGGAAAAAGGCGCAGCGCTCGTCTTCATGTTCTTCTCGATGTCGGTGGTCATCGAGTGCACATGGGAAATCTCCTGGGTGGTCATGAACTTCGTCGGCACCATCCACAATGCGACAGCGTCGGATCACTGGCTATGGCTGTGGTGGATGTACGGTCGCGCCGACACCCGCTACCTCACCAACGATGCGGCCACCATGGCCATCGAGATCTGCGCCGCCGGCTCCGGTCCGGTGGGGCTACTGGGCTGCTACCTACTCGAGACGGGGCGCCGTATCCCCGGTAACTGGATCGCGATCCTCTATGTGTGGGCCATGACGTTCGCGAATCTGATCTTCATCGCACACGCCTGGTACCACGGCTTCGAGGACATCAAGGGCGGCTGGTTCGGTTTCTGGATCGTCTTCATCGCATGGAACGTTCCATGGCTGATCGCACCACCGTTCTTCGTCATCCCCGCCGCCGCGCGCGAACTCAGGTACCTGTACCAGCTCGAACTCGCACGCGAGATAGAAGTAGCTGGAGGACAGCTCACCATCGACAAACAGCCGGTGACTCGCCAGCCAACTCAACACGGCTACACCAGGGTCCACCACGCAATCCCCACCAGCGACACGCCATCGTCATGGAACCAATACGGCTGACCCCGCTCGAAAGCCTCGGCCCCGCTGTGCGGGGCCGATCGGGCATCATGTTCGCCGTTGTGACGGTGGCGGGTGATGGATATCGTGTGCTGACGGACAGGCAATGGGAGCTGCTGGAGCTGTTGTTGCCGAAATCCGAAGGGCGCGTGGGCCGTAACTTCTCCGAGAACCGTCGGGTCGTGGAGGGGATGATGTATCGGCTGCGCACCGGGGTGCCGTGGCGAGATCTGCCGGGGGTCTTCGGGCCATGGCAGACAGTGTGGAAACGGCACCGCGGCTACGGCACCGACGGCACCTGGGACCGGGTGCTGACCGCGCTGCTCGCGCTGGCCGACACCACCGGTGATCTGGACTGGATGTCGATCGACTCGACGATCGTGCGCGCGCATCAGCACGCCGCCGGCGCCTGCACCACCGGCCCGGAGTGCGATTTGTGAACCGGCCGACCACGGGCTGGGCCGTTCGCGGGGCGGGCTGACCACCAAGGCCCACGTGGCCACCGACGGCAACGGCCGCGGCTTGGCCGTGCTGATCACGCCTGGGCAGGCCGCGGACTCGCCGATGCTGCCTGCAGTGCTCGAGCAGGTGGCGGTGCCCCGGCTCGACGGTGGCCCACCCCGGCGCAACCCTGGCACGGTCATCGCGGACAAGGCGTACTCGGCAGCGTCGAACCGGGACCTGCTGCGGCACAAACGGATCCGCAGCGTCATACCGCAACGATCCGACCAGATCGCCAACCGGAAAAAGCGCGGACGCCTCGGTGGATGGCCACCAGGCTTCGACAAGGTCGAATACAAGCGCCGCAACGTGGTCGAGCGCGCGTTCAACAAGGCCAAACACTGGCGCGCAGTCGCGACCCGCTAGGACAAACTCGCCCTGACCTACCGCGCCGGATTCACACTGGCCCTCATCGTCGAATGGCTCAAATCATTGGGAGGCACGGCCTAGGAGGGCTCCTCGCCGTCGACCGGAATGTTGGCGACGACCGGGAATTCCCCGGTGTACCCCTCGCGTTGATGCGCGATGGCCAGCACCCGCTTGCGCGCGGCGAACCAGCCGATCACCAGCGCCGGGACGATGATCACCAAACTGGCCACGGTCCAGGTGCCGACCGGATAGTCGAAGGCCGTCAGCACCAGCACGGCCGCCAGGAACAGCAGCGTCAGAATCCCGGAGTAGGGTGCGCCGAACATCCGGAACGCCGGGCGTTCCACTCGTCCGGCCCGCGACCAGCGCCACAGCTGCAACTGGCACAGCACGATCGTCGCCCACGAGGCGAGAATGCCCAGGGACGCCACGTTCAGCACGATTTCGAACGCCTGCGAGGGAACCAGGTAGTTGAGCCAGATACCCAGCAACGCCACCACCGCGGTGAGCATGATGCCGCCGTACGGCACGCCGCGGCGGTTCATCCGGCTGGTGAAGGTCGGCGCGCTGCCGTTCATGGACATCGAGCGCAGGATGCGGCCGGTGGAGTACAGTCCGGCGTTCAGGCTGGAGAACGCGGCGGTCAGCACCACGAAGTTCATCACCGAACCGGCATGCGGCACACCGAGTTTGGAGAAGAAGGTGACGAACGGGCTCTCGTCCTTGGTGTAGGCGGTGTAGGGCAGCAGCAGTGCCAGCAGCACCAGCGAGCCGATGTAGAACAGCGCGATCCGCAGCAGCACCGAGTTGATCGCGCGCGGCATGATCTTCACCGGATCCGCCGTCTCGCCCGCGGCGGTACCGACCAGTTCCACTGCGGCATAGGCGAATACGACACCCGAAGTGACGGTGACGAGCGGCAGCAGACCGGTCGGGAACAGACCCCCGGTGTGACCGATCACCCCGAGACCGGTGCTGTGCCCCTGGATCGTGAAACGGCCGCCCAGGAACACCACGCCGACGCCGAGGAACGCCACCAGCGCGACGACCTTGACCAGCGCCGCCCAGAACTCGAGTTCACCGAACCACTTCACCGAGATCAGATTGATGCTCAACACGATCACCAGCGCGATCAGCGCGAGGACCCACTGGGCGACCGGCTGGAACACACCCCAGTAGTGCAGGTACGTCGCGATCGCGGTGGTGTCCACGATGCCGGTCATCGACCAGTTCAGGAAGTACATCCAGCCCGCGACGAACGCCGCCTTCTCACCGAAGAACTCCCGTGCGTAGGAGACGAACGATCCGGACGAGGGCCGGTGCAGCACCAGCTCCCCGAGGGCTCGCAGAATGAAGAAGACGAAGATGCCGCACACGCCGTAGACCAGGAACAGGCCCGGCCCGGCGCTGGCGAGGCGGCCACCGGCACCCAGGAACAACCCGGTGCCGATCGCCCCGCCGATGGCGATCATCTGCAATTGACGCGGTTTGAGGCTCTTGTGATAGCCGCTGTCCTCCGCGCCGAGGAAATCCTTGCTCCGTACCTCGGTCATATGACTGTTCGGTCCTTCGCGGTCGTTGGTCGAAGGCAGAGGTTACCCGGTCGATAGCCAGGTCACGCATATCGACCTCCGCCGGGCGCAGCTACCGCTCGATGACAGTGGTGTCGGCGCTGAATCACGTCCGTCCAAAAGTAGCCGAACGCCAACGCAATCGGCTTCCCGGCTCTGGCAGCACCGCGACGCCGATTCTCGATACAGTCCGATCATGACGCGCACCCGGTACCTCACCAGCGCAACCGCGGCCACCCTGCTGCTCCTGGCAGGTCTGCTGACAGGTTGCTCGGATCAGTCCAGCAGCGCGAGCGGCCCCTGCGCAGATACGCAGAACGGCACCCACGTCGTCGCGGCCGCCCCGACCGCGGCCGGCGATATCGCCAACAATCCGGAGGTCGGCACCGGATACCGCACCGATATGACACCGGTGCGCACCCATACCTTCGCCGTCTCGGCCGCCAACCCCATCGCCACCCAGGCGGCGTGCCGCGTGCTCGCCGCCGGCGGGACCGCCGCCGACGCTCTGGTGGCGGTGCAGACGGTGCTGGGTCTGGTGGAACCGCAGGCCACCGGCATCGGCGGCGGGGCGTTCCTGCTCTACTACGATGCCGCGACCAAGTCCATCGACGCCTACGACGGCCGCGAGACCGCGCCCGCCGCCGCGACGGAGAACTACCTGCGCTGGGTGAGCGATGCCGACCGGACCACGCCCCAGCCGAACGCCCGCGCCAGCGGCCGGTCCATCGGCGTGCCCGGTGTACTGCGCCTGCTCGAGCGAGCGCACACTGACCACGGCAAGCAGCCGTGGCGCGAGCTGTTCACTCCGGCCATCGATCTGGCCGATCGGGGATTCGCGATCAGTCCGCGGATGGCCGCCGAAATCGCCGCCTCCGCTTCGGATCTCGCCCGCGACGACAATGCCAAGGCGTATTTCCTGCGGCCCGACGGCTCGCCGAAACCGGCCGGCACCACGATCACCAACCCCGCGATGGCCAAGACACTGGGCGCGATCGCCGCCTCCGGCGCGAACGCCTTCTACACCGGCGCGATCGCCCAGGACATCGTGGCGGCCACCGCGACCACCTCGGCCGGACGCACTCCCGGACAGCTCACCCTGGCGGATCTGAGCGACTACCAGGCGAAGAAACGCACCGCGATCTGCACGAACTACCGCACGCACGAGCTGTGCGGTATGCCCGGTCCATCCTCCGGCGGCATCACCGTGGCCTCCGCCCTGGGCATCCTGCAGAACTTCGACCTGGCCTCCCTCGCGCCACAGCACCTCGATCGCAACGGCGGAATTCCCACCGCCCGCGCGGTGCACCTGATCTCCGAGGCCGAACGTCTCGCGTACGCCGACCGCGACAAATACGTCGCCGATCCCGATTTCGTCCCGCTCCCGGGCAACTCGCCCGACACGTTGCTGAACGAGAACTACCTGAAACAGCGTGCGGCACTGATCGATCCGGCACACAGCATGGGCACCGCACAGCCCGGCGACTTCGGCCCGGTGCCGGTGGCGGCCGGGCCGCAGCAGCCCGAACACGGCACGAGCCACATCTCGGTGGTGGACCGGTACGGCAATGCCGCCACGATGACCACCACCGTCGAATCGGCGTTCGGCTCGTTCCACATCGTCGACGGGTTCGTGCTGAACAATCAGCTCACCGATTTCAGCGCGACGCCCACCGCCGCGGACGGCACGCCGGTCGCCAACCGCGTCCAACCCGGTAAGCGCCCGCGCAGTTCGATGAGCCCCACGCTGGTGTTCGACCGCAATCCCGACGGGTCCCGCGGACAGCTCAGCTATGTCGCGGGTTCGCCGGGAGGTGGCATGATTCCCCAGTTCGTCGTGAAAACCCTTGTCGGACTGCTCGATTGGGGGCTGGACCCGCAGCAGGCGGTGTCGCTGGCCGATTTCGGGGCGTCCAACACCCCGGTCACCGGTATCGGCGGAGAGGACCCGGATATCGACGCCACCGGCAACGGGGACCACAACCCGCTGGTGCAGCAGTTGCGCGCGATGGGCCACCAGGTCTCCGTGGTGCAGCAATCCAGTGGGCTCAGCGCCCTGAAGCGCACGCCCGACGGCTGGATCGGCGGGGCCGACCCGCGCCGCGAGGGCGCGGTCGAGGGAGATGCCAACTGAGCGGCTGCCCGCACACGGCCGGCGCGCCTGGCGCATACACGAGCCCGGACGCCGGCGGCAACACATCCGAGATCGTGATGCCGCATCGCTCCGCCTTGGGCGCGGGACGAGGGTCCGACGGATAAGGTGCGGCATCGCTGCGGTGGTGCCGCGGCGTTGCCGCGCGGCGCATGCGACGCCGCCGACCAGTCCGCCCCGGCGCTGTTGACAGCCTCGCGCCCCCAATATGGTTGTGCGGCACCACAACCCGGTCGCGGCATCGTCCGCCGGCGTGTGGCCGACCGTGCGAGCCGTGACACATCGGCTTCACCTGGCGAATCGTACGAGTCCGAACCCGGCGCTACGGCGTCCCGGGCAGCTACCGTCGAACTCAGCTCTCTTGGGCCGCGGTATATTTCGCGCCCAGCTCGCGGAAGCGGTCCAGAGCGCGCGCGGCGTAGTCCTTGTCGTTGACCCGGATCGCCAGCATGGGCACGTACTCGTCGCCCACCAATTCCAGTCGAGCCCAAGCCTTCTTGTCCGGAATCGACACCCCGAGGATGTCCTTCCAGGCGAATTCGTTGTCTCCCAGAATGTTACGCACGACCACACCTCGCGCGCCGACCCGCACCCGCGGCCGGGTCAGCAGGAGTACCGCCGCGGCCAGCAGCAGTCCGAACACGATCACCGCCGCCTGGTCCGCACCGCGGAAGTTCACCCCGGTGTGGCTGTGGTTGGACAGCACCCCGGCGAGGACGAACACGATGGCGATCACCGCGGCCACGATCCGGGAGGTCCGCACCGCGCGCCGCGGTCGCACCTCCAGATCCCAACCCGCATCGGCGTTTTCGGCCGATGCCTGCGGAGTACGTTTCCAGATTCGGACCACCGGAGTCATGAGATCAGCGTTCCTGGAGCGAGCCCGCGGGCTCTACGTGGTTACGCTCCGATGCCGCCTCCGGGCCCGAGGCGGGCACGCCAGCTGCCTGCCGCAGCGCCCGCAACGCCAGCACCGCACCCAGGGCCG
>CBJNFW010000122.1:0-23438 GCA_966435935.1 uncultured Nocardia sp.
GCCGTTGGCGGCCGGATCCCACCAGTCCACACCGGGCGGGATCTCCGGGATCGGGCGGACGTCGGCGGCATGCGGGTCACGCAGGACGCCGTGCAGCCCGGCGAGATCCTGCGCGGTCATCGCATCGCAGCGATCCACGATCCGCGCCGCGCGCGGATCGGTCGCCCGCGCGGCGGCCTTCTCCTCGTCGGTCATCGTCATCACGCGCAGCGTCAGGATCTCGTCGATCTCGGTGGCGTCGAACAGCGGTTCCGGGCTCTGCTCGGCGATCTCGGGGTGGTCGTAGAGGATGATCGGCGAGAGCAGCAGCAGGCTGTGGTCGCCGGGCGGTCCGGCCAGCACGGGGAAACAGCGGTGATGCGCGCAGCGGCGCGCGGCCGCTTCGGCCTCCGGCGGCGGTTCGAGCAGCGAAACGAACCGCGCGCCTTCGACTTCGGCGATGACGTGGGCGCCGATCAACGGTCGGGTGATGGCGTCGCGCTGATCGGTGGCGGGCTCCGTGACGTTGCGCACCGTCATGGTGAGGCGCAGATATCCGTCGTCCGTTTCGACGGCCAGTTCGAACTGTCCGTCCAGCGCGCACCGGGTGCGCACGACCGAACCCTCCGGATCGCCCGCCGGATCGCCGAGCCGCTCGACGTCGACGCCGCCGGGGATCTCGATCGGCGCGGTGAACGCCACGGGCGCACCGGGTTCCAGGAAGATCTCCCGTTCGACCGCCTCGTCCCAGTCCAGCCAGGTTCGCCCGGCGGCGGTCAGCTCCGCGACCGGCTCGTCGTCGGCGTCGCGGATGCCGCGATGTTG
Source organism: uncultured Nocardia sp. (assembly GCA_966435935.1). Taxonomy (GTDB): domain Bacteria; phylum Actinomycetota; class Actinomycetes; order Mycobacteriales; family Mycobacteriaceae; genus Nocardia. The sequence goes on from CBJNFW010000122.1 coordinate 805, forward strand.
AATTTGCAGGAACCGCACGGTGATTCGCAGCGAGCACGCACCGGCGGCAGCCAGCAGCGCCTGCCCGCTGATTTCGCTGTCCTCGCCGTAGCCGTCCGCGGCCGCCCCGGCCGGGCCCAGCACTCCGAACTGCCACCGGGAGCGGTTCTTTCGCGCGTCGGCCCGATACGGGTACAGCAGGTATCCCTCGTAGAGCACCGCATCGGCGACCGCGCGGGCACGCTCCCAGCCGGACCGCGCTGCGGCCGCCGGCCCCGTTGCCGCGTCCGGCCCTGGCCGGCTCATGCCGTGTTCGCCGGGCATGAGCGGGGGTCCTGCGGGGTGACGCTCGGCTGCCGGCTTCGGCTCTGGCCCGCTCATGCCGACTCCCCGGCCGTGGTGAGCAGTCGCTCGACGGTGTCGTCGAAGCCGAGCAGGCCGTGCTGCGCCTTGAACGCGGCCAGTGCGGTCATGGTGTCCTCGCGCAGGCGGACCCAGCCCGCGTTCGGGAAGTGCGCCGCCATCAGCTCGCGCCATACCGCGATCGGCATCTCGTATCGGTCCTCGCGGTCCCAGGGGATCTGCTGGACCGCGAAACCCGAACTGCCCCGGATGAACACCGTGCCGCTGAACAGGAACTGCAACGGGACCGTGCCCTCTCGAAGGGCGTGCAGATATTTCGATCCGGCGACCTCGAAGTCGTAGGTGCACGACATCGGCAGGTCCACCTCCGAGCCGCCGCTGAACCCCGGAATCGTTGTCGCGCAGTGCATCCAGAGAAACGACCGCTGCGTCTGCGCCCAGCGTTCGCGGGGTCCGAACAGATCCAGCAGCCCGGCGCTCTCGTCGTCGGAGTAACCGCGCCGGCCCGGCTCGATCCGCACCTGGGCGCGCAGCGCGATGGCGTGCACGGGTTCGTCCCCGACCGAGGCGATGCCGACCCGCGCGGACAGGATCGGGGTCACCGCAAACGGTTCGGGGCGGATGTCCAGCACGGCGAACGTGGTGGAGTAGGCCGGGCTCACGACGCCTCCCCGGATCCGGCCACGTCCGCCGGGCGAGCCTTGGCCGACATCGTGGCGAAGAACTCGTCCACGTAGCGGTGCACTGCGGATCCGCCGTCGAAACCGTGCCACAGCAGGCGGATTCGCCCGACGAACTCGTAGCACGCGTCGATCGGCAACAGCAGGCACCGCGCCGCCGCGGCATCGCGATCGGGCACCCTGATCAACAGCGCCTCCACATCGTCGGCTAGATCGGCGAATTCGGCGTGCCGGTCGACAAATCGCTGCCAATCACGCAGTGGCAGTTCGGATTCGGTCGCCCCGGCCGGTCCGGGATACAGCGCGACGGTGCGGTCCGCGGCCGAGTTGCGGAAGAAGAAGGCCAGGCCCACCGGGATCTCGAGGGCGTCCCAATCCGGCAGGCTCAAGCTGAAGTCCGGGAACGACAGGACCCGCTGCGGCACGGCCCGGAAGCGCAGCGCCGCGTGGCGGTCGGTGAACAGCAGATAGCAGGCGCGGCATACGCACATCAGTTGCCGCGCTTCGACATCGACGACATGCTGATGTTCCTCGGCGATGGCCTCGGCGCACATCTCGCACCGCTCGCCGGGGGCCGGGGCGGGTGGCCGATCGGCCGCGATCCGGCGCAGGGCCCGTACCGTCGGATTCATCCGCCCACCCCCGCGGGCACCGCGACCGACAGTTCTCCCGAGCGCACCAGCACCGGGAACGGCTCCAGGTGGCCGTCGCCGTCGAGCCGGTTCCCGGCGTGCACGACGTCGAAGTGGGCCCGGCAGCTCGGACAACGCAACACCGGATCACCGGACCCGAGTCCGCGATGCAGCGCCGCGCCGGCCAGCGACCGCCCGCAGACCGCACACGAGTCGCGGTAGGCGTAGACCTCCTCGCCGACGCGGCAGGCCAGCAGCGCGGTGCCGCCCAGTTCGAACCCGCCCACCTCGCCGGACGCCAGCTCGGCCAATTCCGGTGCGGCGAGCCAGTTTCCGCCGGATCGCACATGGGAGAACAATGTGTCCGGCGCGATCACCGCGGCCGCGCCGGACGGTTCGGCCGCGACCACCTCGATCGCGGTGATCTCCGGTGCGGCCGCACGCACCGCATCCTCCACCGCCAGCTCCAATGTCACCGCCGAGGACGGGCAACTGCGACAGCTCCCGGTCAGCTCGAGTTGGACCACGCCCTCGGCGGTGATGTCGAGCAGGCGCACATCGCCGCCGTGCGAACCCAGGTACGGGCGCACACTGTCGAGCCCGGCGGCGACCCGGGTCCGCACGTCGTGCGGATGCAGGCCGTGGACCAGCAGCAGACTCGCCACGAGATCGTCCTGGGCCAGGCGAGCGAGCGTGACGTCGTCGAGTCCCTCGACGATGCGCCGCAGCCCGGCGCCGTACAGGTCCACCACCTCGCCGACGAGCGCCTCGGCTCGTTCGCGGGCCACCGTGCCGTGCGCCGACGCGGCGTCGAGCAGGCTCTCGATCCGATCGCCCACACCGCGCCACCGGTCGTCGCCGACCGCTGCGTCGGGGTCGTTGTCCTCGGAGCGCGTGAGCATCGCCTCCTCCACCGTGGCCCTGCCGGTGCGACCGGGCCGGGCGTTATTCGCCGGTCAGCGTCTGGGTCGGGGAGTGCACGGTGTCCAGTGACTTGCCCTTGCCCAGATACATGTGCACGCCGCAGGGCAGGCAGGGATCGAAACTGCGCACCGTGCGCATGATGTCGATGCCCTTGAAGTGCTCCCGGTCGTTCTCCTCGAAGATCGGCTGCCCCTGCACCGCGTCCTCGTAGGGGCCCGGGGTGCCGAAACTGTCGCGCGGGTTGGCGTTCCACGGCGTCGGCGGATACGGGTGGTAGTTGGCTATCTTGCCGTCCCGGATCACCATGTGGTGCGAGAGCACGCCGCGCACGGCCTCGGTGAACCCGCAGCCGATGCTTTCGTCGGGTACCTCGAACTTCTCCCAGGTCTTGGTGTGGCCCGCGCGGATCTCCGCGAGCGCCTGCTCGGCGAAGTGCAGTGCGCAGGCCGCCGCGTACGCCTGGAAGTAGGTGCGCGCGCGGTCGCGCTCGATGGTGTTGCTCCCGTACGCCGGGATCTTCCACTCGAGTTCCACCGGCCCCTTCAACGCGGTCTTGGGCAGGTTGATCTGCACGCTGTGCCCGGTCGAACGCACATAGCCGATATCGACCAGTCCGGCCAGCGCGGTCGACCACAGCCGCGCCAGCGGACCGCCGCCGGTGTCCAGGGCCAGGTGGTCCTTGCCGTCGAACCAGCGGGGTGACATCACCCAGCTGTACTTGTCGTCCAGATCGCGTTTCTGCGGTTTGGGGTTGGTGTGCTGGTTCCAGGGGTGCCGCCGGTCCACCGGATTGCCCAGCGGATCGGTCTTCACGAACATCTCCTGATCGGTCCAGTCGTCGTAATACGAACTGCCCAAAAGGATCCGGATGCCGAGGTTGATGTCGAGCAGCGACGTGGTGATCAGTTTGCCGTCCACCACGATGCCGGGGGTCACGAACATCTTCCGGCCCCAGTCCTCCATGTCCCGGTAGGCGAAGTTGCAGACCTCCGGATCCTGGAACGAACCCCAGCAGCCCAGCAGCGTGCGTCGCAGCCCGACCTTCTCGTAGCCGGGAATCGCGGTGTAGAAGAAGTCGAACAGGTCGTCGTGCATCGGCACGACCTTCTTCATGAATTCCACGTACCGCATCAGCCGCGACATGTAATCGGTCATCAGCTGGACGGTCGCCACCGTCCCGACGCCGCCGGGATACAGCGTGGAGGGATGCACGTGCCGGCCTTCCATGAGGCAGAACATCTCTCGCGTATAGCGGCTGACCTGTAGCGCCTCCCGGTAGAACTCGCCGGTGAACGGATTGAGCGCTGCCATGATCTCGCCGATGGTGCGGTAGCCGTGCATCGCGGCGTGCGGCGCCTCGGCCTTGCGAGCGGCGTCCAGGACGCCGGGATTGGTCTCGGCCACCATCTTCTCGCAGAAGTCCACCCCGACCAGATTCTCCTGGAAGATGTTGTGGTCGAACATGTATTCCGCGGCTTCGCCGAGATTCACGATCCACTCGCCCAGCGCCGGCGGCTTCACTCCGTAGGCCATGTTCTGGCAGTAGCAGGAACAGGTCGCGTGGTTGTCACCGCAGATGCCGCAGATGCGGCTGGTGATGAAATGCGCGTCGCGGGGATCCTTGCCGCGCATGAATATCGAGTAGCCGCGGAAGATGGACGAGGTGCTGTGACATTCGACCACTTCCCGGTTCTCGAAGTCGATTTTCGTATAGATGCCGAGGCTGCCCACGATGCGGGTGATCGGGTCCCACGCCATTTCGACGAGCGAATCCGGCTCGATCTTCTTGTGTGAAGCCTCCGGGATGATCTGTGTCATCTCCGAAATCCTCCTACCAGGTGCGAGTGGCCCCTGTTTCCAACTTCTGGCCCCGATGCCGCCAGTGCGGCTCCTTGTCGACCGTGCGGCCGGTGATGTGCCGCAGGCTGCGGATCACCGATCCGTACAGCCCCGATGCCGTGGACGAGAGTTTCCCGCCCGGCGGTTCGTCCATGAACGGCATGAACATGTCCGGGAAGCCCGGCATCGTGCAGCCGATGCAGATACCGCCGACATTCGGGCACCCGCCCACGCCGTTGAGCCAACCCCGTTTGGGCACATTGCATTTCACGACCGGCCCCCAGCATCCCAATTTCACGATGCATTTCGGTGAGCCGTACTCGCCGGCGAAATCGCCCTCCTCGTAGTATCCGGCGCGGTCGCAGCCCTCGTGCACCGTGGCGCCGAAGAGCCATTTCGGCCGAAGCGCCTCGTCGAGCGGAATCATCGGGGCCTGACCGGTGGCCATGTAGAGCAGGTAGGTCAGCGTCTCGGACAGATTGTCCGGTTGGATCGGGCAGCCGGGCACGCAGACGATCGGAATTCCGGCCTTGGACTTCCAGTCCCAGCCGAGATAGTCCGGAACGCCCATCGCGCCGGTCGGGTTACCGGCCATCGCGTGAATTCCGCCGTAGGTCGCGCAGGTGCCGGCCGCGACCACGGCAGTGGCTTTCGGCGTCAGGCGATCGAGCCATTCACTGGTCGTCATCGGCTGATTCGTCTCGGGATTGTTCCCGAAGCCGCACCAATAGCCTTCACTCTTGATCTGTTCGTTCGGAATGGATCCCTCGACGACGAGTACGAACGGTTCGAGTTCACCGCGATCGGCCTTGAAGAACCATTCGAGGAAATCGTCGGCTCCGCCGTTCGGACCGCATTCGAAATCGATCAGCGGCCAATGTACGGCGATCTTCGGCAAGCCGGGAAGCGCTCCGAGAGCGATCTCCTCGACGCTGGGCTGGGTGGCGGCAGTCAACGCCACCGAATCGCCGTCGCAACTCAGGCCCGCGTTGATCCACAGCACATGTATCAGCGTTTGCTCGGCCTCGACTGCTTCCTGTGTGGGCATCAGCGCCACCTTCCCGAGCCTGCGGGGGCTGGCCGGTCCGGCTCGAAGCGTCTCGAATCTTCCGTATGTCAACCTGTGATTCAGGTCACGTCAATTTTAAGCTTGCTGGAAAGTAACCTCAATGGGTTGCGTGGGTATGGAACGCCGTCCGGCGTCGAGCCGGTCGTACCATTCGCCGAGTCCTTGGCCCGTCTTCGCCGACAGCGCCAGCACCTCGACGCCCGGATTCGTCGCGCGGGCGTAGTGCGCGCACTCGTCGAGGTCGAAGTCGACGTACGGCAGCAGGTCGATCTTGTTGATCAGCACCAGCCCGGCCGCGGCGAACATGTGCGGATACTTCAGCGGTTTGTCCGTCCCCTCGGTAACCGAGACGATGACGACCTTGGCCTGCTCGCCGAGGTCGAACAGCGCGGGGCACACCAGGTTCCCGACGTTCTCGATGAAGACGACGCCGTGCTCGGGCGGGTTCAGCGCGTCCAGTGCCTTGCGGGTCATCGCGGCGTCCAGATGGCAGCCCGCGCCAGTGTTGATCTGCACCACCCGGCAGCCCGTGGACGCGATGCGCCGGGAGTCGAGCACGGTCTCCTGGTCGCCCTCGACGACTCCGATCGGCAGGTGCGGGCATTCGCGGATGGTTCGCTCGAGCAACGTGGTCTTACCCGCGCCGGGCGAACTGGTCAGGTTCAGCGCCAGGATCCCGCGCTCGGCGAACCACTGCCGATTGCGCTGTGCCAGTTCGTCGTTCTTGGCGAGCACCCGCTGTTCCAGGATCACGGTGTCGGTGGCCGGATGATCGTGATCATGGTGGTGTGGATGGTCGTGCTCGTGATCGTGGCCGGACGGTTCGGTGATCACCGCCGTGTCGTCGCGGCCGCATCCGCAGGTAGCGCACATGGATCGCTCACCTCCATCGAACGGATTCGCAGGTCTCTGCCCGCGCTGATAACGACGTCGGCACTTCCGCAGTCGCACAGGGGAATCGGCTCGCGCAGGGTGAAATCGCGCCCGCACCGATGGCAGTGTCCCCGGGCGGGAACCTCCTCGATGACCAGCTCGGCGCCCTCGGCGAGGGTGCCCTCGGCCGCCAGCTCGAAACAGAAGTGCAGAGCGTCCGGCACCACCGCGCACAGCGCTCCGACCGCGACCGTCACGCGATGGATTCGCCGGCCCGTCGCATGGTCACAGGCGCCACCGATGATTCCCTGTGCAATTGCCAGCTCATGCATGAGATATCTCGATTCCTCGGATACTCATCGATTTCCGAACGCCGACGCACCGAGCATACTCCGGCGGCATCGACACGGAACAGGCATGAAGATGTCGCCGGTGGTCCGCCGATGCTGGACGGGCGTCATCGGCCGGACCGGGATGCGGTGATCGCTCCGATATTGCGAACCGCGGACAGCGGTTCTCCGCCGACGCGCCGGGAAGCCGCTCTCGGCGTCCGAGTCGGGCCCGGGACCCGAGGACCGTGTATTCGAAGCCGGGCAACACTCGGCGGTACGGGCCCGAAGGCGCACTACCCTCTAGATCCGGTGAGGCTCGAAACTCTCAGCGCGGCCGTATCTTTCGATCGGCCACCTCCGCCGGCTGCGCCCACGCGCCGAATCGCCGTGCGATGCGGCGTGTGTCACGGGTTTCGGCGAACCGGACCGGGCACGCGGGCGACCGGCGAGCCGCTTCTGTTGCTGCCCGCCGGGCCGGAAATATCGCGAGACCAGAGATATTCGTCATGACCGTCACGAATACCTCTGGCCGGAGCGTGAATCCGCGAACCCATCAGTCGAAGGTGCAGCCGGACAGCGGCTTTCCGGCCAGTCGATCGACCAGGTAGCCGAAGGCGTTGTTGGTGCCGTAGCCGTCGATCAGTTCGGGGCCGAAGTGGTTGGGCAGCACCGCGCCCGGCAGGATCGGCGGCAGGTCGTTGGTGCGGAAGGTGACCGCGGCCCCCTTCGCGCACCAATCGGCGGCGAGTTGGCGGGCCTGGCCGTAGGGCACGGTGTCGTCGTTGCGGCCGCTGGTGATCAGCACCGGGGAACTCGGCCGCAGGGCGCCGATGCGCTGGTCGTCCAGCATCCGCGCTGCCTCGGGAATGGCGCTGAGATTGTCCAGCATCGAGCGATGGTCGACGGTGAGCGCACTGGTGTGCATGAACGGCTGCCGCACGATGACGTCGCCGATGCATTCGGTGGCCAGGGTGTCGAGCACCGCGCGTCCCTGCGGCGTGGCCGTGGTGTCCAGCGCCCGGCGCAACTGTGGGTAGCGCGCGACGAATCCGTTGATCGCGAAGCCGATCACCCCGCTGATCAGCGTGCCGTCGACCTGGCCGAGCACCTTGGCCAGATCGGCGGGCGGCGCGCCCGCCCAGGTGCCCTTCAGATTCAGCTCGGGCGCGTAGCTCGGCTGCGACTCCGCCGCCGCCGCGGTCGCCCCGCCGCCCTGGGAGTAACCCCACAGGACCAGGGGAGTGCTCTCGGGGGCGCCGCCGAGACGGTTCGCCGCCCGTGCGCCGTCCAGGACCGCGTGCGCCTCCTCGACCCGATTCACATAAGTGTGAATTCCGGGTGTGCCGAGGCCGATGTAATCGGTGACCAGGACGCGGGCGCCCATCGAACTCCACGCGGCCGCGGCGATCGCCTCCTGATTCTGCGACATCGACAGCGGGTCGGTGCTGACGACGAACCCGGTGGAGAACGCGATCGAGGGTGCGCACTGGGTGCCCTGCCCGACCGTGCCGGGCGCGATCACCACGGTCGGGCGTGGACCGGGCCCCTGCCACGGCCGCGTCGGCTCGATGTAGGTGCCGCTGACCGCGGTCGCCGTTCCGTCCTGGGTGCGCGAGGTGTACATCACGCGTTGCGCGGCCACCGGCCACTGCCCACCGCCGCCCGGAAGCGTCGCGAAGATCGGCATCGGCTCGGACTTGACGACCGCGCCCGCCTGCCCGGGCAGCTGGGCGGGCGGGGTGTAGAAGGCGGCGATCGGCGCGGCGGCAGCGGTGCCGCCGGCCCCGACGCAGGACCCGGCCGCCACGGCCAGGGCGGTGACTGTGCACGCGGCGAACCGCCGTAGTCGCGAATCGATTTGTCGCACTGGATGTTTCCCCTCTGTTGATGCCCGGAACCGGGCGAGCGCGGATTCGGCTGGTCGCGGAGAAGTCAGATGACGCCGCCCACGTCCTGGCGCACGAGGCGGTCCATGGCGTGTTCGGCGACGGCCGCGATGGTCATCGAGGGGTTGCACGCCCCGCAGTTGCCCGGGATCAGCGCACCGTCGAGCACATAGAGTCCGCGCTGCCCGTGCACCCGGCCGTCGACATCGCACACCGGGCCCATACTCGCCCCGCCGAGCGGATGCCAGGTCGAGGGAAACTCGAGATTGGTATCGGTCAGGATGGCGTTCGGCCCCGCGATCTTGTGCGCCAGCGGTCCGATCCGACCGTTCTGGATGGCGGTATCGCCCTCCAGCGGCCAGCGCAGCACGGCGTTGTCGTCCGCGGAGGTGTAGTCGAAGTGACCGCGTGTCTTGCTCACGCCGTAGCCGACCATCATCGTGCTGTGCATGTCCATTCCCATCGGCGGAATGGACGCCTGGATGATCGTCGCCGCGGTGGCCGGATCACTCCAGTTCAGGCTGCCGAAGACGACCGGGCCGCCCTGCGGTTGGCCGAATGCCTCGTCGGGCTGGGCCCAGACGTAGATGCGGTCGGCGTTGGTGCCCCAGTTTCCGCCCAGGCCCTCGGGCATATCGGGGATGTGGCCCTTGCCCGCCGCGCGCACGAGCAGTTTGGTGGTGTTGAGGCTGCCCGCGGCCATGATCAGCGCCGGGGTGGTGAGGATCAGGTTCTCCAGGACCTTGCCGGAGGTGTCGATCCGGTTCACCGAGACCGTCCAGCGGCCGTCCTTCGCCCGCTGGATGTCGGTGACCTCGTGCAGCGTGCGGACCTCGACCTTGCCGGTGGCCTCGCCCGCGGCGATGTAGGTGACGTCCACCGAATGCTTGCCGCCGTTGTTGACCCCCATCGCGTCGGCGCCGTTGGTGTAGGAGGGGGTCATCTTGCCGCGCAACTCGTCCAGCGCGTAGTTCCAGTCGATCGGCATCGGGATCTTCGACACCGGCAGCCCGGCCTTGCGGGCGTGTTCGGCGAAGACCCGGGCGGCCCTGTAGTTCGGGCTGTCGACCAGCGCGTCGGGGGCGGTCCGCAGTTGCAGCATGCGCGCCACGCGCGGGTAGTGCACCCGGTGCATCGTGTTCCAGTCCAGCTCCGCCGGAAACAGCGAGTTGAACACGGCCTCGGTCGGCTCGAGTGACATCCCTTGGTAGACAAGCGATCCGCCGCCGACGCCAGCCGCGCACAGCGCGGTCATATTGTCCCCGGCCACCGCCTCGACCAGACCGGTGTAGGGCTCGAAGATCAACGGAGTGCCGAAGACGTTCGGATTCGACCGGTACCAGAGCATGCGCTTGTCCGGCTTGGTGGCCAGCGGGAACGTGGTCGCGTTCGGGCCGGTCTGCCAGCGCCGGCCGCGCTCGAGCACCAGAACCGGAACCCCCGCCTGTGCCAATCGCAGTGACGCGACGCCGCCGCCGAAGCCCGAGCCGATCACGATGACGCGGTGTTCCTCGCGGGTGAGGCGAACGCGTGCGGCCGGATTCCGTTCCGCGCGTGCGATTCCCGGGCTCGCCAGCGCGAATCCGGTGGCAGCGGTCGCGCCCAGGAAGGAACGACGCGAGAGTGCGGACATGAATGACCTCCAGAACGCCGACGGACATTTCCGCACGCCGCGCGAGGCCGAGCATCCCGACCGTCCGCCGCACCGCGGAAGTTTGCCCGAATCGGCGTGTTCGGGCCCGCTAAAACTAGACAGTCCTGAGTGAAAGTGTCAATAATTACCGTCGTGCACGAAGATCAACGCGGTGTGAGCGACAACGCGGGCAACAGCCATCGCGTCACCAGGCGCCGCAGATCATCGTCGGATTCGATATCGGGATCGTCGAACAGGACCACCGACAATCCCAGCCGGATCGTGATCCGGGTCAGCTCCTCCAGTTCCGGCTCGATCGCCGGATCCAGCTTCGTCAGCGGCCGGAGCAATTCGTGGGCAATGGGTTTCGCGCGGGCGATCATATCGGCGTCGAAGATCGGGTTACCGGGCTCGATGCGGATCAAGCGCGACAGGATCGGGTCGTCCCGGACCACCGCTCGTCCGACGACGAACAGTTCCACGATGTATTCGGCCGCGGTATCGATCTCGGCGAGCCGGCTGCGCAGTCCGGTCGTGGCGCGCAGCAGCAGGTCGGCCATCGCCTGGGAGACCAGATCCTCGCGGGAGCCGAAATTGGAGTACACGGTCTGGCGGGTCACCCCGGCCGCGTGCGCGGCGGCGGCGATGTTCACACCGCCGAAGCCCTCGCTCGCGATCAGTTCGAGCGTGGCGTCCAAAATCTTCCTGCGCGACCGCATCTCACCAGTATCTGCGATGGCGGCGGCAGCGGCGGTCTCCGGCGGTGAGGGTGAGTGCGGCGGTCAGCTCGCGTCCGGGTGGCGGGCGGCGTCGCGATCCTCGTGCGGGGCGCCCGAGGCCACCTCCATACCGCGATTGAAGGCGGCGATGACGGTCGGATCCAGGCGGAGCGGCTGGGTGGGGTCCTGCATCGCGGGGCGGTCGCGGGCGCGGCGGGCGGCCGGTTCGTTGTTCGCGGTCAACCGGCGCATCACCCGCTCCAGAATGGGCAGGACCTCGGTGATCTCCAGCGTCTTGTCCGCGACCCGGCCCATCAGGGCATAGGCCATATTGGCCAGGACCAGGCCGACGTCCTCGATGTATTCCGGGTCCGCGCCGCCGAAGATCTGCCCGGCCACCGGCAGCACCGCGTCCAGGCCCTGAGCGTCCAATCGTGTCCCGCCCGGACCCGACCGGGCCCGGTGGAACGCCTCGAGCATCTTCGGGCTGCGTTCCCACGGCTGAAAGACGCTGTGCAGCACGCGCATCAGGCCGTCGTGCAGCGTCTCCTCCGGCGCGGGCGGCGCGAGGTCCGGGTACGCGTGATCGGCCATCCACCGCTCGATCGCGGTGACGATCAGTTCGTCCCGGGTGTGGAACAGCTTGTAGACCGTGGCCAGCGAGACGCGGGCACGACGAGCCACCTCCCGCAGCTGCACCGCGTCGTAACCTTCGGTTTGCAGCAACGTGAGCACCACGTCGATGATCTGCTCCGACGCGTCGCGTCCAGGGGCCCGGCTCACTCCAGTACTGTAACACCGTTACTACGGTAACTTTGTTACTTGGGAAGCTCGGGCCGTCTTCGGCGGAAAATCGGCGCATTCGCCGATCAGGTGCGGAGCGTTTGCGGCACAACGGTATTGACGCCCCGGTCGTGCTGTCGAACGGGATGAGAGTACGCGCCGCGCCGATCGCGGGCCACGGCGGGAGCGGTGCTCAGTCACGAATCATGCTTTGACGCACCTTGTATTTCTGGATCTTGCCGCTCGGTGTGCGCGGGAAGTCCTCGACGATGTGGATCTCCTCGGGCCACTTCTGCTTGGCCAGGCCCACCTCGGCGAAATGCGCGCGCAGATCCTCGAGCGAGGGTGCGGGTGCACCCGCGGTCAGGCGCAGCACCGCCGCGACATGCTCACCGAGGCGGGCATCGGGAGCGGCGACGGCGACGGCCTCGGCGATGTGCGGCATGCCCAGCAGCACCTCCTCGACCTCGAGCGCGCTGATGTTCTCCCCGCCGCGGATGATCAGGTCGGTGGTGCGGTCGGTGATGGTCAGATAACCGTCCGCGTCCAGGACGCCGATATCGCCGGTGTGGTACCAGCCCTGCTCGTCGAATGCCTTCGCGGTGAGGGCGTCGTCGGTGTAGCCCAGGCACAGATCCGGTCCGCGGCTGAGGATTTCGCCGTCCTCGGTGAGCATGATCTCGACGCCGGGTTGCGGATCGCCATCGGTGTAGAGGCGTTTGGGGCGGGGGTCGGTGGCGTCCGAGGCGGTGATCGAGGGATGTTCGGTACTGCCGTAGGAGCGGTAGACCGTCAGGCCCAGGTCGGTCAGGCGTTCGGTGACCGAGGCCGGGACCGACGCGCCGCCCATTCCGGCGTACTTCATTCGCGCCAGGTGGTCCGGGCCGAAGCTCGGATGTTCGATGAGGCTGGTCAGGTAGTACGGCACCCCGCCGCCGACGGTGACGTCGTAGGTGGTCATCAGGTTCAGGATCAGTTCCGGATTCCAGACGTCCACCAGATCGACCGAGATGCCGTCACGGATCGGGATGAGGAATGCGTTGAGCATGCCGATGAAGTGCCCGACCGGTGCGGCGGTGATCTGCGGGCCCAGGTCGTCGGGATAGTGCTCGGCGAGCTGGCGGGTCTCGCAGCCGAGGGTCTGGTGGCTGTGTATCACGCCCTTGGGCGCGCGGGTGGTTCCGGAGGTGAAGGCGATCAGTGCGGGGCCGCTGGGATCCACCGCGGTCACCCCCTCGAACAGCTCGGCCGCGAGCAGGTCATCGAAGGTGCTGCCGACGATTCCGGTGATCGGCACCCGCTCGTACACGGCCGGGTCGTAGACGATCGATCCGAAGCGGTCGGTGGTCACGAAAGCCTTGGGCCGCACCGCGTCCAGGATGTACCGCACTTCGCGAGGCCCGTAGATGTGCACGATCGGGACCACTATGGCCCCGAGAAACGTTGTGGCCCAGAAGGTCGCCGCGGCCTCCATCCAGTTGGGCAGCTGGAACGCGACAGCGTCGCCCGGTCCCACGCCGCGCTCGCGCAGACCCCGGGCCAGGCGCCGCGCGACCAGTTCGACCTCGCCGAATGTGCCGGTGTAGGGCCGGATCTCGGAGTGCACGCGCAGGGTGGCGTCCGGCGCCGAGGCCAGGCCGCGCGCCAGGAGGTCGCCCAGGGTGTCGCGCGTCCACCACCCCTCGTCTTCGTAGCGTTCGACCAGTTCGGTGGGGATGGTGCGCATGGTGGACTCCAAGTCCGGATGCGCGGGCGTGACGGCCACACCCGCGGGCTGCCGGGTGGTTGCAGGGATCATCGAAACGGGGGCTGTCCGTGGCGGATATACTATTCTCCGGATACAAGAATTCCAATATCTCGATTGGAGAACCGGTCGTGGTCGACCTCGAGTTGGACGATGGGCTGGCAGTGGTCACCATCGACCGCCCCCAGGCGCGCAACGCCATCGCGCCCGAGACGATGGATCAGCTCGACGAGGCGCTGGACGCCGCCAAGGGCGCTCGCGCGTTGGTGATCCGGGGCGCCGGGGACAAGGCGTTCGTCTCCGGCGGTGATCTCAAACAGCTCGCCGCGATCCGCACCCTCGACGGTGCGGCGGAGATGGCCTGGCGCATGCGCGGCATCTGCGATCGGCTCGCGGAATTCCCGGCCCCGGTGATCGCCGCTCTGAACGGGCACGCCTTCGGCGGCGGTGCGGAGGTCGCCGTCGCCGCGGACATCCGGATCGCCGCAGACGACGTCCGGATCGGATTCAATCAGGTCGCCCTCGGCATCATGCCCGCTTGGGGCGGCGCGGAACGCCTGGCCGGGTTGGTCGGCCGCAGCCGCGCCCTGCTTCTCGCGGGCGCGGGCACCGTCCTGGAAGCCGCCGAGGCCGAACGCCTCGGGTTGATCGACCGCGTGCTGCCGCGCGAGTCCTTCGAGGACGGCTGGCGCGCGGTGGCCCGCTCCCTTGCCAACGTCCCGGCCGGCCGCGTCAAACACGTCCTGTCCGGCGTGACCCCTGCCGAGGCCGTGGATGCCTTTGCGCACCTGTGGATTTCCGATGAGCACTGGGCCGCGGCGGACCGGGCGCTGCACAAGGGAAAGAAGTAGCGCGCCGCGCCGCTTCCTGCGGGCCCCGGGATCGGCCAACTAGCCTGAACCCGTGCCGAAACTGCTGATCATCCACCACACCCCGTCCCCGTTCATGCAGGCGATGTTCGAATCGGTGGTGTCCGGCGCGACCGATCCGGAGATCGAGGGCGTGGAAGTCGTCCGCCGGGCCGCGCTGGCGGTATCACCGGCCGACGTGCTGGAGGCCGACGGATATCTGCTGGGCACCCCGGCCAACCTCGGCTACATGAGTGGCGCCCTCAAACACGCCTTCGACGTCATCTACTATCCCTGCCTCGATTCCACCCGAGGCCGCCCCTTCGGCCTCTACCTGCACGGCAACGAGGGCACCGAGGGCGCGGAAAAGGGCGTCACGTCGATCACCACCGGACTGGGCTGGGTGAAAGCCGCTGAGTACGTGGCGGTTTCGAGCAAGCCGTCCAAGGACGACCTCGAAGCGTGCTGGGAACTCGGCGCGACCGTCGCAGCCGGGCTCATGGTGGAGTAGTTCCTGGATGTCCCGCTCCGACGCGTTCATCGATCGCCTTTCCGAGCATGCCCAGCGGCGGTGAGCCGCCGCCATTCCGCCCACCGCGCCCGGACGTTGCGCAGTGCCGCAACGAGATCGGGGAGCGCGAGGGTGGCGTCACACACCCCTCGGCGGCGGGTGCAAGCCACCGGGACAACGACAGCAGGGGGACGTGATGCGGCCGAAAGCCTTCGGATGGATAGACTTCGAGACGAGCACCGCACCGGAGTGGGATCGTCCGCGGATGTGCAGGCTGGCCAGGCGGCTCGGTTATCGGATGGCGTGGCCGGACGAGCGCTCCCTGTTGTCAGTGGCCGATCAGGCTCGCGCCGGTGCCGATTGCGTGATTTGCCCGGACCACGCCATCTCGGTGCGATGGAACTGAACGGGGGATGAACGTCGCCGACGTCGAAACGGTGCTACCTCGGTTGTCCTTCGGTCGATGGCGGGCGACCGGTGCGGTGATCGCCCTCGGGGTGCTGGTGGTGATCGGCCTGCCACTGGTCGTCACCGCTGCCGCGGTCTACTGGCCGGAACACATCTCGACCGAGCGGACATAAGACGGTGCCCAGGCGAGTACTCAGCGGCGAGGTGCCAACCCTGAGCGGCATACCGAGACCTACGAAACATATGCGGGCCGGTCGAGCGTTGTGCGGCCTGGTCTTTGAAAGCGGAGTGCGGATGGTGCGCGGAGGCGGCGCAACGCTCGCTGTTGGGCTCGCGTCCTGAGCGGACGCATTCGGCTTCCCCCTGAAATCAACGGCTCACGTCCGGGCGGCGGCCCCGGCATACTCAATCCGATACGTTCCGGGATCGGTCGGTGTGCGTGCCGGCCGGTGGGGCGAGGTGTCGTTCCCGGCAGACGGGATCTGGGAAAGGTGAGAGCGCTGTGGAGCCGACAAATCAGGGGGTGGGCCGGCCGCGACGGATCGGGCTGGTCGAGGATCACGAGTCCGTGGCGCTCGGGCTGGCCAGCATGCTGGCTCCCGAGCCGGATCTGGAGCTGATCATCACCGCCGGAACGGTAGCCGAACTGCTTTCCGCCGCAACGGAATTGGATCTCGTGGTACTCGATCTGCGGCTCGCCGACGGGTCCGCGCCGGAGGACAACGTGCGCACCTTGCGCGAGAGCGGGCACGAGGTGCTCGTCTTCACCGGTGCGGACAATCCGTTCCTGGTCCGCGCGGCCGCCCGGGCGGGGGTGCTCGGGGTGGTCCGCAAATCCGAGGACGTGCAGACGGTGGTGTCGGCGGTGCGCGCGGCCGCGTCGGGTGAACAGGTGGTCACCACCGATTGGGCCGCGGCCATCGACGGAGATCCGCAACTGCCCGACGTCGGGCTCAGCCCGCGTCAGCAGGAGGTGCTCACCCTGTATGCCTCGGGGGAGAAGGCTTCGCGGGTGGCGCGGATGACGGGGCTGTCCGAGCAGACGGTCAACGACTACCTCGGCCGGATCCGGCAGAAGTACGCCGACGCCGGGCGTCCCGCACCCACCAAGACGGACCTGTACAAGCGGGCGGTGGAGGACGGGTGGCTGCCGGTGCCCGAACGCAACCCACGGACATGACCGTGTCCGCGGCGCGGGCCGTCCCGCGTGCGGGTTCCGGTGCACGGGCGGCGGAGGGTATCCGCCGAACCGGGAGATATGTCGTGTCGCAATATGTCTCGCCGACCGCGTCGGAGGGGATCATGCGACGGCTGGGCCTGTCGATGGGCCTGGGCGGGGTGATCATGGGCCTGGTGACCGTGCCGGAGATCCTCCAGCAGGGCCGGGCGGGGCCGGGGTGGTGGAGTCCGGTCGCGGCATTGCTCACCTTCGGCGGATTCCCGGTGCTGGCGGCGGTGTCGGTCCGGTCGCGTCCCGCGGTGATCCGCGCGGTGTCGGGTCTGACTGCGCTGAGTTTCCTTGTCGCACTGGCGATCACGCCGATCGTGGTGCGTCCGCACACGATCGACGCGTCCTCGGTGTGGCTGTATCGAATGCTGCCGCTGGGCATGCTCGCGGCCGCGTTGGCCTGGCGGCTGCTGTACTCGGCGGCGTACCTGCTGGTCGGGTCGACCGCGGTGGCGTTCGTCAACGTGTACCTGGTCGAGCAGTTCAGCGCGATGTCGGCGCTGAGCGGTCTGCTGCGGGCCTCCGGTCTGGCCAGCCTGTTCCTGTGGTGCGTGACGTGTGCGGAGGGCGCGGCGGCGCGGGTTGATCGGGAGACCGCCGTGGCCGGTCGGCGCGCGGCCGCGACGGCCGCGTCCACCGCCCGCGACCACGAACGCGCCCGGTTCGCCGCGCTCATCCACGACGCCGTGTTGTCCACGCTGCTGGACGCCTCCCGTGGCGCCGCGGACGCGCCCGCGGGGACGCCCGCGGGCGCACCCAAAACCTGTCCCGGCGGCGGGCCCGGCGAGGTGTCGGTGCTGCGCCGCCAAGCGCAGTCGACGCTGGATCAGCTCGACGAGATCCGGGTCGACGTGCGCGAACCCGATGTGCTGGACGCGCGCTCGGCGGTGATCTTCCTGCGTTCGGCGGTGCACGAGATCAATCCGGGTATTCGGTTCGCCACTCGCACCTGGCCCGGATTCGACGACCTGCGCATGCCGGTCGCCGTCGCCGGGACACTGGCCGCGGCGCTGGGCGAGGCGGTCCGCAACAGCCTGCGCCACGCCGCGATCCCCGGCCGTCCGGTGCATCGCACGGTCACCTGCACCATCAGCGCGGGCAGTATCCGGCTGGTATTCAATGACGACGGCGCGGGTTTCGATGTGGCGCAGGTGCCAGTCGACCGGCTGGGCATCTCGGTCAGCATTCTGGGACGGATGCGCCAGTTGGCCGGGGGCGCGGGTTTCGTCGAATCGCAACCGGGTGAGGGCACCACCGTGACCCTGGTCTGGGGTGGCGATGGCGCAGCGTGACGCGGGCGGCGGCGATTCGGATCCCCGATTGGTACTCCAGGATCTGCTGGGGCTGCGCGGCGGTATGGCGTGGCTGTTCGTGCTGATCCTGGAACTGATCATCGTGCTGTACATGCTCGGTAATCTGCAGGCCGCGTCCGTGACGCAGACCCTGGTCGCGCTCGCGATCATGGCCGTTGCCGGGGGGCTGGTCCTGCTGGTGCCGGTCGATCCGCTGCCGTGGCCCGCGACCGTGTTCGTCGCCGCCGCGGGGCCGGTGGCGACCGCGCTGACGGCGGTGGGGCTGGGATCCGCGCCCGCGCATCACGTCGTGTGGACGGCCTTCGCCTGCTCCTATGTCCTGGCCGCGCTGGTGGTGTGCGGGCGGATCGCGGCGGAGTGGGTGAGTGTCGCCTTCTCGGCGGCGGTCCTGGTGACCGCGGGCCTGCGGATCGATGTGCGGTTCGACGCGATCGTCTCGGCGTCGATAGTCCCGATCGGCACGGTCGCGGCGGTCTCGGCATTCGCGGTGATCATCCGGCCGACCCAGCGTTCGCTGCGAATGTTGCGCGAGGAGGCCACGATTCGCGCCGCGGCCGAGGCCACGATGGCCGCCGCGGACGGTGAGCGGATCCGGCAGCTGGCCCGGCTGGACCGGGTGGCCCGGCCGATTCTGGAGCGGATCGCCGACGGCGCCGCCCTGAGCGCCGCCGAGCGTGAACAGTGCCGCCTGCTCGAGGCCGAACTGCGCGACGGTCTGCGCGCGCCGCAGTTGGTGACCGAGGAACTCAGCGGCGCGGCCCGGGGCGCGCGGTCGCGTGGGGTCGAGGTGGTGCTCCTGGACGACGGCGGTTTCGAAGGGGTGCCGCAGTGGGTGCGTCAGCGCGTGATCGATTCCGCGGTGCAGCAGTTGGACGCCGCGAACTCGGGATCGGTGACGGTGCGGGTGCTGCCGCTGGGGCGGCGAGTGCTGGCCACCGTCCTGGCGCACGCCGCCGACGACGACCGGCGCACCGAGATCGATACCGACGGCAACGTCGCGGTGAGTACGTGAGGGAGAACCTGCGGCGGGCAGCGACCTGTTCGAGTGCGGGCGGCCGGTGTGTGTGGGAGTCGCCCGGATGCCGGACGAGCATCTGGAGATGCCGCGCGACAGCGGGCAACGACATGGTGAGCGGCCGGGGCCGCCCGACCGCGGCGTTGACGCCACGGTGACGTCATATTGGTGGGTAGGTGAAATGTCTTGGACCCGAAGGCGATTCAGTCCTCGTGCCGTTTCGGCCCGCCCCAGCGTGTCTGATCGCGCAAGGCGTCCTGAACCGTGCTGGACAGCCATGAGTTCAGCGACATGCCGTTCTGCTCGGCGGCCTGCTGCGCACGGGTCTTGATCTGGTCGACCATGCGCAGGGTGACCCGGCTGATGTCGCCGGTGATGTCCTCGAAGGTCGGCGCCTCGTCGTCGGGCGACGGCGCGTTCTTGCGCACGTCGACCTTCGCGTCCGTCCCGTTCAGCGAGACGTGCACGGTGCGATCGCCCAGCGTCTCGCTGACCTCGGCGGCCAGATCCGACAGGGCGGCCAGCAGGGTCAGCCGCGCGGCGTTCTCGGTCGCGGATGCCAGCGCCGCGGCAGTGGCCTGCGTCTTCTCGTCGCCGAGGGCCGCGGCGGCGATCAGGTCCTCGCGCAGCCGCGCGGTGTACTTATCGATATCCATGACGCCATTGTGACGTCATCGCTGACATCATTCAAGGAAAATGCCGATGACGAGCCTTCGGGTGCGGAAACAGCCGATGCCGAGCGCGGCCGGATGCGGAGAAACATGCCGGAGCGAAGCGAAGGCAGCACACCCAGTAGCCTTTTGACCATGACGAACGGTGAATCGACGGGGACTGGGCTGCGCGCGTCCGGCACGGTCGGTGTCGCGATGGTGACTCCCTTTACTGCCGACGGCAAACTCGATGTCGATGCCGGCGTCGCACTGGCCAACCATCTGGTCGATCGGGGGGTCGATCTGCTTGCCATCTCCGGTACCACCGGCGAGTCCCCGACCACCACCGAATCGGAGAAGTTCGATCTGCTGCGGGCGGTCGTGGACGGGATCGGTGGCCGCGCGACCGTCATCGCGGGAGCGGGCACCTACGACACCGCGCACAGCATCGAGCTGGCGCGCAACGCCCAGCGCGCGGGCGCGCAGGGACTGCTGGTGGTGACCCCGTACTACTCGCGACCCACGCAGGAGGGCCTGATCGCGCACTTCACCGCGGTCGCCGACGCGACCGATCTGCCGGTGACGCTGTACGACATCCCGCCGCGCTCGGTGGTGCCGATCGCCTCGGAGACGATTCTGCGGCTGTCGGAGCATCCGCGGATCGTCGCGGTGAAGGACGCCAAGGGTGATCTGGCCGGTGGCGCGCAGCTGATCAGCGAAACCGATCTGGCCTACTACTCCGGCGACGACATCCTGAACCTGCCGTGGTTGTCGGTCGGCGCGGTGGGATTCATCAGCGTCATCGGGCATCTGGTGCCCGAACGGCTGCGCCGGCTGCGCGACGCCTACCTCGCCGGTGACGTCGCGCAGGCGCGTGAGCTGCACGTGAGCATGTTGCCGCTGTGCCGGGCGATGGCCCGCGTAGGTGGTGTGTCGATGACCAAGGCGGCGTTGCGGCTGCTCGGGGTGGAGACCGGCGAGCCGCGTCTGCCCCAGCTGATGCCCGATGCCGAACAACTCGAAGCGGTCGCCGCGGATCTGCGGGCCGCGGGGGTGCTGAAATGAGTGAAGAGAATACGGACGTGCCCGTGACCCGTCGTCCCCGGCGGGCCGCCACCCGCTCGGCCGGTGCGCCAACACCCGCACCGCCGCCGGAACCGATTGTGGCCCAGCCGGTTTCGCAGGAGCGGGAGTCGCGGGAGCCGGTTTCGCAGGAGCCGCAGAAGAGGTCCGGGCGGGCCAAATCGGCCAAGGAAGAGGCCCGCGCCGGCAAGACCCGGGCGCAGGACACGCAGCCGGAGAAGGCCGCCCGCGCCGCGAAGGGCGATTCCGGGCCGGAGCCCGCGGCCCAGGACAGACCCGATCGCGGCGGTTCCGCGCGCCGGTCGGGTCGTGGTCGGCAGCCCTCGAAACGATCCGAAACCGCTGCGCCGCAACCGGCCTCGGTCATCGCCCAGCCCGCGGGTCTGCCTCCGGCCCTGCCGCGCAACGGATTACGTGTCTTCGCACTCGGCGGTATCGGCGAAATCGGCCGCAATATGACCGTTTTCGAATTCGGCGGCAAGTTGCTGATCGTGGATTGCGGGGTGCTGTTCCCGGAAGATCAGCAGCCCGGCGTGGATCTGATCCTGCCCGATTTCCGGCCGATCGAGGACCGGATGGACGATGTGGTCGCCGTCGTGCTCACGCACGGGCACGAGGATCACATCGGCGCGGTGCCGTTCCTGCTGCGGCAGCGCCGGGACATCCCGGTGATCGGTTCGAAGTTCACCCTCGCGCTGGTCGCGGCGAAATGCCGGGAGCACCGGCTGCAGCCGAAACTGACCGAGGTCACCGAGGGGGAGAAGACCACCCACGGTCCGTTCGAATGCGAGTACTTCGCGGTCAACCACTCGATTCCGGACGCCATCGCGGTCGCCATCCGCACCCCTGCGGGCCTGGCGCTGCACACCGGTGACATCAAACTCGACCAGCTGCCGCTGGACGGCCGCCTGACCGACCTGGCCGGCTTCTCCCGGCTCGGTGACGAGGGAGTGGACCTGTTCCTGGTCGACTCCACCAACGCCGAGGTGCCCGGATTCGTCACCCCCGAGCGGGAGATCGGGCCGGTGCTGGACAACGTCATCGGCAAGGCCAAGGGGCGGGTGATCGTGGCCTCCTTCGCCAGTCACGTGCACCGCATCCAGCAGGTCGTCGAGGTCGCCCAGCGCTACGACCGGCGAGTCTGCTTCGTCGGCCGCTCGATGGTGCGCAATATGCAGATCGCGCAGGATCTGGGCTATCTGGACATTCCCGACGGCGTCGTGGTCGACCTGGATCAGGCCGCCAACCTGCCGGTGCACAAGCTGGTGCTGATCTCCACCGGCTCGCAGGGCGAGCCGCTCTCGGCGCTGTCCCGGATGGCGCGCGGCGATCACCGGCAGATCAACATCCGTGCCGACGATCTGGTCGTACTGGCCTCCTCGCTCATCCCGGGCAACGAGAACGCCGTGTTCGGCGTGGTCAACGGCCTGGCCCGGCTGGGCGCGACCGTGGTCACCCAGCAGAGCGCCAAGGTGCACGTGTCCGGGCACGCCTCGGCCGGTGAGCTGCTGTATCTCTACAACGCGGTGCGGCCGACGAATGCCATGCCGGTACACGGCGAATGGCGTCACCTGCGGGCCAACGGCGCGCTGGCCGCGGCGACCGGCGTCCCGGTCGACCGGGTGATCCTGGCCGAGGACGGCGTGGTGGTCGACCTGGTCGACGGCATCGCCTCGATCGTGGGCCGGGTGCCGGTCGGGCAGGTCTACGTCGACGGTCTGTCGGTCGGTGATGTCGGCGAGTCGACGCTGTCCGATCGCCTGGTGCTGGGCGAGGGCGGCTTCATCTCGATCACCGTCGCGGTGGACGCGACCACCGGCAAGGCGGTCAGCTCCCCGGAACTCAGCGGCCGCGGCTTCTCCGACGATCCCGACGCCCTGAGCGAGGCGCACTCCCTGGTCGAAGCGGAGCTGATGCGCCTGGCCGGCGAGGGCATCACCGACACCCACCGCATCGCCCAGAGCGTCCGTCGCGTCGTCGGCCGCTGGGTCGCCGAAACCTACCGCCGCCGCCCGATGATCGTGCCGACAGTACTGGGCGTCTGAGCTGTGCTGTGTTTTTGGCCTTCGCTTCGCTCCGGCGGGTTTTCGGCGCTTTGAGGCTCGTCGTTCAGCCCTCGAGA
>CBJNFW010000123.1:0-23309 GCA_966435935.1 uncultured Nocardia sp.
CGCGATCCAGGTCGCCGTCTGCTGTCCTCGGCAGTGCACCGCTGCCGAGGCGGAGAATGCCCTGGTCGGCGGCGGGTTACTGGCCGAGGCGGGGGCGACCGTGCTGTGCGGGGGCGGTACCGGGGTGATGGCGGCGGTGGCCGCCGGGGCGGGCGAGGCCGGTGGCCTGGTGATCGGGATCCGGCCGGACGACGATCCGGGCGCGGTCTGCGCCGGTGTGTCGGCGGTGATCCGGACGAATATGGGCGAGGCACGCAATGCCGTCATCGTCTCCTCGGCCGACGCGGTGATCGTCATCGGCGGTTCCTGGGGCACACTGTCCGAATTCGCCCTCGCGCACCGCCGAGGTGCGCGCGTGGTCACTCTCGGCGGCTGGCAACTGCTCGACAGCACCGGAAACCCGGTGCCGGATCCGTCGTTCCGGGCGCACTCCCCCGCGCAGGCCGTGGAGTACGCACTGTCCGGAATCGACAGGCCTGCCGGCGCCTGATCCCGCGAATCCTCCGATGTCGCAACGCGGCAACAGCATTCGCGCTGATCCATCGAGATAGCGCTGTGGTCAACGGTTTCGCGCCCTCTGCCGCACTTGGTGATTCAGCGCGGTTCGCTCATCACCGCCCATTCGCCGAGCGCGAAACCCGCTCCGGCGCGGCGAACTTCGACCGCACCTGAGCCGCCGAGATGGGCGGGTATCACCAATTCCCTTTCGTCGGAGGCACGTTCGACGACTCGGCGGCGGGTGATCGCGGCTTCCCGAGGGTTCAGGCACAGGCAGCTGCTACAGGACGGGTGCAGCAACTGCATGGGACTGTGCACCATATCGCCGACGAAGACGGCCCGGTCGCCGCCCGATGCCAGGCGGACCACCGAGGAACCGGGAGTGTGACCGGGGGCGGACTCGAGGGTGAGATTCTCGTCGATGCGGTAGGCGTTCTCCCACAGGATGCTCTGACCTGCGCGATGAACGGGAGCGATGCTGTCCTCGTACATGAATTCGTCGTCGGGGCGGCGGCCGTCGGCGTAGTTGTTGCCGGGGCCGAAGTACGCTTCGTCCGCCGCCGGAATCAGGTACTGCGCGTTGGGGAAGGCCGGAACCCACTCACCGTCGACGTCGTGCGTATTCCAGCCGACGTGATCGCCGTGTACGTGGGTGTTGATCACGATGTCGACATCGTCGGGATGCACGCCGGCCCGTGCCATGCGCTCGGGGAAGTCACTGTGCCGCCGGTGGAACAGCTCACGTCCGGGCCGCTCGCGATCGTTGCCGACACCCGTATCGATCAGGATCGTGCGGCCGCCGCTGCGCAGTACCCACGTCTGAATCGCGGCCACGACGAGTTCGGTATCGGCATCCCAGTGGTCCGGTGCGAGCCAGTCCGCGTTCTCTCGCCAGGTCCGCTCGGTCGTATCGGGCAGCAGGGCCGGGCCCGGCATCAACTGTCCCCGCCACTCGATGACGCGGAAGATCTCGACCTCGCCCAGCACGATGCTCTGTGAACTTTCCATATTCACAGGCTATGGCGGGCATATGAGTCGTTCAATGCTCGATCACGTCGAAAAAATACGTGTTCATCTCACTGATGAGCTTGATCGCTATGCTGGCTGCATGGATGTGCTGAGCGATGCGATCGCCGCGATGCGCCTGGGACAGCCGTCGTCGAGCCGGCTGCGCACTCGGGAGCGCGGCTGGTCCACTCGCCTGACCGCCTACGACGGCGCGGGGTTCCACGTCGTCCTGCGGGGCAACTGCTGGGTCCTTCCCGAGGTGGGCGATCCGGTGCTGCTGGGCCCCGGCGATGCGGTACTGCTGCCGCACGGGACCGAACATGTGCTCGCCGACCATCCACTCGACGAGCACGCCGCGACCCACGCGATACCGTTCGAGCGATGGCGCGCGGAGCAGAGCCCCGAAATACCCTCGGACACTGCCGAATTCGAGGTTCTGTGCGGCAAGTACCGGCTCGACCGCCGCGGGCAGCACCCCCTCGTCGCCGAACTGCCGCAGCTGATCCATCTGCCGACCCGCATCGGCGACCGGATCGAACTGCGCTCCGCGATCGATCTGCTCGGACTCGAACTGGACCGCCGCGGCCCGGGCTCGTGCATCGCCGTCCCCGGCCTGCTCGACCTGCTGCTGATCTACATGATCCGCGCGTGGATGACCGAATCACGCACCGGTCTGTGGCCGGCCGCGCTGACCGATCCGATCACCGCCGCCGCCCTGCGCGCCCTGCACACCGACCCCGCCGCACCCTGGACCATCGACCGCCTCGCCGCCGAGACCGGCGTCTCGCGCGCCACGCTCGCCCGTCGCTTCACCGCCCTGGCCGGCCGGCCGCCCATGGGATACCTCACCTGGTGGCGCATGACCCGCGCCGCGGTCCTACTTCGCGACACCGAAGACCCGTTGTCTGCCATAGCATCTCAGGTCGGCTACGCCACCCCGTATGCCTTCTCCCACGCCTTCGCCAGACAATTCGGCCTCTCCCCCGGCCGCTACCGCACCACCGGCGCTCGAACTTCCGCTCTCACAAGGCCTTTCGTTACCACTGCGGAATGATTCGTTACACCTGTTGCCACGCATCGCATCCGCGCACGACAGGGTTCGGAGATCACGCGCGGGCATCCTCGGGTCATCGCGGCTTGTGGTGCCGGCACGTGATATGCCACGACGGGTGCTGACCGGTTGCGGCCCGATCGATTCCGAGCTTTCCCCCCGCGCATGATGCGGGCGGGACAGAGGGTCGTCCCGCGGTCCGGGTGAGGATTGCCGCGCCTGCCAGTATCGTGTCGGCATCTACCTGCGCGCCGGCGTGTCGCTCGGCCAGCATCAGACAGTGGCAATCGGTGGCGATTTCGACCGTGGCGGCCGGGAACATGCGCCGCACCGCGTCCGCGAGCGCGAATCCATGACGCCACGACTGTATCCCGGCAGGGGCGATCAGGCCCGTGGTGTGCCGGATCGGCCCGGCACACGCGATGCCCACCGCGGCGATTTCATCGTCCCCGGCGACATCGAGCAACAGTTCGCGGCAGCTCTCCCACACCGCGTGCGCCGGTGTCGGAATGCGGCGGGTACCGGTGATACCCGGCCATGCTGTGATCCGGCCCGCGGCGAAAGTCACAGGACCGATATCCAAAGCCAGCGCACTCATGGGTAGTCCACCGCCACAGGGCTTTTCGGAATGGTTCGATAATTGTTCGGCCCGTGCGCGGTTACCACCTGCTGATCGGTGCCGTGCGCGCGCACCACCGGGAGGTAGCGGCGGCCGTCACGCAGATCGCGTGCCAGATCTCCGTAGGCGACCTCCAATTCGGCGAGCCGAGTCCACTGCCGATGCACTCGGTCGGAGGTTGGGCCGTCGGTCGCCAGGAGCAGGAAGGCGTGCGCCGCGACCGCTGCCATGCCATCGATGGTTTCGCCGAGCGTGTGTTCGTGCGGTCGTGCCCCCACCGCCGGGCTCGGCAGGTTCCGGATCGTCCACGCGTCGATATCGGCGATCAGCACGACACGGCGGGAGCCGAGCTCATCGACCAGGTTCGGGTGAACGCCCATCTGCCGATGCACCTCGGTCAGTTCGCGCGCCAGGCCGCACAGCGCTTGGCTGATCACTCCACCGCGCCGGCGCTCGGCTCCGTCGTGCGCATGGGCGCGGCGTGCCGGTGCGTCGTTCCGCCGCGCTGGACTGGCGTTCTGCCCGGCGAGTGCACGCAGCAGCGCGCTCGGGCCGGGCAATACCGCAGCTACGGCGGTGTCGTTGTAGGGACGCCGGTGATGCATCGGTCTACCTTTTCCGGATACCCGTGCGGTCGGGCACCGAATTCGTTCCAGAGTTCACAGCGGTGCTGTGAGTTCCAGATGGATGCCGTCCGGGTCGTCGAAGGACAGGATCGAGATCCCGAACTGCGGCATATCGATGATCTGTCCGTGCTCGATGCCCGCTTCCTCGAGCCGGGTGGCCGCGCGATGCAGCTCGTTCTTGGATTCGACCGAGAAGCTCAGGTGGTCCAGGCCGACCCGCTCGGAGTCGAAACGGTCCGGCGCCGGTGCGACCGGACGCAGCCCCAGCAGCATGCCGTTGGCCTGGAATACACAGCCGCCGTACAACCGGAACGGGTCCGCACGTACCTGCGGATCGTCCGGGCTGCCCGGCGACTCCGCGGCTACCTCGAACCCGAGGACATCACGATAGAAGGCGCGTGAGCGATCGATGTCGGTCACGGTCAGGCGGATGTGATGGGTGCCGGTGGTGGCCAGG
Organism: uncultured Nocardia sp.; assembly: GCA_966435935.1. Taxonomy (GTDB): domain Bacteria; phylum Actinomycetota; class Actinomycetes; order Mycobacteriales; family Mycobacteriaceae; genus Nocardia. The sequence goes on from CBJNFW010000123.1 coordinate 4,260, forward strand.
ACGGGCATGCGCACTCCAAGGGTGGTGGATCAACGGATGAACGGGCGGGGTGTTCGTGTGCTTGAAACCGTATGCCGCGCAAATTCAGGAAAGTAGTGTCGGATACGACACTTTCCGTACCATTTCCGACATGCGTGTAGCCATCTTCGTGACCGACGGCGTCGCGGACTTCGGGTTCACCGCCCTGCTGGAGACGTTCGGCATGGCGAATGCCCTGCGCTCGGAGCTGCCGGTGCCACCGGATTCGTGGCAAGTGCAGGTGGTCTCCCTGGGAGCCAGCGTGCGGTCGGGCCACGGCCATACCATCCCGACGGTGCGGCTCGACGACCTGGCCGGGGATTCCGACGTGATGGTGGTGCCCGCGGTCAACGTCCTCGACCTCGAGTCACTGATCGGCCTGGTATCCGGATTCGGTAATCAGGCTGTGCTGCAACGGATCAGGGATACGCGGGCGGCCGGCGCCCACCTCGCCGCCGCTTGTACGGGCACATTCTTCCTGGCCGAGGCCGGAGTGCTCGACGGTTCACCGGCCACGACCAGCTGGTGGCTGGGACCGGGCTTCCGGCGCCGGTACCCACAGGTCAGCCTGCAGGAGAATCTCACGTTGTGCCGCGGACGGCACGTCACGACGGCGGGGGCGTCGCTGTCCCACCTCGACCTGGCGCTGTCACTGGTGGGAGCCAAGAGCCCGGCGCTCGCCGATTTGGCCGCCAGATACCTCGCCGCCGGAAACCGGAAGACCCAGGCCAACTTTTCCGTCTCCGAGGTCATCGCCCGCGACAACTCCCTCACCGCGGCCTTCGAGCGATGGGTCCGCGAACACATCTCGCAGCAGTTCCGCGTCTCCCAGGCCGCACACGAACTCGGCATCACCGAGCGAAGCCTGCAACGCGCCACCCAGAGCGAACTCGGCATGTCCCCCAAGGATTTCGCCGACGATATCCGCCTGGAACGGGCCGCGGAACTGCTCCGCACCACGGCGTTGACGGTGGATGCGATCGCCACCAGGGTCGGCTATCTCAACGCCGGCACGCTACGCAGCCTCGCCCGCCGACGAAGGGACATGTCGCTGGCCGAGCTGCGATCCGCGCGACTGACCTGGTGATGGCCGATCGGGCATCCGCCCCTTGTCGCGGGCATCGGTTCTCGCACTGTGCCGCGACCGGCCTCACCGCGGCCAATAGGTGTGCCAGTCCTCGGGGGCGAGCGGGAGGCGTTGTCCGCGAGCGTGTTCGGCGGCGTCCTCCGCGGTACGGATGGCGGCGGCGAAGGACATGGTGGCCTTGCGGAGGCGTTCCTCGGCGCTGTCCGAGGCGCCGAGATGGATCACCCGCAGGAGTTCCGGCACGAGATCGTCGGGCAGACCGGCCTTGGCGCTGCGGGAGCGGACCTTCTCGGCCAGGGCGAGGGCGGGTTGGGCCATGGCTATGCCGTCGAGGCAGGAGCGGCGGGACTTCTCCGCGGATTTCCTTTCCTCCCAAGCCTTTTCCTGGGCGGCGATCTTCTCCTCGACCGTGGCGCGCGGATCCATCGAGGCGTCGCGCAGGTGCGGGCTGCGGTGCACGAGCTTGGCGACCAGGGCAGCGGCTACGTCGTCGACGGTGAATTCGCCTGCGGCCTCGGCGATTCGGGAGTGGAACAGCACCTGCAGCAGCAGATCGCCGAGTTCCTCCTTGATGGTTCCGGTATCGCCCTGCTGGATGGCGTCGAGCAGCTCGTAGGTCTCCTCGAGCAGGTACGGGCGCAGCGAGTCGTGCGTCTGGGTGACCTCCCAGCCACCGAAACTCCACAGCCGGTCCATCACCTGCACAGCCTCGGTGAGGCCGTGCGCAATCTGGGCGGAATCGGCCGAGTGCGCCGGATCCGCCGCGCTGTCCGCATTCGGCCGAGTTTCGTCCGCGCGCCCCGGCACGCCGTCTCGGCGGGCCGCGGTCACCGGCCCCTCGTTGTCACGGCCCTGCGGGCAGTTGTCCAACACCGCGTCATCGCGCCGCCGACACCTCGGTGGCGACCCGCAGATCGACTGTGCCCTGGGGCTTTCCGTCCAGCGCGAGCAGCATGTCGGCGATGAACTGGAGCAACTGCACGTCGCGTACGCGGGCCGCGCCGACGCTGTCCTGCACGCGCGGCAGCGCCAACTGCACGATGCCGGTGGTCGGACGGTAGGTGGCGGTCGGGTAGAGGCGCTCGAGGCGCAGCTGCTTCGAATCGGCCAGCTGCATCGGCGAGATCTTGAGCGTCGTCCCGGTGACGCCGACCTCGGTGAGTCCGTACTCGCGGCACAGCAGCCGCAACTTGGCGACCGACACCAGCCTGCCGACCTCCACCGGCAACGGGCCGTACCGGTCGACGAGCTCCTCCACCACCGTGGCCAGCGCGGCATCGTCCTGAGCCGCGGCGAGCTTGCGATACGCCTCGAGCCGCAGCCGGTCGCTGGAGATGTAGTCGGGCGGGATGTGCGCGTCCACCGGAAGATCGATGCGCACCTCCTTGACCTCCTCGTCGGTGACGATCGGACGGCCATCGGCGGCGGCGCGGTATGCCTCCACCGCCTCCCCGACCAGCCGCACGTACAGATCGAAGCCCACACCGGCGACATGTCCGGACTGTTCCGCGCCCAGAACGTTTCCGGCGCCACGGATTTCGAGATCCTTCATCGCCACGGCCATACCCGCGCCCAGATCCGAATTCTGCGAGATGGTGGCCAGCCGGTCGTAGGCGGTCTCGGTGAGCGGCTTCTCCGGCGGATACAGGAAGTAGGCGTAACCGCGCTCGCGGCTGCGCCCGACCCGGCCGCGCAACTGATGCAGCTGCGAAAGTCCCAGCGCGTCAGCGCGTTCCACGATCAACGTATTGGCATTGGAGATGTCCAGGCCGGTCTCGATGATCGTGGTGCACACCAGCACGTCGGTCTCGCGCTCCCAGAAACCCTGGACGGTGCGCTCGAGCGTGTCCTCGTTCATCTGACCGTGCGCGATCGCCACCCGCGCCTCGGGCACCAGATCGCGAATTCGCTTGGCCGCCTTGTCGATCGAGGACACCCGGTTGTGCACGTAGAACACCTGCCCGTCACGCAGCAGCTCGCGGCGGATGGCGGCGGCGACCTGTTTGTCGTTGTATCCGCCGACGTAGGTCAGGATCGGATGGCGTTCCTCGGGCGGGGTCAGGATGGTCGACATCTCGCGGATGCCGGCCAGGCTCATCTCCAGGGTGCGCGGAATCGGCGTCGCGGACATGGTCAGCATGTCCACGTGCGTGCGCAGCGCCTTGATGTGTTCCTTGTGCTCGACCCCGAAACGCTGCTCCTCGTCGATGATGACCAGGCCCAGATCCTTCCACCGCACGCCCGTCTGCAACAGGCGATGGGTGCCGACGACGATGTCGACCTCACCGGTTGTCATGCCCTCCAGCACTTCTCGCGATTCGGCCGGATCGGTGAAGCGGGACAGGCCCTTCACCGTCACCGGGAATCCGGCGACGCGCTCGGCGAAGGTCTGCAGATGTTGCTGGGCCAGCAGCGTCGTCGGCACCAGCACCGCGACCTGCTTACCGTCCTGCACCGCCTTGAACGCCGCGCGCACCGCGATCTCGGTCTTGCCATAGCCGACGTCGCCGCAGATCACCCGGTCCATCGGGACCGCCTTCTCCATATCGGCCTTGACCTCGGCGATGGCGGTGAGCTGATCGTGCGTCTCGGTGAACGCGAACGCGTCCTCCATCTCCTGCTGCCACGGGCTGTCCGGGGCGAAGGCGTGTCCGGGGGCGGCCTGGCGGGCGGCGTACAGCTGCACGAGTTCGGTCGCGATCTCACGAACGGCCTTGCGCGCCTTGCGTTTCGTATTCGACCAGTCCGAACCGCCGAGTTTGGACAGGCTCGGCATCTCGCCGCCGACGTAGCGGGAGAGCTGATCGAGCGAATCCATCGGCACGAACAGCCGGTCGCCGGGCTGGCCGCGCTTACTGGGCGCGTACTCGATGACCAGGTATTCCCGGCGCGCGCCGCCGACCGTGCGCCCGATCATCTCCCCGAAACGGCCGATGCCGTGCTGATCGTGCACGACCATATCGCCGGAGTTCAGCGCCAGCGGATCGACCTGGTTGCGCCGGCGCGCGGGCAGTTTCTTGCCCTCGCCGGGTGCGGTGACGCGATTGCCGGTCAGATCCGATTCGGCGATGACGACCAGTTTCGCGTCGTCGAAGACCACCCCGTCGTGCAGCGAACCGCACAGCACACCGACCAGCCCGCGCACGGGTTCCGCACCGGGTTCGAGCGTCGCGGCGGGGACCTCGGCATCGGCGAGACGTTCCAGAACGCGTTGTGCCGTACCGTGTCCGGCGACCACGATGACCGCACGCCCGCCGGTGCTCACATGCGCGCGCAGCGAGGCGAAGACCGTGGCGACCAGTTCCTCCGAGCCGCGAGCGACCGGTGCGGCCAGGACGGGCAGCACGACCTCGGCCGGATCGCCGGAGGACAGCGGGCTCAGCGTCCACCAGGGCAGTTCGCGGGCGTCGGCGCCGGCGTGGATGACATCCAGATCGCGGTAGGCCGAGGCCGCCAGGTCCAGACCGTGCGCGCCGAGCGGGGCCGCGGCGCCGAACGAGGCCGCGGTCCAGGAAGCCTCCAGGAATTCCTGACCGGTGCGCACCAGATCGGCGGCGCGGGTGCGGATCTTCTCCGGATCACACAGCAGCACATGGGTTCCCGCGGGCACGACGTCGGTGAGCAGTTGCAGGCCGGGTCGATGGGGCATGAGCGGGGGGCCTACGTGGTTACGCTCCGCTGCCGCCTCCGGCCCTGACCCGCTCATGCCCGGCGGAAGCAGCACCGGCAGCAGCGCTTCCATCCCCTCGACCGCGATGCCCTGGGCGAGCTTGTCCAGCATCTCCACCAGCGCGGCGTCGGCGGCGTGGTCGGCGGCCACCTCGGCCGCGCGGGCGCGCAGATCCTCGGTGAGCAGCAACTCGCGACATGGTTGCGCCACAACGATTTCCACCGCGACATCGGTCAGCGAGCGCTGATCGGCGACCGAGAACGGCCGCAGCTCGCTGATCTCGTCGCCCCAGAACTCCACGCGCACAGGATGATCCGCGGTCGGCGGGAAGATGTCGAGAATGCCGCCGCGCACCGCGAATTCGCCGCGCTTACCGACCATGTCGACCCGCTCGTACGCGAATTCGACCAGCCGGGCGGCCAATTCGTCCAATTCGAATTCGGCCCCGACTCGCAGCACCACCGGTTCGATATCACCCAGGCCCGAGGCCATCGGCTGCATCAGCGACCGGACCGTCGTCACCACGATCCGCAGCGGCTCGACGTACGGGTCCTCCGGATGGGCCAGCCGGCGCAGCACCTGCAGGCGCCGCCCGACGGTGTCGGCACTGGGTGAGAGGCGCTCGTGCGGCAGGGTCTCCCAGGAGGGGAACAGCGCAACGCCGGTCCCGACGATCTCGGCCAGCTCCACCGTCAGATCGTCGGCCTCCCGCCCGGTGGCGGTCACCACCACCAACGGCCGCTCCCCGGCCAGCGTCGCAGCCACGAACGGCCGCACCGCCGAGGGCGCGATCAACTGCACCGGCGACTGCCCCACCAACCCTCTGACCTGGGCAAGTGCGGTATCGGCACCGGCCACCGCGGCCAGTCCCGCGAGAGATGGGCGTTGGGTGGACATGAACAGACTCCTGGCGCAAATGGGCATCAGACGGCGGCCAACCGAGTCTAGTCACCACCCCCGACAACCCCGAGCCCAGTCCCCGCGCGGTCGCGAGCGACCGCCTCCGTCAGCCGCCCGGCGTCGGCCGATCAGCGAAGCGGATACGCGGTCGCATGCCACGAGTCGAAGTCCGCGGCCGACACGAGCACCGCGTCCCCGCGCTCAGACCTGATGTACACCGGCACATGGTCGTCGTTGACCTGCCGGATCAACGAGAGAAGCTGTGCGCGAGCATCTCCGGCATGGATGACCATCCGAGATATCCCTCCGCTCGAAAGCATTCCCAATGTTCCCCCGTGCTGCCGAACCACCGTTGAAGCAGACAGGCCACCCCGGCAGTCAGCTGCACGATCACCTCGGTCGCAGAGCATATCCGCGAATCAGGCAGCCGGGCCGACCGTGGCCCGCGCGACCGTTCATCACCCCACGTCGATCGCGGTCAGCGGCGAAGCGCCTATGCGCGGCTGGAGTCGAAGCGAAAGGCGCAGCAACACCAACCCCGATGTTTTCGGCGCGGGCTCGTCGTTCATCCCTCGAAGCGCATGGCCGAACGCCAAGGTCTCGACCACACAACGACGCTCTTCACATCAAACCTGAAACCAGCCGAAGCGAAGCGAGGCGGTGACCAACGCGGCCAGCGGCGAAGCGCGTCTCGGCGCGCTGGGAGTCGCCCGCGAAGCGATAGGTTCAGCAGCGCCAACCCAAAGGTTTCGGCGCGCCGAAAACCCCGCCGGAGCGAAGCGGAGGCAGATATTACGGCACGTAGCGGCGTAAACGCCGGGCGGCGAACTCGCGGAAATACGCGAGCTTCTCCTCCGGGACGATCGAGGGCAGCAGGAAGTACCAGAGGCGTTCCATGCGGACGGCCATCTGGTCGATCGACTCGGTGCCGACGGCGGTGATGTGGACGCCCGCGGTCATCTCCTGCAGGAGCATGCCGATCGTGTCGGGATCCAGGTCGGGCTTCAGATCCCCCTGGGCGATGGCGCGTTCGGCGAGCAGGCGGTGGGTTTCGCCCCAGGTCTTGGCGATGTTGTCGCCGCTGGCCCCGCGGTAGTCGCCGATCTGGTGGGTCAGCTTGAGCATCGCGCCGACCATCGGGTCGTTCATGGTGAGATCGGCTACCACGTAGGTGATTCCGATGGATGCCTCAAGTGCGGGCACCCGCGGGTCGAAGAATCCCTGACACGCGCTGACCAACCGCTCGTTACCCTGGTCCACCACGGCGCGAGCCAGCTCCTCCTTGGAGCCGAAGTGAAAGTACAACGCGCCCTTGGTGACATTGGACTGCGCGATGATCTCGCTCAGGCTCGCGTTCGCGTAGCCCAGGCGCAGAAAGACATCGGCCGCGCCCGCAAGGACGGAATCGCGCGTGATCTCCGCGCGCGCTTGCCTAGCCATCAGATCCGCCTGTCCTCAATCCAGCCATCCCGAAGTAGACCGACATCCCGAAGTTGACCGACATCACAGCTCGAACAGCACTTGAAGGATGGGTGAACCGTACCATCCGACCGGCCCTCGCCAGTGGAATCGAGCATTCAGACCGGCCTCCGTCGCTAATTTTGGGTTAACTGTCCAGTTCCTCCCCCGATTACGTCCCGTCCGATGCGCGACGCGGCTCAGGGTGTTGCGCCGCCGGAGGATTCGGGGATCCCGCTCGGCCATTCCGACGCCAGCTGCGGATCGGCCTCGAGATGGGTCAGCCCGTTCCAGCAGAGATTGACCAGATGCGCGGCGACCACTTCCTTCGAGGGTTCGCGCTCGTCCAGCCACCACGTCGCGGCGGTGGCGACCATACCGACAAGCGCCTGCGCGTACAGCGTGGCCAGGCTCGTGTCGAAACCGCGTCGGCCGAAATCGCCCGCGAGAATATGCGCGACCTGATTGACCGCCTCGTTCAGCAGGCTCGAATAGGTGCCCTCGGCCGCGGCGGCGGGTTGATCGCGCATCAGAATGCGGAATCCGTCGCTGCGTTCCTCGATATAGGTCAGCAACGCCAGTGCCACCTGTTCCAGGCGGACCCGGGAACGGTTCTGGGTCAGCGAGGAGGTGATCATCAGCAGCAGCGAGGACATCTCCCTGTCCACGACGACCGCGTACAGCCCTTCTTTACCGCCGAAATGTTCGTAGACAACGGGTTTGGACACCTGAGCCCGCTGCGCGATCTCCTCGATCGAAGTGGCGTCGTAACCGCGTTCGGCGAACAGTGATCGCCCGATTTCGATCAACTGTTGCCGCCGCTGGGTTCCGGTCATGCGCGCCCGCCCCGTCCGGTTGGAATCACCCGAGGTCATACCCCACCGCCTCCCTGCGCATCCGTCCAACTTGCCTGGACAACTCTTGCAGACCGCCCCGCAGCTCTTTCGCATACCCTCTCGCCCCCACTGTCCCGCACCACATCCCCTCCCCCGATTCCCAGTGCGAATTCCCATTCCCACCCCTCCCGCAACGCCCCGGCCACCCGAGAACCGCCAGTAACTCAGCGCCCACACCCCATAACCGGCAACCCACCCCACCCAGTCCCCGGATCGAAACCACTCCCCGCCCCCGACCGCCGCCCGGCAACGCAAATCACACGGCGCCAACCGACCCGATCCCCCGCAACGACTGATTTCGCACTCACATTGGTAACTCCCCGGGTACGCCCAGAACTCGCCCCCGCTCCCAGCCGCCGGCCCGACGCCCAAGCCTCCACCCACCCGACGAAGTCCCGGGGAGGCGGGGGAGCGAGGCGGTACAGAGTGGCGGATGGGGGGTCTCGCATGCGAGGATCTACGCGCATGCCGTGGCGCAGCGGCGGGTTCGTGGATCCGCCGGTGTGGCAATCCGCCGTAGTGTAATGGCAGCACCACTGATTTTGGTTCAGTTAGTCCAGGTTCGAGTCCTGGCGGCGGAGCTCGGGAGCGCGGTGACTATGGTGGTCCGCGCCCGACACATCACGACGACATCCGATACTGACGACGACACCCGACGACGCCAGCCGAGGGAGATCCATGCCACAGCAGACCGCCGTCGTCGTTCTCGCTGCCGGAGCCGGAACTCGAATGCGGTCCAAGACACCCAAGGTGCTGCACTCGATGGCCGGACGCAGCATGCTCGCCCACGCGCTGCATGCCGCCGACGAGATCGACCCGACCTACCTCGTCGCCGTCATCGGCCACGATCGCGAACAGGTCGGCGCCGCGGTGAATGCCGTTGCGGCGGAACTGAATCGGGAAATCGTCCCGGCCATCCAAGAGCAGCAGCTGGGCACCGGGCACGCCGTGCAGTGCGCACTGGAGACGCTGCCGGAGGACTTCACCGGCGATCTGCTCGTCACCTCGGCCGACGTGCCGCTGCTGGACGGGCACACCCTCTCGGCGCTGCTCGACGAACATCGCAGCTACACCGAACGCTCCGCGGTCACCGTGCTGACCTTCGAGCCGGAGGACCCGAACGGATACGGCCGCATCGTCCGCGACGGGAAGGGCAGGGTGCTCGAAATCGTCGAGCATGCCGACGCCACCCCGGAACAGGCCGCGATCAACGAGGTCAACTCGGGTGTGTACGTCTTCGACGCCACCGTGCTCCGGGTGATGATCGGCCGGCTCACCACCGCCAACGCCCAGCACGAGCTGTATCTGACCGATGTGCTCAAGCTCGCCCGCGAGGCCGGGCATCCGGTGCACGGCGCTCGGCTGATCGATGCGAACAAGGTGACCGGGGTCAACGACCGGGTGCAAATGGCCGCGGCCGCCCGAACCCTGAACCGCTACATCCTCGAACGGCATATGCGCGCCGGTGTCACCGTCATCGATCCGGCCACCACCTGGGTCGATGCCAGCGTGCGGATCGGCCGCGACGCGGTGCTGCGGCCCGGGGTGCAGCTGATGGGCAACACGGTCGTCGGCGAGGATGCCGAGGTCGGCCCGGACAGCACGCTCACCGATGTGATCGTCGGCGACGGCGCGCGGGTGGTGCGCACGCACGCCGAAGGGGCGACCATCGGCCCCGCGGCCACCATCGGCCCGTTCGCCTATCTGCGGCCCGGCACCATCGTCGGGATCTCCGGCAAGCTCGGAGCATTCGTGGAGACCAAGAACGCCTCGATCGGCGCGTACAGCAAGGTGCCGCATCTGACCTACGTCGGCGACGCGACCATCGGCGAGTACAGCAACATCGGCGCGTCCAGCGTGTTCGTCAACTACGACGGGGTCAACAAGCATCACACCACCATCGGCTCACACGTCCGGACCGGCAGTGACACCATGTTCATCGCCCCGGTCACGGTGGGTGACGGGGCCTATTCGGCGGCGGGTACTGTGCTGCGTAGAAACGTTCCGCCCGGCGCTCTGGCCGTGTCTGGCGGTGCGCAGCGCAATATCGAGGGCTGGGTGCAGCGGAAACGTCCAGGGACCGCATCAGCACAGGCCGCGGCCGAGGCGATCGAGGCCGCAGACACAGCGAGTCAAGCAACCGAGCAAAAGGATGGCAACAGAGAGTGACCGCGTTCTCGACCGACAACCAGAAGAACCTGATGCTGTTCTCGGGGCGCGCTCACCCCGAATTGGCCGAGCAGGTTGCGAAGGAACTGGACGTCTCCATCACCCCGCAAACGGCTCGCGACTTCGCCAACGGCGAGATCTTCGTCCGGTTCGAGGAATCCGTGCGCGGCTCGGATGCCTTTGTGCTGCAAAGCTTTCCGGCCCCTCTGAACGAGTGGCTGATGGAACACCTGATCATGATCGACGCGCTCAAGCGCGGGTCGGCCAAGCGGATCACCTCGGTGCTGCCGTTCTACCCGTACGCGCGCCAGGACAAGAAGCACCGCGGCCGCGAGCCCATCTCCGCGCGCCTGGTCGCCGATATGCTCAAGACCGCCGGTGCGGACCGCATCATCACCGTCGATCTGCACACCGATCAGATCCAGGGCTTCTTCGACGGCCCGGTGGACCACATGCACGCGCTGGTCCAGTTGTCGGAGTACGTGCGCACCCACTACTCCACCGAGAACGTCACCGTCGTCTCCCCCGACGCGGGCCGGGTCAAGGTCGCCGAGAAGTGGGCCGACTCGCTCAGCGGCGCGCCAGTGGCGTTCATCCACAAGACGCGCGATCCGCTGGTTCCCAACCAGGTGAAATCGCACCGGCCGGTGGGTGAGGTCGAGGGACGCACCTGCATCCTGATCGACGACATGATCGACACCGGCGGCACCATCGCCGAGGCCGTGCGGGTGCTCCGCGAGGCCGGTGCGGGCGACGTGGTCATCGCCGCCACACATGGCGTGCTGTCGCATCCGGCCGCCGAGCGGCTGTCCTCCTGCGGCGCCAAGGAGGTGATCGTCACCAATACGCTGCCGATCACCGAGGACAAGAAGTTCCCGTCGCTGACGGTGCTGTCGATCGCGCCGTTGCTGGCTCGGACCATTCGTGAGGTTTTCGAGAACGGCTCTGTCACGGGCCTGTTCAACGGGAACGCCTGAGCTGGATTTTCGGCCTCCGCTTCGCTCCGGCGGGGTTTCGGCGCTTCAAGGCTCGTCGTTCAGCCCTCGGGACTCGGCCCTCGGCCACGCGCTTCGAGGGACAAAAGCCGAGACCGCGCCAAAAAACCTGGAGTCGGCGTTTGCTGAACCTATCGCTCAGCGGGCCACTCCCAGCCCGACAGAGACGCTTCGCCGCTGAGCATTAGGCCCCACGTTTCCGGGGGCTCACCTACGGCATCGCGGGACATTGACGTACTCGATGTGTCGGCCAGGGTATCGGCTCGCTTCTCTGGCCGGTGAACAGCTTCGGCCGCAGAAAGCGTCATGGGGCCGGGTGGTCTCACCCTTTAACGGCTCGTCTGACGCGTGAGGTCGTATTGCGCGTGTTGAGCCTGCTTGTTGTTCGGTGTGGGTGCTGTCTCGACATTCTATCCGGGGGCGATCGGCGGTAGCGTTGGGCTATCAGCCATGGTGGCTTGCGGTGGAGAGGCGGTGTGCCCATGACCACGGCATCGGGACCGGATCAGGAGCGGGATGCACTGGTCGACGAGGTGCTGGATATCGACGAGGCCGAGGTGGACCTCGATTACGACTTGGGGGATGACGAGCAGGCCGACGAGGTGCGCGAGTACCAGCGATACATCGCCGACCCACCGAATAATCTGATCATCGACTATCACGAGGACGGGGGGCGGCAGGGGATCGCCCGGGATCTCGATCAGTCCTGGACCCGGCGGCGGCACCGGGACGAGGAGCGCGCCGAGGACGACCGGCCGGCCGAACTCGCGGCGATGGAAGTGGTCGACGAGCCGGGCGACTGAACCGGTCGCCGCGCGCGCAGCGCGCTGTCGTGGTAACCACTACGTACAGACGATCACCGATAGCGAGGGGATGCGGCGTGGGAACGGAATCCGACAATCCCGACGCCAGCTGGCAGTACCCGGGCGGCCACCGGCCCGAGCGTCCCGGCTCCCCCGACGACGACGCGACCGGCACCTGGAAACGCCTCGGCCCGGATCCCGTTCCGCCGCACTGTGTTCGATCCGCGTCGCCGCTGCACCCGGTCGCCGGGCTGTTCTCCGCGATCGCCTTCGTCTGCGCCGGGCTCACCCTGCTGTCCTGCCTGTGGCTGCTCGGTCCGGTCGGTGCGATTCTGGGCGCGGTGGGGCATGTGCGCGGCGAACGCCTGGGCAAATGGGCCAGTCTGGCCTCGATCCTGGCCACGGTGGTGAGCCTGGCCGTGTACCACTTCGCCCCGCGGGATCTGACCCTGGACGGGTCGCGCTAAGTTGACACCATGAGCCGATTCATCGGGTTCCCGCTGGCCGGACTCGACTTCTACGAGGATCTGGAAGCCGATAATTCGAAGGCGTTCTGGACCGCGCACAAGCACATCTACGATTCCGCGGTCCGCGAGCCGATGACGGCGCTGGTAGCCGAACTGGAAAAGGATTTCGGCCCGGCCAAGATCTTCCGCCCTTACCGCGACGTGCGCTTCTCGAAGGACAAGACGCCCTACAAGAACCATCAGGGCGCGGTCGCGCACGTCGCCCCGGGCGCGGGCTGGTACGTACAGATCGGCGCCCCCGGACTTTTCGTCGCGGGCGGCCTGTATTCCGCATCCCCGGAACAACTTTCGCGCCTGCGTAGCACCATCGACGACGAGGTTCGCGGACCGGAACTCGAGGGCATCCTCGCCGCGCTGACCGCCGCCGGATACACCGTGGGCGGCGACCGCCTCAAAACCCGGCCCAAGGGCTCTCCGCCCGACCATCCCCGAATCGACCTGCTGCGACACAAATCCCTCGTGGTCAGCCGCGAGTTCGGCGCGCCCTCCTGGCTGGAAACGCCACGGGCCGCAAAACATATCCGCGGTTCCTGGGAGACGATGCGCCCGATCGTGGAATGGCTTGCGGCCGTGGTCGGTTGAGCGTGCGAAATCACGCCCGGGTGCGTTGCGCGGAACGCCGGACACCCAGGCCCAGACGCTTCAGCGCGTAGGAATCCAGTTCGCTGAGCATCCCGTTCAGGATCAGCGTCATCACGACCAGAATGATCAGCCCGGCGAACTCCCCGGCGGCGTCCAGCGCCATCGCGGAATTGAACAGTTCGTGGCCCACGCCCTTGGACGAGGCGATGAACTCCCCGCCGATGACGCCGAGAATGGCCAGCGGGCCACCCGCTTTGAGCGCGGCGAAGAACGGCGCGGCGAGCGTCGGAATCGTCACGTAGAACAGGACGTGATGTCTGCGCCCGCCCATCATCTGAATGCCCTGTACGAGTTCATGATCGGTCTGCCGCAACCCCAGATAGAGGTTGTAGAACATCACGAAGGCCACCCCCATGGCGGCGATCGTGATCTTCGACCAGGCGCCGATTCCGAAGAACAGCATGAACAGCGGGGCGAGAGCGATCTTGGGAATGCCGTTGATCGCCGCCATCAGCGGTTCGAAAACCCGGCCGGCCGTCTTGAACGAGCCGAGCACCAAACCCAGCACCGTGCCGAGTGCGATTCCGAGACCGAAACCCACCACCACCTCGACGGTGGTCGCCCAGATATCGATCCATCCCTTCGCGGAGATCAGCAGATTCCACAGCGATACCGCCACCTCGGTCGGCCGGCTGATCGCGTAATCCGGAATCAGCCTCCCGCTCACCAATTGCCAGACCGCCAGGAATGCGGCGATCACCACGATGCGCATGGCCACCACCATGCCGTTGCTCCACCCCGCGCCCTTCGGCCGCTTGCGCGCCGGTGCGACGGTTTCTGCTTTTCTCGTCTTCGGTTCGATACTCTCCGCGGTTACCATTTCGGTTCCTTCCGGGTCCACCCTGAACGTCATTGCGGCAGATATTCATTTGTCCAGTTGGAATGGGTGATCTTCGTTCCCTTGGGAAGCGCACCCTCGGCATTGAGGAATGCCATGGTGGTTTTCCATCCGGAATCGTTCATGGTGTTGCTCTCGGGCCAATCGACCTGCCGCAGACTGCGCAGCAACACCGCGTCCGGGACCCCGGTCAATACCTTCTTCGCCACGCCCAGCGACTCGTTCTCGTGCGCATGCATGTACTGCGTGGCCTGTTGGATGGCGCCGACGAACCTGCGCACGATGTCGGTGTGCGACTGGACGTAGCTCTGCCGGGCCACCACGATCTGGCCGTATCCGGTCTTCGGAATCGACCACGCCGGAACGGTTTCCGGACTCGCGACGACCACACCGTCACCGGCCGCCTGGACCGCCAGCGGAATCGGCTCCGAGGTGACGAACCAGTCGATCTGGTTGTTGTTCAGCGCGGCCTTGTCCGCGGCCGGACTCGGCAACATCACGTAGCGTGCGCTGGACGGCTGAACACCGTAGGCGCGCATGAAGATTCCGGCCTGCCCCTTGGTCGTGGCCGAACTCGCCCCGCCGGTCGAACCGATCAGCGCCTTGGCCACCGTCGCGGGCGGAGTCCGCTCGGTCAACCCGTGCGCCTGGGCGAACTTCTTGCTGACGATCAGGCCGATCGGGTTGCCCACCGCATTCATCGACACCCCGACCTCGGGGATCTTGCGGCCGACTGCGGTCAGGAAGTCGGTCGGGCTGTCGTTGTAGAACTGCACCGAATCCGATTCCAGCGCCGCCGCGCCGATCGAGGCCGTCAACGTCACGAACTGGACGTTCAGGCCGGCGGCGCGGAAGTAGCCGTTGGCATCGGCCACATGCAGCTGCGTGTCGAAGATACTTCCGCCGACGCCGACCGATATCGTTGTGCGCCCGTCGGAATCGTCACCGCACGCGGTCACCAGCGCCGCGCCGAGAACCACTATCACCGCGAGCGCACCGAGCCGGATGCGCCGCGCCACTGTCGAATCACGCATCACACTCAGCCACCGAGGCGCGCGGGCCGCACTGCGAGAGCGTCGCACGACTGTGCCACCAGCTCGTCGAAATCGACGGCCCGGGGCAGGACCTGCTGTTCGAGCGCGAAGGCGGCGGCTTCGGTGATCGGGCCGCGCAGGGCTTCGAAGCCAGCCGAATCGCGTTGCGCCGCACCGGATTCCGCACTTTCGGCCACGACGTCGCGCATCGCGTCGTAGACGGCGCAGATGGTCTCGGAATTCGCCCGCGCCGCCGCGACACTGACGCCCATGACATGGTTGACCGGGGCGAAGCCCTTACTCGCCGACCACCGCGCGGCGACGTCGAGCGCGTCGGGAACGGCCGTGCGGATGCGATCGTCGGAGGGCAGTTCGTTGCCCATGATGCCGAAATCGAGCCGGCCGTCCAGGAAATCGCGCTGCAATTTCTCGCCCGCCGGTGCGCGGCTGACCCATTCGGGATCGGTGTATTCGTCGACGTGCCCGCCCTCGTACACGATCCAGTTCACCTTGCGCAGGTCCACGCCGTACTGCTGGGACAGGAATCCACGCATCCACACGCCGGTGGTCTGACTCCAGGACCGGATGCCGACACTGCGGCCCTCGACATCCTCGACCGACAGATCCGCGCACGTCACGAGGGTCTGGTGCTGGAACCGGGTGAGGGTGGTGATCGGCAGCAGCACCACCGGTTTGCGGTAGGCCACCGCCTGCAACAACGTCACGATCGCCAGTTCACAGATCTCCGGCGAGCCGCCGTTCAGGAAACCGCGCGACGCCTTGTGCACCGGTTTCACATCGAGCCTTTCCAGCGGGTTCCCGGCCCGGGCGGCCGCCTTCTCCGCCGCGGCCGCGAGATCGTCACGACCAGTTACCAGTTTCATCGTTCCTCCACGTCGATAAGCATTCGAATTCGGTTCTCACTCGTGCGGGTCATGGCGGTGCGAACCGTGACTGTGCGGTTCATGGCCGTCCGGCCCGTGATGGTGTCGCTCGTGGTGCTGCCGCAACAGGTCGACGCCGTAGTCGTTGCCGTTGGGTGTGCGGACGATGGTGTGGATGTGGCGTCGGCTCGGCACGTCGTTGTCGAACATCACCCCGGCCATATGCTCGAATTCGACGAGTATCACCGGACTGTGGATGCGGTAGTAGAAGACCCCGTCGGCATCGCCGGCCCAGGCGAAATGGGTGTCGGATTCGTGCGCCACGACCTCGTCCATGCGCACCGCGGCGTGCCCGTCGTTGGCGCGATTGACGTACAGCCCCAACAGGTCTCGCGCGATCGCATGCTGCTCGGCGGTCAGCTCGCCGAACGGGATGCCCGCGTAGTTCAGCTCGAAATTGTCCCGGAAGGCACCGACGAACAATTCCGGAGGCAACTCGTCCGCGATCGTCGCCAGCTTGCGCTGCGGATCGCTCAGGCTGGCGAACAGGTTCCGGCCCACGGCCTCCTCGCGTCCGAAAGCCCTTGTGCCCGCGTATTTCCCGGATTCGGCGAGCACGGGTTCGGCGCCCAGGAAACTCGGGGTGAGCACCATCTGGTCGCCCACGAATACGCAGTTGACGTTGACGTGGTGGCCGTCGAGCTGCCAGCCCCAGGGGCCGCCGGTCTCCGGTTCCCCGTAGACGCTGAACCAGTACATCCACTCGTGCAGCAGATCGACCTCGTCGCGCAGTTCGCCGATCGTGAGGTTGAGGTGCATCAGATCGATGACCTGCGAATACCCGGCCGCGCTGAGGCTGCGGCGCAGGATCTCCAACACCAGGTCGCGGGTGGTCTCGTCGAGATCCTCGAGACACAGCCCGTGGCGCAGGAAATAGCGTGCGCCGTTGTTCCAGTGCCGCCAGGACACATCGCCCATCGCGAAGCGGCCCTCGGCCAGCTGCGCGGGGGTGAGTGCGGCGAGATAGTTCTCGGCGGCACGCCGCATCCCGCTGACGTCGACGCCCGTGCCGCGCACCGGGAACAAACCGGGCACAACGCCGTCCGAGGTGCTCAGGCCGCGGAATGGCTCGGCGGCCGCGCGCTTGCGCCACTCGACCTTCGCCAGCAGCTCCGGAGTCCACACCTGCGGCCGCCGGGTGGGCGCGGAGCCCCGCTTACGCAGTCCCATTGATACTTCTCCTTCGCGGTCCGCGCTCGGCGCTGCCGGACCTGGCTTACTCATACGGAGGCGTCGGCGGTGTCCAGTTCCGCCTTGAACAGGCTCCACAGATCGTTGTAGAGCTCGGCGAATTCACTCGTCTCGATCAGCGAGCCGATGTGCCGGGGACGTTCGAACGGAATCGGCAGGACCCGGCGAACCGTCCCCGGCCCCCGGGACATCACGATGACCTCGTCGGCGAGGTAGATCGCCTCGTTGAGGTCGTGGGTGACGAACACGAGTGTGCCGTTCTGCTCCTCCCACAGATCGAGCAGATCCTGCTGGAGTTTGAGCCGGGTGATCGCGTCCAGCGGCCCGAACGGCTCGTCCATCAGCACGATCGACGGGTCGTAGATCAACGCCCGCGCGATCGAGACGCGCTTCTGCATTCCGCCGGACAACTCCCGCGGGTAGTGATTCTCGAATCCGGTGAGCCCGACGAGTTCCACCCAGCGGGCAATCCGGTCCTCGCGTTCGTCCTTCGGGACGTTGCGGAATTTCAGCGCCAGCCCGATATTGGCCCGCACGCTGAGCCAGGGCAGCAGATTGGCCCGCTGGGTCACGTACGCGGCCGTGGAATTGACGGTGGTGACGGGTTCGCCGTCGAAGTAGACCCGTCCCTGCGAGGGCCTGAGCAGCCCCGAGGCGAGGTCCAGCACGGTGCTCTTGCCGCATCCGCTCGGCCCGATCACGGCGATGAACTTCCGCCGGGCGACCTTGAACGACACATCACGAATGGCGGGTCGATGACTTCCCGGGAATTCCAGTGTGACGTCCTCGAAGCGGAGCACTTCCGCAACCGGATCGCGCTGACTGGTCGACATCGTTGTCTCCTTGACGTGCACGCGGGTAACTGGATCCCGCAGCCTCGTATCTGGCGTCGAGTGCACTGTCCGGCAGGACGTTTCGGGCACTGCCCGCGATGACGTCCCACACGGTCACTCATAGATTGTCTAACAATTTGTGACTAGAAACTAGCACGGCGAGATCTGCACCACAAGCATCGCAAGGTCATAGCTGATGACATCTGCGGATTTCGCAACACAGCCCCTTGCGCAACAAAGTGTTGTATGACAATCTGCATGTGACCTGCGACATACCGGCACCCGCGCCCGCGACGTGCGGATGCCGGGTTCAGCGGCGGCGGCGCAACTCGATGCCACCCCATCCACCTCCGGCGGGCTCGATCACCGAGCCGACCGTCTCGACCGGCGACCGGATCGTCCGATCACCGCCCTCGAAGCTGATCTCGCGTATCGCAGGTAACCGAGAAGAAAGTGACAATGATGAGGAAAATAGCCGCAGCATCGGTGCTGCTCGCCGCCGCACTGAGCATCCCCGCCGGTACCGCGAACGCGGCCCCGGCCACCCCGGGCGACGGCGCGGTCGACTTCCGGACCAGCACCACGAACACCTCCAGCATCATCAGAACCGACGCCGGTTCGATGGACGTCGAGAACGGCGTCTTCGAGATCAAGGCGGCGAACGGAAAGGTGCTGGCCGGAACGCCGCTGAAGTTCCGGGTCGATGACTTCGAGTTCCCGATCGCGGCGAACATCGCCGACCACACCGCGACGCTCACCCCGCAGCTCGACATGGCGCACGCGGTCTACAAGCCGGTCGCGTTGCCATACCAGGACAGCGCACCGTGGAAGACCCCGTACGACCGCGAGCAGGCGGCCTGGAACCGGATGAAGGACACCATCACCACCGGCGCCACCATCGGCACCCTGGTCGGCGGGCTCAGCGGTGGCGCGGTCGGTTGCGTGCTCGGCGGCATCGCGGGCGCGACCGTCGAATAGGCGAACATCGTGGGTCTGTTCGGCGCGTTCATTCCAGCCGCCATCATCGGATGCATGGGAGGCATCA
>CBJNFW010000124.1:0-23301 GCA_966435935.1 uncultured Nocardia sp.
ACGGGGGGCCTGCGTGGTAACGCTCCGCTGCCGCCTCCGGCCCTGACCCGTTCATGCTGGATCTGATACGGATGAACGGGGGGCCTGCGTGGTAACGCTCCGCTGCCGCCTCCGGCCCTGACCCGTTCATCCGGAGATCCTGATGCCGGGGTTGACGCCCCAGACCGCGAGCGTGATGAACAGGTCGGCGAAGACGACCGCGATGATGCAGTACTTGATCGCCCGGCCGGCCGCGACGCCGACGCCCTCGGGACCGCCGGAGGCGAAGAACCCGTAGTAGCACTGGATGAAGGTGGTGATCGCGACGAAGACGATCGCCTTCAGCAGCGACCACAGCACGTCGTGTGGGACCAGGAATTGGTAGAAGTAGTGCTGGAAGGTGCCGCTCGCGGTGCCGCCGTACAGGCCGACGGTCCACGCGCAGGTGAGGTAGGCGAACGGCAGCGCCAGGCAGTACAGCGGGACGATCGCGATCATCGCCGCGATCATCCGGGTGCTGACCAGGTACGGCAGCGGCCGGATGGCCTGGGATTCCAGGGCGTCGATCTCCTCGGCGATACGCATCGAGCCGAGCTGCGCGGTGAAGCGGCAACCGGCCTGTGCGGCGAAGGCGACCGTGGCCAGCATCGGGCCGAGCTCGCGGGTGGTGGCGAAGGCCGAGATCGCCCCGGTGATCGGGCTCAGGCCCAGCAGATTCAGCGAGGTGTAGCCCTGGATGCCGACGGTCATACCGCCGAATGCGCTCAGGATGAGCACCACGCCGATGGTTCCGCCACCGACGATCAGGCTGCCGTTACCCCAGGTGACGTCCGAGAGCAGCCGCCAGATTTCCTTCGGATAGTGCTTGAACGCCAGCGGGAAGGAACCGATCGACCGCAGGAAGAAGAAGACCTGGTGGCCGATCCGGGCCAGCCAGTCGCGGGGCGCACCCGCGGATGCCTTGATGCGCTCGAGTGGCCGCAGTAGCGGCGGTACATAAGTTGACGACACCGGCTCAGACCATCTGTGCGGGGAACAGGGTGTTGTAAATCTGCGTGATGATCAGGTTGACGCCGAACAGCATCACCGCCGAGAGCACCACTGCCGTGTTGACCGAGTTCGCGACGCCGCCCGGGCCGCCGCGCGTGGTCAGCCCCGCGTCGCAGGCGATGATCGCCGCGAGCAGTCCGAAGATCAGCGACTTCACCAGTGCGACGAGCAGGTCCGTGGTCACCGCGAAGGATGCGAACGTGCCGATGTACGAACCGGGCGTACCGCTCTGCGCGAAGATGTTGAACACGTAGCCGGTCAGGAAACCGACGAAAACCACAAAGCCACACAGCAGAACGGACACTAACATAGCCGCGCCGAGCCGGGGCGCGACCAAGCGCCGCAGCGGATCGACGCCCATCACCTTCATCGCGTCGATCTCCTCGCGGATGGTCCGCGAGCCGAGGTCGGCGCAGACCGCCGAACCGACCGCCCCGGCGATCATCAACGAGGTGACCAGCGGCGCGCCCTGCTGAATGATGCCCAGGCCGTTCGCCGCGCCGATGAACGAGGTCGCGCCGACCTGCTGGGCGACCGAACCGACCTGGATCGAGACGATGACGCCGATCGGGATGGCGACCAGCAGCGTGGGCGCGGCGGCGACACTGGCCATGAACGCGCATTGCCGGACGAATTCCGCAAATGGGAAGCGTCCGCGGAAGATGCTGACGAACAGCTCACCGACGGCTTCGATACCCATCGTGATCTGGCGGCCGAAGGTCTCGATCGACCGTTTCGGATGGTCCTGCCAATAGCCTCTGCCCCAGTCGAGCGCACCACTCATTCGTGACGCTGGGCGTATGGCCTCCGGCCCGCCCGGACGGTCGGTGGTGAACTGCACTGGCTAACCCCTCTCGACGTCGGTTACCCGCCCCGACGACTGTTTGCTCGAGGAACCTTACTACGGAGTTAGGAAAAACACACCACCATCTGTGACTGCGGTCATTGACCCAGATCACGACCGGTAAATGATTGTGAGCGGAGACAACGAGTTGGTAAATACCCCAATAAGCAGGTTTGCAATCTAGAACACGTTCTACGTTCTTGAACGGCCGTCCAACTCGTGTGCGCAGCCAGGCTGAATACCCCGGATTGCGTTTATGCAAAACCAATCTATGTTTTCCGATGTGGCATGAGCGTAACTCCGGGGCCAATCGATCCCGGGGCTATCACACTCCGTGTCGCATCGGCGACTCGCCGGTCATCACCAGTCACCGTGGTAATGGCAACCACGCCGTCACGCTCGGTTCACCGGCATCTCACCGGCAAACTCGCTAGTCACACCGCACCCATCGGCGCGCCGATACTGACAGGATGTAGTACGACATGGGTTGATATCGTGCGGGCTTCCGACGTCTCTGGAGGGACATGTTCAACACACTCGCCAAGGCGGCGCGCACCGCCTTCGCCGTGGCCATCGGCGCGGCGCTGCTCGGTACGGGCGCGGGGGTCGCGCAGGCTGCCGGCGGTGCGCCGGTGCTCGGCGGCGGTTCCGGAATCATCATTGACAACCAGTTCGAGTGCACCCTCACGACCATCGGTCACGACCGGGCCGGGCGGTTGGTCGGACTGACCGCCGGGCACTGCGGCGAGGCGGGTGCGCAGGTGTGGGCCGAACAGGCTCGCGGCGCCGGAGTGGTCGGTCACTTCACCTACTCCAACCACGATCTGGACTACGCCGTCATCCAGTTCGATTCGCACAAGGTCACTCCGACCAACCACGTCGGCAACGTGACGATCACCGGGGTCGGCGCACCGGCCACATTCCCCAACATCGTCTGCAAGGAGGGCCGGACCACCGGCAACACCTGCGGCATCGCCTGGGGCGACATCTTCCAGACCGATGAGACCTGGAGCCAGATGTGTGTGGTCGAGGGCGATTCCGGCGCGCCGGTCGTCGTCGGCACCAGACTGGTGGGCATGGTCAACGCCTATCTGGCCGTGGCCTGCTTCGGCCCGGAGGTCGGCACGAATATGAACGCCATCCTGAACGACCTCAACCGCCGCGGCAACGTCGGCTCGGGCTACGCACCGGTCTGATCCGTCCGAACATCCCTCGCGGGGCGGTGATCCTAATCCGGATCACCGCCCCGAGGCGTGTCCGGGTAAATCCCGTTGGGCCGGTGCGTTCGGTTGTCCGGCCGGACCGCTCATATTGCAATGCGGCAAGGTGTCGACCTCGCCGGGTTCCCGGTGCGCCCGCGGTCCGCCCAGCAGCGCGGCGGCGATCGCCGCGCCGGTCAGCAGCAGGCCCACGCAGATCCACATCGCCACCGCGAAGCCGTGATCGATGGCGGCCGCGTCGGCGACCGATCCGGAGATCCCGGCCAGTCCGGGCAGCGCGGCCACCGCGAGCAATTGCGCGGTCCGGGCGACGGCGTTGTTCACTCCGGAGGCGATCCCGGCCTCCGACGAGGGGACCGCACCCAGTACCGCCCCGGTCAGCGGGGCCACCAACGCGGACAGTCCGAGGCCGAACACGATCACGCCCGGCAGCACATCGCTCAGATAGCCCGCCACATGTCCGGAGCCGGGGCCGATACGCAGCAGCAGGACCAGTCCGACCGCGCTCAGCAGCGGTCCGATCGTCATCGGCAAGTGCGGACCGTGCCGCTGGGCCCAGCGGCCGGCGGGCGCGGACAGCACCAGCATGATCACCGTGATCGGCAACGTCGCGATGCCCGCGAACAGCGGCGAGAAGTGCGCTACCTGCTGCAGTTGCAGCACCAGCAGGAAGAACACGCCGCCCAGCGCCGCGTAGACGGCCAACGTCACGAGGTTCGCGGCGGTGAACACCCGGGAGCGGAACAGCGCCGGCGGGACCAGCGGATGATCACTGCGCAGCTCGATCACCACGAACACAGCCAACAGCACCAACCAGGCGACAGCCAGCAGCGGCAGCATCTCGATCAAGCCGAAAGTCAACGCGCCCAAGGCCACAGCGACGACCAGCGCACCCGGCACATCCGACCGGCGCGAGGCGCCCGGATCCCGGCTCTCGGGCACATGTCGCTGCGTCACCGCGACCACCGCCGCGGCCAGCGGCACGTTGATCAGGAATATCGACCGCCAAGAGGCCACCTCGATCAACCAGCCACCCAGAAACGGCCCGACCGCACTCGCGATACCGCCGAACCCGGACCACAGCCCGATCGCCGATCCCTGATCGCGCTCATCGATGGAGGAGGAGATCAGCGCCAGGCTGCCCGGCGTCAGCAGCGCACCCGCCACACCCTGCACGATCCGCGCGGCCACCAGCATCTCGATATTCACCGCCGCACCGCACAACACCGATGCGGCCGCGAAACAGATTGTGCCCCAGACGAATACCTTGCGCCGCCCGAGCCTGTCCCCCAGCGACCCGCCGAGCAGAATGAACGAGGCGAGGGTCAGGGTGTACCCGCTCAACGTCCACTGCAGCCCCGCCACCCCGGTATGCAGCGCGTCACCGATCCGCGGCAGCGCGATATTGACCACCGTCGCGTCCAGTGCGGCCACCGCCGACCCCAGCACGGTGGCGATCACGATCCACCGTCCGGTTCGCGAGCCCAGCCGCGGCAGCTCATCCCCGCTCACGCTCGGCCACCGGCCCCGCCGCTGCGCCCCGAACCACCCACCGGCGACCGCCCACACACGCTCATCCCCACAGGCTACGACCGAACACGCACCCGACCGGTGCAGTTCGCCATGCGCGGACAGAGCGCGCACCGGATGCCCAGCACGACGGACGCACCGACCACCCACTCCTACGGTCGGTTCCCACGCCCGGACCGGCTGTTCACCCCTGTGAGCCTGCTGCTGTCCGGACGACCGCGACCGCCGCACCGACCACCCACTCCTACGGTCGGTTCCTATGACCGGACCGGGTCGTTCGCCCTGTACAGCCTGCTGCCATCCAGCCGACCGTGACCGCTGCATCGACCAGCCACTCCTGCTGACAGTTCCCACGACTGCTCCGGCTGTTCGCCCCAGCACCCGCTGCTCTCCAGGCAATCACGACCGCTGCGCCCACCATCCAGTCCCGGACAGCCGGCGCACGACCGGACCGGGCGCTGTTCGCTCCCGGACAGCCCACCGCCGCCCGAGCAGCCGTCACCGCTGCACCGACTGCCCAGTCCGCCGGACAGCCGGCGCAAGCGGACCGGGCGCTGTTCGCCTCCCGTAAAGCCTCTGCCATCCGGGCGACCACGATCGCTACGCCGATCACTCGGTCCCGCGGACGTCCGCGCGCGAGCGGGCCGGGCTGTTCGCCCCCGTACAGCCTGCTGCCCTTCGGGCGACCGCGACCGCCCACCGACCCCACCCAGTCCTGCGGCCACTCCGCGCGAGCGGACCGGACGCTGTTCGCTCCCCGTAAGCCTGCTGCTGTCCGAGCGACCGTGGCTGCTGCGCCCACCATCCGCCCCTCGGCAGTTCGCGCGAGCAGACCAGGCTGGTCAGTCAATTCACCTCTGGACGACGAGCTGCCGCCCAGGCGACCCTGGCCGCTGTCGCCGGCCACCCAGTCCTGCGGACACTGCGCGCGAGCGGACCGGACGCTATTGGCCCCGTAAGCTGCTGCTGTCCGGGCGGCCATGGCTGCTGCGCCCACCATCCAGCCCCTCGGCAGTTCGCGCGAACGGGCCAGGCTGGTCAGTCGGTTCGCAGTCGGCGACGAGCTGGCGCCCGAGCGACCGTGGCCGCTGTCGCCGGCGGGCCAGTCCTGCGGACAGCCGGCGCGACCGGACCGGGCGCTGTTCGCTCGCGGACAGCCGCTGATGCCCGAGCAACTATGACCGCTGCGCCGGCCACCCAGTCCTGCGGACAGTCCGCGCGAACCGGCCGGGCTGCCGGCTTCCGGGCGGTGCGCGCTTCCACGCCGGAACGTCTCCCGGTTTGCGTGCGGGCGGGGCGGGTATGGCGCGCGGGAAGCGTTCACTTGCTCGATTCCTGCTCGTAGCAAATCTTCTGGGTATGGTGAAGCGGTAGGCCAGGAGGGAGCGAACGATGAAGGTGATCAGCGTAGTTGGAGTTTCCGCCGTTGCTGTCGGCGTCTACCTCTGCTCCACTGGCAATGCATTGGCAAATCAAGTGCACTGCGATTCCGATGGCGGGCGGGACATTACGGTGATCGCCGGTAGTACAGCCTGCCGGGCGACGGTGGGCGATACCGGGCACGCTCGGGCCGCCGGGTACGACGGCATCGGCTTCGCGCGGGCCGACGCCGGGGCGGTCGCACTGGGGCTGGGGGTGTCCGGAGGAATCGGCGCGAGCGTGGGTTCGCGGGGGATGCCGATCGCGATCGGTGTGGGCCCGCAGTCCTACGCGTTCACCTCACTGCGCGGCAGTGCCGGTCCGGGCGTGAGTTTCGCGATGAACGGCTCACTGGCACAAGTACTTTCGGACAACGACTCGGTCACCTGCCTCGGCTCGGCCGCCCTGGCCTGGGATTCCCGCACCGGTACCAGCTGTCTGGCCACACCCCTGGGTCTGTGGCGCACCGCCGCTGTGCCACGCCGCCCGGATCTGCCGCGCTGACGCATCCGGAGTACGGCGAGCCGCGATG
The DNA here is from genome assembly GCA_966435935.1 of uncultured Nocardia sp. Classification (GTDB taxonomy): domain Bacteria; phylum Actinomycetota; class Actinomycetes; order Mycobacteriales; family Mycobacteriaceae; genus Nocardia. Next base: position 6,575 of record CBJNFW010000124.1, read on the forward strand.
AACCGGCTCGGGTCCGGCGCCGTTTTCCCGATATGAGTGTCGTGACTTCTGCCGACGGTGGCCTGCGGGCACCGCGGCCGGCGGTGTTGCACGCGCTGGCGGCGGGTATCGATTTCGAGCGGTATTTCCGCTGGCGACGGGAACGGGACGGGGATCCGTTCGCCGTGGCGTTCCCGGGATTCGGGAGTGCGGTGTTCACCGGAACGCCCGCGGGAGCCGGGGAGTTCTTCCGCGCACCGGTCGAGTCGCTGACCCCGCCGCTGCCGAATCCGATCGAGCCTCTGGTCGGCTCGGCCTCGCTGATTCTGGCACGTGATCAACGGCATCGCCGGGAACGCGCGCTGCTGACGCCCGCCTTTCATCGTTCGCGGATCGCGCACTACGCCATTGTTATTCGCGATTCCGCCCGCGCGGAGCTGGACGGGTTCGGGGCGGGTCCGGCATGGCGGTCCGGCGTCCGGGTGGACGCGCGGGTGGCGGCGCGCGCGATCACGCTGCGAGTGATACTGGAGGTCCTCTTCGGCGACGGAAGTCGTGCTCGCCGTACCGAATACACCGCGGCGGTGGTGCGGTTCCTGAACGCGTTCAACGGACCGCTGATGTTACTTCCGGCCTTGCGGCACAGCGCTTTCGGGCATGCGCCCTGGGACCGGTTCCTGGCCGCGCGCGCTCGGCTGGACGCGCTGATCAGCGCCGAGGTCGCCGAACGGCGCACGGCGGGCGCGGATCGCGGCGGCAACGACATCCTGTCCACGCTGCTCGCGACCCGCCACGACGATGGATCCCCGATCGAGGACGCCGATCTGCGCGATCAGTTGCGCACCCTACTGGTCGCCGGTCACGAGACGACCGCGACCAGCCTGGTCTGGGCGCTGTACCGGCTGCACCGCAATCCCGAGACGCTGGACCGGCTGCGTTCGGAACTTGGCGGATTCGACCCGGACGGTGATCCGGCCGATCTCGCCCGGCTGCCATATCTGGACGCCGTCTGCCAGGAGACATTGCGGATGCATCCGCCCGTCCCGATCGTGCTGCGCCGCTTGACCGGACCGTTCACGCTGCGCGGCGCCGCGCTGGGCGCCGGGGACACCATGGGCATCGCCGTGCCGTTGCTGCATTCGGATCCGGAGGTGTGGCCGGAGGCCGAACGCTTCCGTCCGGAACGTTTTCTCGAACGTCGCTACGGCCCGGCCGAATTCGCGCCCTACGGCGGCGGGCACCGGCGCTGCCTCGGCTCCACCCTGGCGGACTACGAGTTGCGCATCGTGCTGGCGACCCTGCTGCTGCGCACCGAACTGGCACTTACGCGCCACTATTCGCGGGGGCGGACACCACTTTCGGTGCCGCACAACATCGCTACGGGGCCGCGTGCCGGGATTACCTTCAATGTGGTGTCCCACCAAGGACACTCCGGTGATTCGTATCACAATGTCATGTGACGTGACATCGTTTCGCTTGTTGCTGGGTACTGCTGTATGCCCGGCTCTCGCCCCCCGCCAACGGCGCATACGTCCCGAAACTCGGTTATCGCCGCGCCCCGGTGACACATCACACTTCGATTGGAACGAGTCCATAACCACGAATCCTCGATTGGCCGAAGCTGTTCGGAAATGTAGTAATGGATGCGGGGCCGGGGACGACATACATCTCGTTGTGATCTCGAGCGAGACCTTCCGCGCATCTTCGCGCGTGAGTAGAGGATTGAGAGGACGTACGGCTTTGCGCACCACCACCTGTCGGAAACCCGCACGGGACAAGGCAACACGGGGCACGCGGATCGGCGTCCTAGCCCTGGCGATCAGCGCGGCGGGAGCCCTGGCCGCGGCGCCCGCGACCGCGGCGCCGCTGTGGCCCGGCGGACCCGATGTGCCGGGCGCGCCCGCACTGATGCAGAGCCCGCAGCCCGAGCCGGGCGCGGCGCCGATGAAGAACCCGCCGCCGTTGCCGCAGGCCAACTTCGCGAACCCCGGCCTGAGCCCCGGTGACGGCGAGGTCGTCGGCGTGGCCGAGCCGATCTTCGTCAACTTCAAGGCGCCGGTGGCCGATCACGCGGCCGCGGAAAAAGCCATCCGGATCACCTCCTCGACGCCCGTGAAGGGCCACTTCTACTGGTACGGCGACAAGCAGGTGCGCTGGCGGCCCGAGAACTACTGGCCCGCGCACGACACCATCACCGTCCAGGCCGCCGGCACGCACGTCGAGTACAAGACCGGTGACGAGGTGATCACCACCGCCGACGACGCCAACCACCAGATCACCATCACCAAGAACGGCCAGGTCATCAAGACCATGCCGACCTCGATGGGCAAGAAGGGCCACGAGACGCCCAACGGCATCTACTACGTGGGCGAGAAGAATCGCAAGATGATCATGGATTCGGCCACCTTCGGCGTGCCGGACACCTCGCCCGAGGGATACAAGGTCCCGGTCGAATACGCCACGCGGCTGGCCAGCAACGGCATCTTCCTGCACGCCGCCCCGTGGTCGGTGGCTCAGCAGGGCAACTCCGACGCCAGCCACGGCTGCCTGAACGTCAGCACCGCCGACGCCAAGTGGTTCTTCGACAACGCCCAGAAGGGCGACCCGGTCGTGGTGAAGAACTCCACCGGCGCCGCCAGCCGCAGCGACGGCATGGGCGACTGGAACTGAGCTTGCCCGCCTCGCCAGCCCGCCTCCCCGCGACGCTCCCCCGCCTCTCCGCGACTTCAGCGGGCCGTTGGGTACGCCGATACTCGGGCGTCGGGCCGGTGGTTGGGAAGCGATTACCTTCCGGACGTCCCCGGGGAGTTACCGATGTGCTCCCGAAATCAGCTGTCGCGCTCCTGCGCCGCTCCGCGGCTTCCAATGGACCGTGGATGCCCCGAGATCCTGGCGTCGGGCGGCGGTTGAGAGCCGATTACCTTCTGGACGTACCCGGGGAGTTACCGATGTGCTCGCGAAATCAGTTGGCAGCGTAAACGTCGACCGGATTGCGATTGTGTGCGGTAGCCCCTGGGGCACACCCGAAAACCCCCTGATATTCATCGTCGATTTGCTGTTGGAGCGGGGTGTGCGCCTTTACGATTCGGCGCATGTCCGTTTTGCCGCAGGGGGAGGGGTCGGCCTTCGCCGAGTCTGCACGCAGGGGGTTGGGCGGGATCGGTCGAGCGCTCACGCGTAGCCGTCGTGGCGGCGCGATGCGCGGGAGTCCGGAACGCGTGCTGCCGCAGGCTCGGGGGCGCGGATTGCGGGGGCGGCCGTGGAGCGACTACGGGTTGTTCCTGGTGCTGGTGGTGCCGAATCTGGCCCTGTTGGGGGTCTTCGTCTACCGGCCGCTGATCGATGACATCCGGTTGTCGTTCACCGACTGGAATCTGGCCGATCCGCTGGCGCACTACATCGGCCTGGAGAACTACCGAGAGTGGTGGGGACGCGGCGATTCCTGGCAGATCGTCGGCAATACGGTGATCTTCACCGTCGCCGCGGTGGCCGGAAGTATGCTGCTCGGACTCGCACTGGCCCTGCTGCTGGATCGGAAGCTGTTCGGCCGCAACGTGGTTCGCTCGGTGATCTTCGCGCCGTTCGTGATCTCCGGCGCGGCGATCGGGGTGGCGTTCCAGTTCATCTTCGATCCCAGCTTCGGCCTGATCCAGGACGTGCTGCACCGGCTCGGCGTCACGAATGTGCCGGACTTCTACCAGAATTCACACTGGGCGCTGTTCATGGTGACGGTGACCTACATCTGGAAGAACCTCGGCTACAGCTTCGTCATCTACCTGGCCGCGTTGCAGGGAACCCGGCCGGATCTGATGGAGGCCGCCCGGATCGACGGCGCCGGCCCGTGGACCCGATTCAGCCGAATCCTGTTGCCGCAGTTGCGTCCGACGACGTTCTTCCTGTCGATCACGGTGATGCTGAACTCGCTGCAGGTCTTCGACATCATCAACGTGATGACCCGCGGCGGCCCGCTGGGCACCGGCACCACGACCATGGTCTACCAGGTCTACCTGGAATCCTTCCGCAACTTCCGGGCCGGATACGGCGCGACGGTCGCCACCATCATGTTCGTGGTGCTGCTGATCATCACGCTGGTGCAGGTCCGCGTCATGGATCGGGGAGAGGCGTGAACGCCACGTACCAGCGCCGCAAACTGGCCGCCACGCTGCTGGGTTACGCCGCGGTGGTGTGTGTGCTGATCATCGTCGGCGTACCGCTGTTCTGGATCGTCATCACCTCGTTCAAGGCGCGCCCGGACATCTACACCGCACCCGCGGTGTACTGGCCGCACAGCTGGCATCCGGAGAACTACCGCGAGGCGACGACCACGTTGCCGTTCTGGCAGTTCCTGCGCAATTCGCTGATCATCACCGCGATCGTCGCGGCGGTGAAGTTCGTCCTGGGCATCATCAGCGCGTACGGGCTGGTGTTCCTGCGATTCCCGGGTAAGAACCTGGTGTTCCTGGTGATCATCGCCGCGCTGATGGTGCCGAATCAGATCACGGTCATCTCCAACTACGCCATCATCGCCGAGATCGGCTGGCGAAACACCTTCCAGGGCATCATCGTTCCGCTCTGCGGCGTCGCGTTCGGCACCTTCCTGATGCGCAACCACTTCCTGTCCCTGCCCGTCGAGGTGATCGAGGCCGCGCGGATGGACGGCGCCGGCTGGTGGTCGCTGCTGACCCGGGTGGTGCTGCCGATGTCGGGGCCGACCATGGTCGCCTTCGCGGTTGTTACGCTGGTCAACGAGTGGAACGAATACCTGTGGCCGTTCCTGATGGCCGACGACGCACGAGTGGCCACCCTGCCGGTCGGGCTGACGCTGTTGCAGAACACCGAGAATCCCAGCGTCACCAACTGGGGTCCGGTGATGGCCGGAACGCTGCTCACCATGGTGCCGATCCTGCTGGTGTTCCTCGTCCTGCAGCGGCACATGATCAAGGGCCTGACCTCCGGTGCCATCAAAGGCTGAGCGCCACAGCACATTCGCCCGAGAAGGAGACTGCCGTGTCCGATGCTGTCACCCGTAGCGTCGCCGGAACCCGGAAAGCGTTGTCCCGGCGCGGATTCCTGGGCCTGTCCGTCGCGGCGGCCGGGGCCGGGGCGGCGGCCTGCGCCGGGATGGGTGGCGGCGGGGTACAGGGCGGCGATCCGAACAACATCACCTTCTGGTCGAACCATCCGGGCACGTCCAAGCGCCGCGAACTGGCGATGATCGCCGCCTTCGAGGCGGCGCATCCGGGGCTGCGGGTCACCCTGGTCGACGCGGGCAAGGACTACGGGGAGGTGTCGCAGAAGTTCAACGCGTCGCTGATCGGCGGGCAGCTGCCCGATATCGTCGTGCTCTCGGACGTGTGGTGGTTCAATTTCGCGATCAACAAGGCCATCACCCCGCTGGACCAGTATTTCGGCGATGCCGGTGTGCGGCTGGACGATTACGTGGACACGTTCGTCAACGACTATCAGTTCCAGGGCAAACACTATGCGCTGCCGTACTGCCGCTCGACGCAGATCTTCTGTTACAACCAGGACGTCTGGGCCAGGGCCGGTCTGCCGCAACGAGGTCCGCAGTCCTGGGCGGAATTCGACGAGTGGGGCCCGAAGATCCAGAGCCTGATGGGCCCGAACCGGTGGGCGCACGGGTGGTACAACGCGACCAACAACCTGGCGTGGACGTTCGAGGGGCCGATATGGACGTTCGGCGGCGCCTACTCCGACGGCTGGACGCTGAAATTCACCGATCCGGCGACGATCGCCGCGGGAAACGCGTTGCGCGAGATGATCAATGTGAAACGGTACGCCAGCATTCGGCCGCAGGCGGCCACCGACTTCGGCACCGGCGTCATCGCCTCGGCGATCACCTCCACCGGGGATCTGGCGGGTATCAACGCCAACGCCAAGGGGAAACTGTCCTTCGCCACGGATTTCCTGCCGCATCCCAACGGCCCCGGCTGCACCACCGGCGGGGCCGGACTGGCCATTCCCGCACGCATCTCCGATGAGCGAAAAGTGAACGCGCTCAAATTCATCGAGTTCATCACCGATACCGCCAACACGACCTCGTTCGGGCAGGCCACCGGATATATTCCGGTGCGCAAGTCCGCGCAACAGGACCCGTCCGAGATGGCCTTCCTGGCGGAGAATCCCAATTTCCGGACCGCGATGAATCAGCTTCCGCTGACCAAATCCCAGGACTACGGCCGGGTTTTCCTGCCCGGCGCGGACCAGATCATCGGCACCGGACTCGAGCGGATCGGGCTGCGCAATCAGGATGTGCGCGAGGTCATGTCGGGCGTGCAGAACCAGCTGCACGGTATCTATACCCGGCAGATCGCGCCCAAACTGCCCAAGTGAGCCGAACCGGTGATCACCAGATCCGCACGCGCTCCGAGGGTTCCAGATACAACGCATCGCCCGGACGCACATCGAACGACTCGTAGAAGTCGTCGATATTGCGGACCACGGCATTGCAGCGGAATTCGTTGGGCGCGTGCGGGTCCGCGACCAAGCGCCGGACCGCCTCCTCGGGACGCACCTTCGCACAGCGCATCCTGGCCCAGCCCATGAAGAACCGCTGCTCGCCGGTGAATCCGTCGATGGTGGGGGATTCGGTGCCCGCCAGCGAGATCCGGTAAGCCTTCAGCGCGATCGACAGACCGCCCAGGTCGCCGATGTTCTCGCCGATCGTGAACTCACCGTTGACGGTGTACTCGGCGGGCAGGTCCCGGGGAGAAAGCACCGCGTACTGATCGATCAGAGCCTTTGTCCGCCGGTGGAATTCGTCGTGGTCGGCGGCGGTCCACCAGTCGACCATGGTGCCCTCGCCGTCGTGGGTGCTGCCCTGATCGTCGAAGGCGTGCCCGATCTCGTGTCCGATCACCGCGCCGATGGCGCCGTAGTTCACCGCGTCGTCGGCGGCGGGATCGAAATAGGGCGGGCGCAGATAGCCCGCGGGGAAGGTGATCGCGTTCATACCGCGGTGGTAGAACGCGTTGACCGTCTGCGGACTGGTCAGCCATTCGCCGCGATCGACCGGGCGCTCGAGCCTGCGCAACTGGAAGTCGTGCGCGGCAGCGTATCCGCGCCGGTAGTTGCCGACCAGGTCGTTGGGATCGATGTGGATGTCCGAGTAGTCGCGCCAGTGGTCCGGGTAGCCGATCTTGGCGACGATCTTCTCCAGCTTCGCCGTGGCCGCGATCTTGGTGTCCGGACCCATCCAGGGCAGCTCGGCGATGCTGCGACGGTATGCCTCGCGCAGGTGGGTCACCATCTCGGACATCTTCGCCCGGGCCTCGGGCGGGAAGTGTTCGGCGACGAAGATCTTCCCGACCGCGTCGCCGAGCAGTTCCTGTACCAGCGCCACGCCGCGCTTCCAACGGTCCCGGATCTGCCGGGCTCCGGTCAGCGTGCGACCGTAGAACTCGAAATGTTCGTGGGCCACCGCATCGGTGAGATACGGTGCGCGCCTGCGGATCACCTGCCACGCCGCCCAGGCCTGCCAGTCCGCGAGCGGGGCCCGCGCCCAGAGCCGGGCGAACGCGGTCAGGTAGTCCGGCTGCCGCACCACCACCTCGGCGTGCACCTCGGGGCCGGGCCTGCCGACTCCCTCGGTGAGGCCGCGAGTCCAGCTCGCCCAGTCGAATTCCGCGGCCTCGGCGGTGAGCTCGTCGAATGTGCGCAGGTTGTAGGAGGCTTCGACGTCCCGGCGACGCACCACGTCCCAATGCGCGGCGGCCAGGGCGCGTTCCAGCTCGAAGATGCGCCTGCCGACCCCGTCCAGGTTCTCCGGCAGCGACTTTCGCAGTGCCGGATCGTCGGCGATCAGGACGAACATCGCGTCGATATGGCCGATGTACGCCGCGCGGATCTCGGCGAATCGCTCGGTGCGGTAATAGGATTCGTCGGGCAGGCCGAGGCCCGACTGAGTCAGGTGGACCAGGTTCCGCCGCGCGTCGTGACTGTCGCCGCTGACGAAGACATCGACCGCGCCACCCACGCCGGTCCGCTGCAACCGGCCCAGCAAGGCCGCGAATTCGGTGCGGTCGGTGATCGCGGCGATATCGGCCAATTCCCCGGCGATCGGCCGCAGCCCCGCCTCGGCCACCGCGTCCAGATCCATGAAGCTCGAGTACAGCTCGGCGATACGGCGGATCTCCTCGCCCGCCGACGCCGGCGCGGTGACCGCGGCCATGATGATCGCCTGCACATCCATTTCGGCTCGATCGCGCAGGTCGGAGACCGAACCGGAATGTACGCGGTCCGCGGGGATCTCACAGGTGCGCAGCCAGGCGCCGTTCACGAAGCCGTACAGATCGTCCTGCGGCCGCACGGATCTGTCGATATGGGAGAAATCGATACCTGATACACGATTGGGCACGGCAGTCACCTCTATCAGTATGCCGTGACACCTCCACCGATTCAGGCGAATCGGACCCGCCCGCCCGCCGGGAGCCACCGGAGGGCGGGCGCGGGCACTACCAGATTCGAACGCGCTGCGCGGGTTCCAGGTACAGCGCATCACCCGGCGCCAGTTCGAACGCCTCGTGGAAGGTGTCGAGATTGCGGACCACGCCGTTGCAGCGGAACTCCGCCGGCGAGTGCGGATCGATGGCCAGGCGGCGGATGGCCTCCTCCTCGCGCGCCTTGGTGCGCCAGACCTGCGCCCAGCCGAAGAACACCCGCTGCAAGCCGGTGAGACCGTCGATGACCGGAGCCTGCGCATCACCCAGTGCGATGCGGTAGGCCTCCAGCGCGATCGAGAGCCCGCCGAGGTCGCCGATATTCTCGCCGATCGTGAATTCGCCGTTGACCTTGTGGTTTTCCGCCAGACCCTTGGGTGTGAACTGGTTGTACTGATCGATCAGCGCGCGGGTGCGTTTACCGAATTCGGCGCGATCCGCGTCGGTCCACCAGTCGACCATATTGCCGTCGCCGTCGAACTTGCTGCCCTGATCGTCGAAGCCGTGTCCGATCTCGTGGCCGATCACCGCGCCGATACCGCCGTAGTTGGCCGCGTCGTCGGCGTTCATATCGAAGAACGGCGGTTGCAGGATCGCCGCGGGGAAGACGATCTCGTTCATGCCCGGGTTGTAGTAGGCGTTGACCGTCTGCGGGGTCATGAACCACTCGTCGCGATCGACCGGACCGCCGAGTTTGTTCAGGTCGCGGTCGTGTTCGGCGGCGTAGCCGCGACGGTAGTTGCCGACCAGATCGGCCGGGTCGACGACGACGCCGGAGTAGTCGCGCCAGCGGTCCGGATAACCGATCTTCGGGGTGAATTTGTCCAGCTTGGCCAGCGCGGCCTTGCGAGTCTCGGGACCCATCCACTCCAGCTCGGAGATGTTGCGGCGGTACGCCTCCTGCAGGTTCGCCACCAGGACCTGCATGCGCGCCTTGGCCTCCGGCGGGAAGTGCTGGGCCACATACAGTTTGCCGACCACCTCGCCGAGCAGATCCTCGACCAGCGACACACCGCGCTTCCAGCGTTCGCGATTCTCCTGGGTGCCGGTGAGGATGCGGCCGTTGAAGTCGAACGACTCCTCGACGATCGCGGCGGTCAGATACGGTGCGCGAGCGCGCAGTACCCGCCAGTTCGCCCAGGCCTGCCAGTCGGCCGTCGATTCCGATGCCCACAGGCCGGCGAAGGTGCGCAGATAATCCGGCTGCCGCACCACGACCTCGGCGAACAGCTCCGGCCCGGAGGCGGGAACCCCCTCGGCCAGGCCGGATGTCCATGCCGCCCAGTCGAATTCCGGATGCTGCGCGGTCAGGTCCGCGAAAGTGGTGAGGTTGTAACTCAATTCGGCGTCGCGACGACGCACCACGTCCCAATGCCCCGCGGCCAGTTTGGTTTCCAGGTCGAATACCCGTTGCGCGTCGAAGTCCAGCCCGGCCAGGGCGAACATCCGGCGGATGTGCTCGACGTACTTCGTGCGGATTTCCGCGTACTCCTCGCCCCGGTAGTACGACTCGTCGGGCAGGCCGATCCCGGCCTGACTGGTGTGCACCAGATAGCGCTGGGAATTCTTGTCGTCGGTGTCGACGTAGAACACGAGCGCCCCGCTGACGCCGACCCGCTGCAACCTGCCCAGCAGCGCGGCGAACTCGGCGCGATCGGTGACGGCGGCCACCGCCGCCAACTCCTCGGCGATCGGGGTCAGTCCGGCGGCCTCGACCGCGGCCTCGTCCAGGAAGCTGGTGTAGAGGTCGCCGATCTTGCGCTCATCGCTCCCGGACGCGGCGTCCGAGGCCGCCGCGGTCTGAATGATCTCGCGCACGTCCCGCTCGGCCTGGTCGTAGAGCGCGCGGAAGGCGCCGTCGACCGCGCGGTCCGCCGGAATCTCGTACGTCTCCAGCCATTGGCCGTTGACGTGCGAGAACAGGTCGTCTTGTACCCGCACGGCGGTGTCGCGATAGGTCAGATCCAGGCCGGAGGAACTCGTCAGATCAGCAGTCACGCTGTCCAGTATGCCGACGCGCGGCGGGCGTCGCCGCAAACGCGGCTGCCGGCCGCGCCGCCGCTACCGGACGTCCCGGCTCAGCGGGCGGGGGTGGGCGTGTTCTCCAGGCTGGAGCGGAACTGGTCGGCGCACTGCTGGATCTTGGCCTTGTCGCCGTTGGCCTGCTTCGTGCAGTCCATATAGGTGCGCCCGCCATGGTCCACCACCCAGTTACCGGCGACCACGCCGATCACGATTCCGGCGATCAGCCCGAGAGCGGCCAGGGCCAGGCCGAACCACGCGAGGACACCGCCCGCCGCGGTGCCGCGCCGGGCCTTGACCACCGCGATGATGCCGAAGATCAGGCCCAGGAGTCCGAACAGCACGCCGCCCAGCACCGTCGGGCAACTCAGAATGGCCAGAATGCCCAGGACCAGTGCGGTGATCGCCAGACCGCGGCCCTGTCCCTGCGGCCGGTACGGCTCACCGGGCGGAGCCGGATAGTCGCTCGGCGGAGGCGGCGGATAGCCGCCCTGGCTCGACGACGGGTATTGACCGGGCGGTGGGTATTGACCGGGCGGTGGGTACTCCGTCATGACTGTCCTCTCGTTATTGTCCGCCCAGGCGTGCGTGCATCTCCCACACCAGGATCTCGGCGGGCCGGTTCGCGGTGATGCGCTGGCCGCCGCTGCGGGTCAGGCGCACGGCATCACCCGCGTACAGGGTGCCGATCCCGGCCATATCGACCTCGCCCTGGGCGATGAACAGATGCAGATAGGGCGCCTCGGGCAGTTCCACCGTGCTCGGCTGACCGGGCAGCCCGAGCCGCGCGACGTGCAGAGCCGAATGACTACTGTTGATCTTGATGGCGGTGCGATCGCGATAACGGGGCAGTCCCGAGGCCACCGTCACCAGGCCGCCCGCGGCCAATTCGGTATCGATCTCGAGCTGCTGGTAGCCGGGGTCGAGATTCGGCTCGTCGGGCACCACCCACATCTGCACGAAATGCACCGGTTCGGTGTGCTCGGCGGTGCCGCCCTGCTCGGGAGGCAGATGCCAGGAATCGTTCTTCTCCGAGTGCAGGATTCCGGTGCCCGCGCTCATCCGCTGGGCCAGGCCCGGATAGATGATGCCGCTGTGGCCGAGCGAATCCTGGTGGACCAGCGAGCCGCGCAGCACCCAGGTCACGATTTCCATATCCCGATGCGGATGGGTGTCGAAACCCTCCCCGGGACGCACCACGTCCTCGTTGTTGACCAACAGCAGGCCGTGGTGGGTGTTCTCCGGATCGTAGTGCTCGCCGAAGGAGAACGAATGCTTCGAATCCAGCCATGCCACACGGGTTTTCATGCGGTCGCCGCCGCGGTGGACATCGATGTGGGGGGTCGTGAGTGTGGACACCGTGGTCCTCCTCTCGGGCCGGGCGTCGAAAAGACAGTTCCAGCGTGCCACAACCTTGCCCGCATCCGCCCGGTGGATGCGGCGATCGCACCGGCACGCACTGTACCAGCTATTATGTGGCAAATACGCGCAGCCGCATCGTCCACCCACGATATCGGCCGCGGCGGCGCGATCGGCTAACCTCGCGAGGTGGCCGACCCCCGCCCCGACGACGTTCCGGCCGCACCGAGCCGACCGGCGACCAGGCGGGAGCTGTTGCGGCTGCTCCGGCATTCGGGCGCGGGGTTGCGGCGACTGTCGGCGGTGCGTTTCGCCGGACAGTTCGGGGACGGCATGTTCCAGGCCGCGCTGTCGGGCGCGATTCTGTTCAATCCGGAACGGCAGACCGATCCGCCGGCCATCGCGGCCGGATTCGCGGTGCTGTTGCTGCCGTATTCGGTGATCGGACCGTACGCCGGCGCGCTGCTGGACCGCTGGGATCGGCGGGCGGTGTTGTTCGTTGCCAATGTATTGCGCGCCTTGCTGATCGGTGTGGCGAGCGTCGGCCTGGCGACGGGTATCGCCGAGACGCCGCTGCTGCTGCTCGCGCTGGCGGTGGTGGGCGTGAGCCGATTCGTGATGGCGGGCGTCTCGGCGGCGTTGCCGCGGGTGCTCGAACCGCGCCGGCTGGTGCCGGCGAATTCGGTACTGGCCACGGTGGCCTCCGGATGTGCGGCGGCGGGCGCCGCGGTGGCGGTGGCGATCATCGGGGCGGTCGGAGCGGGCAACCTGGCCGGGGCGGTCGCGGTGGCGGCCAGCGCCTCCGGATCGGTGATCGGCGCGGTGTGCGCGGCCCGCTTCGCATCGCGGGCGCTGGGCCCCGGTGACGACGAGCCGGGCGCGGACCGGCCGGCCAGTTCGGTGCGGGCCGTCCTGACCGGGTTACGGACGGGTGCGCGAGCGGTGTGGGAATCCGCGCACTGCACCGTCGCCATGATCGGCATCGGCGTGCACCGGATCGTGTTCGGCGCGGACACCCTGCTCATGGTCCTGGTCCTGCGGCGCTCGGCGACCGAGAGCACATCGCTGGGCGGCGGTCTGGTCGGATTCGGCGTGGCGATCACGGCCACCGCCGCCGGCATGCTGCTCGCCGCGGTCCTCACGCCGCTGGTGATCCCCCGGCTCGGCCGGCCGCGGACCGTCCTGGCCGGCCTGGTCACCGCGCTGGTCGTGCAAACCGCCCTGGTCACGCCCATCACGGTCACGCACGGTGCGAATACCGATGTCGCACACCGGCTGCTGCTGGCCGGAGCGTTCCTGCTCGGCCTGGCCGGCCAGACGGTCAAGCTCACCGGCGACGCCACCATGCAGATCGATATCGGCGACTCCCGGCGCGGCCAGGTGTTCGCCCTGCAGGACACGGTGTTCAACATCGCCTTCGTGCTGGCGCTCACCGCGGCGGCGCTGGTCGTCCCGGCCGACGGGCGCTCGATCGGCGTGGTGCTGGCCGGGTCCGCCTGCTACGCGGTGGGAATCGTCGCGGTCGTGGTGATCATGGCCGGATCGCGGCGCGGTTCCGGCGTCGCCGTGGGATCGGCGCGGTAGCGGCCGGGACACCCTGCGGATTCCCGGCCGATCGGACCCGATCTCCCGGCGCCGGGCGATTCGTGCCGCGGCGGGCGGATGCGGTCCGCTAAATTGAACGGGCTGTGCCCGGCTCCACTTCTGCGAGCGTTTCGCTGTGCGATGTCATCGCGGCACGGCCCGTGCCCGGAACAGAACCGAGAGAGGCCGTGGGGTTGCTGGCGAAATCCGCGCTGTTCGGCGTGCTGCTGACCGGTGCGCTGGTGGTGCCCGCCCCGGCCTGGTCCACACCGCTGCCCTGGCAGCCGCCGCCCCGGAACGTCTGCGGGGAAACGGGTTTCGATCCGCGAGCGCGCGAGCCCGATCCGCATGCCGCGCCCGGACCGCTGCTGCCGCCCACCATCGACATTCCGGTGCCGGTACCGAAGATCACCCCGGTACCGGTGCCCGGCCCGCCGCCGAACACCACCCGGATCACGCCCGCGCCGCTGCCGATCGATCCGTGCCGCAGTCCGTGTCCGGACGTCCGCGACACGCCGCCACCGAAACCGACGGCGCCCATGACCAAGCCCGAAGAGCCTGCGCCGCCGCCGAATTCCGGCTCGTCCTCGGGGTCCGGCACCGGATCGGGCACCGGGTCCGGAACCGGATCGGGGCAGTTCAACCTGCCGCAGATCCGGATAAAGCCGGATATCGAGCCGATTCCGATTCCGGTGCCGGGCGGCCCCGCGCCGTCTCCGCAGCAGCCGCCGCCGACGGTGGTGCATCCGGCCCAGCCCGGCCCGGTCGCCGCGCCCCCCGCACCGCGCACGGTGCGCTCGGTGGATCTGGTGTCTCAGGTCACCGGTCACGGCTCGGCCAACCGCACCGATATGCGCTGGCAGGTCGACGGCACCGATCTGGGCATCATGTGGCAGACCGAGCCCGGACAGATCGCGGTCGTGTTCGGCGACAGCTTCGGCAAGGGCTGGACCGGCGGCGGAGCCGGCGGGGATGATCAGGACTGGCGCAGTAATGTGCTGGCCTACAGCAGCAATCACGATCTGTCCCAAGGTCTGAAGATCGACACCATGATCCAGGACAGCCGTTGCCACGCCGCGGAACTGCTGGACAGCCGCAAGATCGTCAACTTCGAGACCACGGTCATCCCGACCTCCGGATTCGCCCTGGGCAACCGGCAGTACATGAGCTACATGTCGGTGAACCACTGGAGCAAGATCCCGGGCATGTGGTGGACCAACGACGGCGGGCTGGCCTACTCCGACAACGACGGCAAGACCTGGGTGAAGGATCAATACGCCAAGTGGAACAACATGTTCGGCGTGGACCGCTTCCAGGTCGCGTCGATGGTGCCGCACGGCGACTACGTCTACATGTTCGGCACGCCCAACGGCCGAATCGGCGTCATCGGACTGGCGCGAGTGCCGAAATCCGAGGTGCTGAACAAATCCGCGTACCAGTACTGGGTGAACGGCAGCTGGGCTCCGTCGCAGGAAAATCTCGCCACCCCGCTGGTGCCGGGCATCGCCGGCGAATTGTCCGTGCGCTACGACGATTCCAGCGATCAGTGGCAGATGGTGTACCTCGATTCACTGCGGCACGCGATCGTGCTGCGCACCGCGCGGGAACCGCAGGGGACCTGGACCGATGACGTGCCGCTGGTGGACACCAACGACTATCCCACGGCCTACGGCGGTTTCATCCACCCGTGGTCGACGGGTAAGGACCTGTACTTCACGATATCGGCCTGGAACAGCTACAACGTCTACCTGATGCACGCGACGCTCAATCAGCCGGATCAGCACGGATAGACCTGTACCTCACCGGCTTTCACGCTGAAGTACACCTCCTCGCCGGGGACCACCGAGAGTTCGGCGACCGCGGCGGGCGTCAGGTCCGCGACCACTCCCGGTCCGTCGGCGCGATCCGCGGCGTGCACCCGGATCACGCCGCCGCGGTCGGTGAGTTCGGCGACGCGGACGCGGAAAACGTTGCGCGGGCTGCCTTCCGGGCGTTTCCGGTAGGCCGCGACGGCCGCGGGGGAGAATACGGCCGCGGCCCGCACGCCCGGCGTCAACGGTGATTCGGCGCGGCCCTGGATCGCGTCCGCAGCGCAGCGCACGCTGCCCAGGCCCGAATCCGGTTCGGACGCGGGAGCTTCCGCGGTGCCGATCATCAGGTTCACGCCCGCGATCCGTGCGGCGAAGGCGCTGCGGGGCCGGGAGAGCACCTCGGCGACCGGACCCTGTTCGACGATGTGCCCCGATTCGACGACCACGACGCGGTCGGCGAGCGTCAGCGCGTCGACGATATCGTGCGTGACCAGTAGCGCGCTCGGCGCGGGACCGGCACGCCGCGAGGATATTCCGGGATCGCGCAGGGCACGCCGCAGCAGGGTGCGCATCGCGGGTGCGGCGGATACGTCGAGTGCGGCCATCGGCTCGTCCAGCAGCAGCACTCGCGGTTCGACGGCCAGTGCCCGCGCCAGCGCCACCCGCTGTGCCTGTCCGCCGGACAATTGTCCGGGCCGCCGCCCGGCGAATTCGATCGCGTCGACCGCACGCAACCAGTCCAGCGCCACGGCCGCCGCCGCCCGCGAACGCATTCCGCGGCTGCGCGGCCCGAACGCCACATTCGCCGCCGCCGTCAGATGCGGGAACAACAGCGCGTCCTGGGCCAGCAGCGACACCTGCCGCCGATGCGCCGGAACCGCCACGCCCGCACCGATATCGGTCAACGTCCGCCCACCCAGCCGAACATATCCGGCGTCGGGCCGCACCAGCCCCGCGACGATTTCCAGCAACGTGGACTTGC
The DNA here is from genome assembly GCA_966435935.1 of uncultured Nocardia sp. Lineage (GTDB taxonomy): Bacteria > Actinomycetota > Actinomycetes > Mycobacteriales > Mycobacteriaceae > Nocardia. Next base: position 22,771 of record CBJNFW010000124.1, read on the forward strand.
CCGCGCCGTTGGGACCGAGCACGGCCAGCACCTCCCCGGGCGCGACCGCCAACTTCAGGTCCACCCCCCGCTGCGCCAGCCGCACCGAAATCTCCAGTCCGGCGGCGTCGTTCCCCGTAGATGCGCTCACCACACACCGCCTCGCACGAGCGCGCGGGAACCACCCGTCGTCTTCAGCTCCCGGAGACGTGCTGAAAAGTGCTGCACTGCAGAGTATTTCGACGCATACAGCGGCGTGGGCCGGACCGGCTGCGGCAGCACCCCGGCACGTCGCAACGGATCGCTCATCGAGGTTCACCCTCGACGGCGGCGGTGTTCGCGGCGCGGCCGCCCCAGCGCCACAGGCCCGCGGCCCATTCGCGGCCCTCCGGAATGCCGACGCGACGGTAGGCGACCAGGACGACGAGGACGGCGATCACCACCAGGAGCAGCGACAACGCCACGGCGGCGCCGGGATCGTTCTCGCGCTGGAGGTAGATCTCCAGAGGAAGGGTTCGGGTGCGGCCCTGCAGGCTGCCCGCGAACGTGAGG
>CBJNFW010000125.1:0-23060 GCA_966435935.1 uncultured Nocardia sp.
GGCGAAGGCCGTGCGGGGCTGAAGCCCTTGCGGGGGTGAATGATTCGACATTCACCCCCGTACGGGTCAGCCCAGGACGACGGCGCGCTCCGGGCAGGCCTGTTCGGCCGCCCGCACCTCGTTCTCGCGCCCTTCGGCCGCCGACGCGTCCGCCTCGGCGTATCCGTCGTCGTTCAGCGTGAAGACCTCCGGGCACACGGTCAGGCAGATACCGTGGCCGCGGCATCGGTCCGCGTCGACCTCCACCTTCATCGGGCAACCACTCCTTGCTTCACATCGAATTCCAGGTGCAGCGCGGTCAATCCGCGCAGGACGAAGGTCGGGACGTACTCGTATTCACGCGCGTGGGCCGGACCGTGCACCCGCTCGTCGATGCGGATGTCGGTGGTGCGTTGGAACAGCCGCTCCAGGGCCACTCGCGCCTCGGCGCGGGCCAGCGGCGCACCCGGGCAGGTGTGGATGCCGCGGCCGAAAGCGATGTGCGAGCGCGCATTCGAGCGTTCGGGATCGAATGTGGCGGGGTCTTCGAAGCGGAGCGGATCGCGATTGGCCGCACTGTTGACCACCATCAGCGTCGCTCCTGCGGGCAGATCCACTCCGCCGACGGTGACCGGCACCCGCGAGAGCCGGAAGTCACCCTTGACCGGGCTCTCGGTGCGCAGCACCTCTTCGAGGAAATTCGTTGTGCGGCTGGGATCTTCACGGAGCCAGCGCTGCAGATCGGGATGCTCGGCAATGAGCCGCAAGGCCGTGCTCAGCAATCGCACGGTCGTCTCCTGGCCCGCGGAGAACAGGTTCGCCGCCACCCGGACCACGTCCATCACCTCCGGCTCCGTGCCGTCCGGAAAAGCCGTGGTGGCCATGCTGGTCAGGACATCCTCGCGCGGCTCCCGACGACGGTCCTCGATATAGGCGGAGAACTTCTCGTACAGGAATTCGATCGGATTGTGCTCCATCGCTTCGCCGTCGACATTGCCGACGCCGGGACCCTCCCGATGCGGATCCCGTTGCAGCGCATGCAGGAACTCCGCCTGGTCGGCCTCGGGAACGCCCAGCAGATCGGCGATCACGTACAGGGTGAACGGCCCGGCGAAATCCCGGATGAAATCTCCCGAGCCGGCGGCCAGATACTCGTCGAGCACCCGGTCGGCGAGCGCCCACATGGCGTCCTCGTTCTCCTTGAGCCGTTTGGGCGTGATCAGACGCATCAGCAGACCCCGATGCTGGGTATGCATCGGCGGATCGAACGTCGGCAACTGATCGCTCAACGGCAGCTCGTCACGGTGCCGTTCGATCTGCTCGCTGATGTCATCGCCCCGCAGCGGAACCGGGAACCCCGGGAACGGGCCGGTCACCGAGGTGCAGGAGGAGAAGCGCTCGCTGTCGTTCAGCACGGCGAGCGCCTCCTCGTAGCCGGTCACCATGTAGACGCCGTGGTGTTCTTCACGCTGTACCGGACACTGCGCACGCAAGGTGTCGAAGTAGGGGTACGGGTCGGCGAGCAACTCCGTCCCCAGGAAGAAATCGGCCGTCTTGCTCTCGTCCGCCACTGCGGGGCTCCTTTCGGCACGGCCGGCGATGTCCCGCCGCGAGCTGCGGCCACCACAGCCGACGCGAAATACATGTCCAGATTGATGATCCTTATATTCCCATCGGTGGCAGGACGCGTCAAACGGACGGCCCGCGAGCACGGATTGAGCATCCTCTTCAGCTCGGCTCGGCTCGGCAAAGCTCGACGTGCTACACACCGATGATCCGGATGACACGTTCGCGACCCGAACCATCGGTGCCGATGAAACTGCCGGACGGCACTACCCGGCCAGGTCGTAGACGGTCGCACCGCCCACGATTACCGGGCTGAATTGTCGGCTGACCCAGGCCGCGATCGCCGCCGCCGGACTCCCGGCCGACGGCCCGTGCCGATCACCACTGGTCGGTGCGATGAAATAACGCACCTCGTGGGCGGCCACGTACTGCTGAAACTGCGCGAGCGTCGGAGCGGGATCCTCACCGATGAATCCGCCGATCGGCATGACCGAGACGTTGCCGGCCAATTCGAGTGGACCAGCCGTCATCGATCCGACAGCCGCTGCCGCCCAACGCGTCCGAGTACTCTGCAGCAGTGTCAGCAGGGCTGTGTTGTTCGTCAGCGCCGCGGAGTCGGGACCGCCGCCGTGCATGTCCGGACCGGCCATCTGCCCGTGCGGGGTGACGACCGTGTCGAGCGTGTAGGCGGCCGGCCCGGCCACGCCGAATACCAGCCCGGCGCAGGCCGCGATCGGCACGACCCGCCTTCCACCGACCACGAGAAGCACTGCGGCAGTGAGCGAACCAACCAGAATCAGCCAGCGCAATACCGGCACCCAGTCCGGCGTCCGGTCCAATAGTGCGAAGGCCCAGATGCCGGTGATCCCGAGCAGCGCCGCCAGCACACCCCGCATTCGCCATTCGGCATGACGCCGCCACAGCTGCATGACCGACACCGCGATGAGCGCGGCAGCGGCCGGAGCCAATTCGACCGTGTAGTACGGATGGATCATCCCGTTCATCACACTGAACACCGCGCCGGTGACGATCAGCCAGCCACCCCACAGCAATAACCCGGCTCGCACGAGATCCGTGCGCGGCCTGCGCGCGGTCAGCACCACACCTGCCACCAGGCCGACCAGTGCGGCCGGAAGCAACCAAGAGCCCTGCGTTCCGAGATCCGCTCCGAACAGCCGGGTGATTCCCGGTGTGCCGCCGCCTGTTCCGCCTGCGCCGTCGACCACCCGGCTGATGCCGTTGTAGCCGAAGGCCAGCTCCAACAGGCTGTTGGTCGAGGAACCACCGATATAGGGCCGCGCCGAAGCAGGCCACATGCTCACCAGCAGTACGTACCAGCCACCGGAGACCACCACCGCGACAGCCGCCGCCAGCACCTGCCCCACGCGTCTCCACCACGACCCCGGCGCGGCGATCAGCACCACCAGGCCGAACGCGGGCAGCACCAGGAACGCCTGGAGCAGTTTGGTCAGGAAGGCGATGCCGATCGCGGTCCCGCCCAATAGAACCCAGCGTGTCGAGCCGGATTCGACCGCCCGCAGCGTGCAGTACGCGGCCGCGACCAACAGCAACACCATCAGTGCGTCAGGATGGTTGTAGCGGAAGATCACCGCGGCCACCGGTGAGACGGCCAGCAGCACTCCGGCCAACAGCCCCGCGAAATGGCCGGTGTGCCGGCGCACCGTCGCATACAGCAACGCGACGCTACCCACCCCCATCAACGCCTGCGGCACGAGCATCGACCAGGAATTCAGACCGAACACACGCGCCGAGAGCACCATTACCCACAGAAATGCGGGCGGTTTGTCGACGGTGATCGAGTTGCCCGCATCCAATGATCCGAAAAGCCAAGCCTTTCCGCTGCGCGTACCCGCTTGCACGGCGGCGGCGTAGAAGTCGTTGGCCCAGCCCTGCGATCCGAGCGACCACAGATACAGCACCGCGGTCACCGCCAGCAGCACGGCCACCGCAACGTATTCCCGATACCTCCGCGGGCCCGACACCGCCTCCACCTGATCTCGTGGAACCTCGTCGGATGCGGAAAGTCGCCCCCGACGCCCCAGCTCACGAACCACGGCAATCACGATAAGCGTCTCCTCGAGCATGCGGCGGCGCTATGGAGTCCGCGCCGGAAGGGAATGGACGGCCGAGCTGCGACCGACCATCAACCATGCTCGTTCATAGACCTGTTCGAGGCATTGGAGGCAGCTGCGAACCGGCTGTGCGGACCACGGACAGCGCAATCCGCTCAGCCGGAGCGAATTACGCTGTCCCGCAGATCATTTCAGTGCTATCGGCGTAAGCGGCGAGCCGACCGCACCGGTCACCTTCAGGCCGGTGGCGCAGAGCATGAACTCCCACACGCCGTCCTGCTCGCAGTCCGCGAGCAGATCCTCGAAATTGAACATCTCGCCGAGGGTCAGGCCCATATCGCGGATGACGACCTGGTGGAACGGGATGACCGCGCCCTCGACGGGCGACGGCCACGACTCACCCGTGGAGTTGTCGACCGCCAGCGCGGCGACCTCACGCTCGTACAGCCACCGGCACATGTCCATGCTGGGGCCGGCCGCGTTGCCGAGGAAACGCTCGCGGTCGCCCTCGAGGAACCACTTGTAGGAACCGGTGCGCAGGCAGACGATGTCGCCGGACTCGACGCGCACGCCCTGGCGCTCCTCCGCGGCGAGGATGTCCGCCTCGGTGATCCCGTACGAGTCGGGCAGGCGGTCCACACCCTTCACCGCGGGGATGTCCAGCAGCACGCCGCGCGAGATCAGCCGGTCGACCACCTGGGGGAAATCATTGCGGGCAGCGCCGGTGAAGCTGTTCACCGCGGCGGCCGGGACGTTGTTGTAGAACTTGCCGCCGTAACCCACGTGCGCCAGGCCGTCCCACTGGGTGGCCGACTGCAGGCCGGTGATGATCATGTCGTCGGCCGAGATCATGCCGTCCGGCGACTGCTCGGTGTCCGAGGGCAGCAGCGTCATGACGTGGATCGGGTTGTTGCGGAAGCCGCCCGACTTGAACGGCCCTTCGCTGTCGAAGGCCATACCGAGATCGATGGCCTTACCGGTCCGCACGAGCTGCGCGGCCTGCACCCGCTTCTCGGGCGTGACGAAGTTCAGCGTGCCGATCTGATCGTCGTCACCCCACCGACCCCAGTTGTTCAGTTCCTTGCCGAGTTCGTGCTGGGGCCAGACCTTTTCGTCACTCACTGTGTGCCTCCTGCGAGATGTGCCATGTAATGCCCCACGCAGTCCAGCAGACTGGTGGGAACGTAGTAGCCGGAACGATCCTTGATGCGGTCCAGATTGGCCACGACGTCGTCCACGTCGGTCGCGAACGGATCCGACGGCAGATAGCCCTCGGTGACGCCGACGAACAGATTGGCGAACCGCCCGCCGCCCGCCAGATACGCCTCACCACTGACATCGCACACCTCGTGTGCGAGGTAGCCGACCATCGGCGCCACCAGCGCCGGGTCCATCATGTCCCCGGTACGGCGGCCTTCGTTCCGGAGCGAGTCCATACCCTCGGACTCTCCCCCGGCCATCCGCGTCATCGCATTCGGCAGAATGACATTGACCTTGATGTCCTTGTCACCGACCGACTGCGTCATGCTCTTGGCCATACCCAGCACGGCCGCCTTCGCCGTCGCATACGCGAGATTGTCCGGCAGCCCGAACATACCGATCGAGCTGGTGATCACGATGCGGCCGTAATTCTGCTCGAGCATATGCGGCCACGCCGCGCGAATCGAGTTGAACGCACCCTTGACATGCACCGAGAGCAGGCTCTCCATGATGTCCACCTCGATATCGGGCAAACCGGCGAACCGGACGTTGCCCGCGTTGTTGACCACGACATCGATCCGGCCGAACTTCTCCAGCGCGGTGTTCACCGGGGACGCTCCGCCCTCGACGGTCGAGATGTCGCTGGTGTCGGCGACCGCCGTGCCACCGGCCTCGTTGATCGCGTCGGCGACCTGCTGAGCGGGACCGTCGTCCGCGCCCGAGCCGTCCATCGCGCCGCCGAAGTCGTTCACCACGACCTTCGCGCCGAGCGAACCGAGCAGCTGGGCGTACGCCCGCCCGATGCCGCGCCCGGCGCCGGTCACGACGGCGACCCGGTCGTCGAACCTGTACTTCTCCATGCTCATTCCCTTATCCCAGGAAGCCCTGATAGTTGGATTCCCGGACCCCACCGAGCATTTCCCACAGTATCGGGCGTCCACCCGGGTTCAGCAGGAAAGCCTTCGGCTTGCCCTCGACATTCGCGCCGTAGAAATAGCTGTGATCGCCGAAAGAGGAATAGGCGGACAATTCCGCGACCATCCGATTCCACTTGTCTTCCACGTCCTCGGGCACCTCGATCACGGTGTGACCGTGTTCCCGGGCGTATTCGATCAGCTGCGCGACGAATTGAACCTGATCCCCGCCGTATCGCGGATTGTTCCCCGCCGCGCCGTGCGGGCCGGCCGGGAAGAAGAAGTTCGGGAATCCGTGCGCCATCAGACCGCCGAAGGTGTGCGGGCCGTCGGCCCAGTACTCCTCGAGCGCGAGGCCGTCCCGGCCGCGGATGCCCATCCGGTTCAAAGCGCCTGTGCCGAAGTCGAATCCGGACGCCCAGACGATGATGTCGAATTCCCGCAGCCCGTCGGTCGTCTCGATCCCCGACTCGGTCACCCGGGTCATGGGATTCGCCTTCACATCGACCAGGGACACCTTCGGGGAGTTGAACGCCTCGAAGTAGCGGGTCACATAGGGAGGACGCTTACCACCCCAGCCGTGATCCTTCGGAATCAGCTTCTCGGCCGTCTCCGGATCCTTGACGATGCTGCGGATCTTGTCGGCCATGAACGCGCACCAGTCGTCGTTCGCCGCCTTATCGCTCAGCATGTCCTTGTAGTGGCTGATCAGCTTCGAGAAACCCGGGCTGACCCACATCTTCTCGTAGAAGGCCCGGCGCTCCTCTTCGGGAACGTCGAAGGTGTTCGTGTCACCGAGCGGGTGCAGGAATCCACTGAGCGATGTGTCGAGGGTCTCGCGCAACTTCTCGAAGTCGGCCCTCAGCTCGACCTGCTGCTCCGCGGTGATGGGCTCGTTGCCCAGCGGGGTGCACCAGTTGGCCGAACGCTGATAGACCGTCAGCGATGCCACCTCGTCGAGGATTGCCGGAACCACCTGCACGCCACTGGATCCGGTGCCGACCACCGCGACGCGCTTGCCGCGGAAGTCGACCGGCTCGTCCGGCCACAGACCCGTGTGGTGCTGCACGCCCTTGAAGTCCTCGCGGCCGGGCACCTTCGGGAAGATCGGAATCGACAGCACACCGGTGGTCGCGATCAGGAACCGGGTGCGCAGCTCGGTCCCGTCGCCGGCGCGCACCAGCCAGGTCGCGGAGGACTCGTCGAACACCGCGGAGTTGACCCGGGCGCCGAAAGTGATGTGCTTGCGCAGGTCGAACTTGTCGACCACGTAGTTGAAGTAGCGCTCGTTCTCGGGCTGCCCCGCGAACCGCTCCTGCCACTCCCATTCCTCGTACAGTTCCTTCGAGAACAGGTAACCGTAGGTGTAGCTCTCCGAGTCGAGCCGGGCGCCCGGGTACCGGTTCCAGTACCAGACACCGCCGACGCCGTCACCGGCCTCCAGCAACCTGGTGGAGAATCCGGCCTGCACCGAGCGGTAGAGCTGCTCGATACCAGCCACACCGGCACCGACCACGAGCACGTCGACATCGGTGTTCACAGCAGAGTTCGTCATCGGGGGTCTCCGGGGGTCAGCTGGGTGGTGAAGCCCCACGGAATACCGAGAGCGTTCTCCGGCTCGGCGACGATCGCCGTGTCGGTCTGGGTGCGGATGCCGATACCCTGCGCCTTCAGCTGGGCGGCGACCCGGTCCAGGTCGACCACCTTCCAGGTGATCGAGTGATAGGTGTCGTCGGGCGCGGCGGCACTCCAGTCGGCGTGCACGGCGGTGGCCGCATCGGGGACGGCGTATTCGTAGACCGCGTCACCCAGGTGCACGTAGGTGCTGCTCGCGCCGAGAACCTCGTTGCGGCCCTCGTGGATCACGGTGCCGCCCAGTCCGTCGACGACCACCTTCAGGCCGCGCGCGGGCTGATCGGTGAGCACCGTGTGGTGCGAGCACAGCTCGATACCCAGCGGGTCGTCATCGGACACCGGCGGCAGTTCCCAGCCCTCGGCCAGCCGGTGGTCGAGCGGGAACGGGATCTGCGGCAGGAATTCGTAACGCAGCCCGGCGGATTCGGGCGTGGTGAAGTAGATCGGCATCGGCGAGCCGGGCGCCGAGGGCGGGTTCTCGCCGTCGGCGATCTGGTCCTGCTGGCCGACCATCGCGATGTCGAGACCCCGCAGGATGCGGTAGGTCTCCACGGCGTCCTTCAGGTACCAGCCCATACCCTTCAGGCGCGGCGTCTCGACGGTGGCGTACCGCTGAATGCCGTCCAGCACATAGAGTTTCGGGTCGATCGTATCGAACAGGACGTCGTTGATCGGGGTGAACGTGCAGTAGTCCCTCGGATAGCCGGGACTCGGCGGCATACCTTTGTACATCTCGGCCATGGGGCGGCTCTTGCGGCCGAACACCCGCTCGAACCAGGCCTCGGCTGCGTTCAGGTCGGACACGTGGAGGCTGGGGTGGTACAGCCGAGTCACCTGGACTCCGTGATCGGACATGGAAATCTCCAATTTTCTTCTTAACCTGCTGGTCGCTACCAGGCGACCGGAAGCTCGTAGATGCCGTAGGCCTGCGAGTCCTCCTTGAACCGCAGTTCTTCCACGCTCGTCGCCAGCCGCAGCGTCGGAATACGCCGGAACAGCGTGCTGAATACGACGTGCAATTCGATCCGGGCCAACTGCTGACCGACGCACTGGTGCGGACCCCATCCGAATGCGTGATGGTGCGAGGCGGTGCGGGTCAGGTTGAGCACTCCCGGCTCCGGGAAGGCGTCGGCATCCCAGTTCGCCGCGGGCAGAGAGGCGATGATGCCCTCGCCCGCTTTAATGGTCTCGCCGCCGAATTCGAAGTCCTCGGCCACCGCGCGCCGGGCCAGCAGATGCGGAATGGTGAGATATCGCAGCAATTCCTCGACCGCGTTCACCATGAATTTCGGATCGTCCGAATTCTCGCGCACCTGCTCGAGCTGTTCGGGATGCTGCAACAGCAGCGCGGTGCCGAGAGTGATCATATTGGCGCTGGTGTCGTGACCGGCGACGAGCAGAATATGCCCGAGCGGCGCGGCCTCGTCCAGGGTCAGCACGCCCTCTTCGACCTTCGCGCCCAGATCTGACAGGACGTCCTCGTCCGGGTTGTCCATCTTGGCCTCGATGAGGCCGCGGATGTACTTCTGCAGCGTCGCGTTGGTGGCGGCCGACTCCTCGGGAGTCTTGTTGACCGCGTTGACGACTCCCGCGTGCTCCTGGAAGAAGTCGTGGTCCTCGTACGGGACTCCGAGCAGTTCGCAGATCATCAGCGACGGCAGCGGCAGCGACAGCGCCTCGTTGAGTTCGGTCGGATTCGGACCGGCCAGCATCTTGTCGATCAACTCGTCGGTGATCTTCTGGATCGCCTCGCGCTGCTTCTCCATGCGCTTGCGGGTGAACGAGTTGGTCAGCATCCGGCGCCAGCGATTGTGCTCGACGCCGTCGGTGTTGTTGATCGACGGCTTCATTTCGGCCGCGTGGGCCTTCATCGCCTCGGTGGTGTGCGGATATCCGGGCTTGCCGATACCGGCGCTCAGCCGCGGGTCCATGAGCAGCGTGCGCTGCGCGGCATGGCTGGTGACCAGCCACGGCGTGGTGCCATCCCAGATCTTCACCCGCTGGATGGGCTTTTCCGGGTCGTGCAGCACGAGCAGGCCCGGCGGCGGCTCGAACGGATTACCGGCTCTCGGCGCCGGGAATTCCGGTAGCTGATCGGACTGTCCGGAGTCAGTCACGATTTCGGTCATGTTGTCACCTCGGTTCTTTTCCGGAACACGGATGGTCCCAGAGATATGTCCTGCAAATTTCTCAGAAGAAGTAGCGGCCGCCGTTGACGCTCAGCGTCTGGCCCGTCACATAACCCGCTTCCTCGGAGGCGAGATAGGCGACCGCGTAGGCGATGTCCTCGGGCTGGCCGACGCGCTTCATCGGCATCGCGGGGGCGACCTTCTCCGGATCGAATCCCTCGCGCATCAGCGGGGTGTCCACGGTCCCGGGCGGGACGTTGTTGACGGTGATGCCCTTATCGATGAATTCGAGCGCGAGCGCCTTGGTGAACCCGATGACGCCGCCCTTGGACGCGGCGTAATGCGTAATCGACTGTCCACCGGTCTGCGCCGAGGACGAGGAGATGTTGATGACGCGTCCCCAGCTCGCCTCGAGCATGTCGGGAAGCAGTTCCTGGGTGACCAGGAATGGGCCCTTGAGATTCACCTGGATGATCCGGTCCCAGTTCTCCTCGGTGAGTTCCAGGAATGCCGAATACTTGGTGATTCCGGCATTGTTCACCAGAATCGTCACCGGCCCGAGTTCCGCGCGGGTCTGCGCCGCCGACCTCTTGATGGTCGGTCCGTCGGCCGCGTCACCGACGACGGCGATGGCCTTGCCACCCGCCTCCCGGATCTGCGCGACGGTCTCCTCGGCGTCGGCCTCGGTCAGATCCCACACCGCGACCGCCGCACCCCGGGCCGCGAGCACCGTCGCGATCGCGCGACCGATCCCGCGACCGCCTCCGGTCACGACCGCATTCCTGCCTTCAAGTGTCACTGGGACTCCCTTTCGATAAATACAGTCCACTCAATCAGCCGAGCTTGGTGCTCTGCCCCAGCGCACCACGGGCCGCCTTCCGGGCGGCCATCGCGCGCGGGAAGCCCGCGTAGCCGCTGGCGTGATAGATGACCTCGGCGATCTCGTCCTCGGTGAGCCCATTGCCCAATCCGATCCGCACATGGCTGCCGAGTTCGTCCTCCGCGCCGAGCGCGATCAGGATGCCGAGGGTCACCAGGCTGCGGTCGCGCCGGCTCAACCCTTCACGAGCCCACAGCGCGCCCCAGACGTTGGGCACTCCCATCTCGACGATCTCGTCGGCGAACAGGCTGTCTCGCAGGGCGTCCGCGGTGACGGTGCTGCCGAAGGCGTCCTTCAGGATCGACGCCATGGTCTCGAGCCCGACGGCATACGTGTCGGCGGTGCCGGTAGCCTGGGGTTCGTTATCGGTCATCGTGAAGGACTCCTATCGCGGGCCCACCGCCACATTCGGACGGCGACGTCTGGCGTCAGCAACGTCTCGGTAAGTTGTACCGATCGGTCAGACTAATTACGATCACCCTACACCTCCGAGCGGGTCCCGGGTATCAATCAATATACTTTTTTCGACATCGCCTGCCGGGGCTGTTCGTAGGTCCTACCGCGCCTCATTCGACGGAACGGACTCAGTCGGTCGCGTGGCCCGGATGTTCGGCGCCCATCCCTGGGAAGCCGATCGAGTAGCCGCCGTCGACCGGCAGCTCCGCGCCCGTGATGTAGGCGGCTTCATCACTGGCCAGAAACAGTGCCGCCGAAGCGATCTCATGCGACAGACCCCAGCGGTCGATCGGAATTCCGGGCACCCGGGCGACTCCGGGCGGCGGTTCCGGCGACTCCTGCGCCATCGGGACCAGACCGGTCCAGATCGTGCCGGGGCATACCGCGTTCACCCGGATCCGATCGTCGGCGTAGTCGAGGGCGGCGGCTCGGGTCAGTTGGTTCACGCCGGCTTTCGCCGCGCCGTAAACGGAGTGGTGTTTGAAGCCGACGAGCGCCGTCGCCGAAGAGATGTTCACGATGGAGCCGCCGCCGGTTCCGCGCATCGACAGCACGCCGTACTTCATGCAGAAGAACACACCCTTGAGGTTCACATCGTGTACGTGGTCCCAGTTCTGCGTGGTCTGCTCGTGCAATGGCATGAGACCACCGCCGAACCCGGCGTTGTTCACCAGGATGTCGATGCGGCCGAAGGCATCCTGCGCCGTGGCGATCAGTCGCCGCACGTCGTCCTCGTCGCTCACGTCCGCCTTGATTCCTATTGCATCGCCGCCGATGTCGGCGGCAACACGTTCGGCGCTGCCACTGATGCTGGCGCCGACCACACGCGCCCCCTCCGCGGCGAACCGGTGCGCGATCGCCTTACCGATACCCGAACCCGCGCCGGTGATGACGGCGACCTTGTCGTGCAGACGCATACAGACTCCATGGGTCTTCGTGACTGCCCCACGGATGATGCCCCGAAAGAATCGGCCGAAGCCGGAAAGTTCAGCCGGAATGGGCCAGAGTTTTCGCTGGACCGTGCGGCAGAAGATCAACTGAACTGAACGTACCGATCATGGATCCGGGCGAGCGGCGGTGTCAACCCGCGGCAGCCGCCGATTCGGGCTCGCTCATCCGCAATGTCGCGGCGATATCGCCGGCCGTGGCGACGGTAGCCAGCAGCGGAAGGGTATGCGCCACTTGGAAATCGTGGATCTCGCGTGAGCTGCCCGCGATGCAGTCCTCGGCCACGACCACGCCGAAGCCTCGGTTGACCGCCTCCAGGCACGTCCCCGGAACGCCGATGTTGGTGGACACTCCCGCGACGATCACGGTGCGAACCTCCCGCTGCCGCAGGACAGATTCGAGTTCGGTCCCGTGGAACGGCGAGAGCCCGTGCACTCTGCGCAGGACATAATCGCGGTCGTCGAGTGGGAGATCCGGATGGATCTCGGCATCCGGATAGCCCTCCACACACCTGCCACGCTTGGCCAGCGCACCCAGCAGCAGACATGACGCCACCGTCCCGAGGCCGTCGGGTCGCAGCACGATGGTCGAGTGCACGACCAGCGTTCCGGCGCGGCGACAGGCGCCGGCCAACTGAGCGATGTGTGCGACGACGTTCCTGACCCGGATCTCCTCGACCAGGCCCGCGTTCTGGCTGAACCCCCCGTTGATCATCGCGTTCTGACATTCGTTGATGATCAGGGCCGACCGCTCGCCGCGATCGAGACCGCGCACTCCCATGGCTACTCCTACGCACAACATGGATCAATACAGGATATTGAATATGCCACCATGCAGCTCTATCGTGCTGCAATAATCCAACCTCATCGGTAGACACCGGTATATTATGATACTCTTTTAACGAACACTGGGAGTGCGCGTGCGATTCACGGTCGAACATCCGGTCGGACAGCGGGACTGCGATCCGGAACTGTACGGACCCGAGGGCATGACGCGATTCGTCCGCGCGGCCGAGGAGGCGGGTTTCGATGCGGTCGCCTTCACCGAACATCCGGCCCCGTCCGCGAAATGGTTCACCGGCGGTGGACACGCGAGCCTGGATCCGCTTGCCGCCCTCGCCTTCTGCGCCGCCGCGACACAGCGGATCCGGCTGCTCACCTACATGCTGGTGCTGCCCTACCGCAACCCCCTGCTGACAGCCAAGACCATCGCCACAGTGGATCGGCTCTCCGGCGGGCGGCTCACGATCGGAGTGGGCGGAGGTTACCTGCGTTCCGAATTCGGCGCTGTCGGAGTCGATTTCGACGAACGGGGGGCGCTGTTGGACGAGGCGCTCGAGGTACTCGGCGAGCTGTGGCGGGTCGAGTCCTATCACAAGCGAGGGCGGCACTTCACCGCCCGTGGCCAGGTCAGCGTTCCCGGTCCGACGCAGCATCCACATCCGCCGATCTGGGTGGGAGGCAACAGCCGCAAAGCTCGACGGCGGGTCGCGCGGGTCGCACAGGGCTGGGCTCCGCTGTTGCTCGGCGAGCGGCTCGCCGAGACCGCGCGCACCGCAGCGCTGAGCTCCCCGAAGGAGCTGGCCGCGGCCGTTGCCGAACTGCGCGAACTGCTGGATCTGGCCGGCCGCGCCACAGACCAGGTCGACGTTCAGGTCCATTCGCCGCAGACCGACTTCGCCCGGCGCGCAACACTTTCCACCGACGAGCATCGACACCATCTCGGCGAACTGGGCGATGCCGGGGCCACCTGGTTCGTCGTGCGCGTCCCGGGCGGGAACCTCGCGGCCGCATGCGATGCGGTGCGCGCCTACGGGCGGGATGTCATCGCCGCCCCGCACACCGACCCCCAGCCGTCGATGACGACAGCAGCAGAACAGGAGACCGTATGATCCGCGTAGCCCAATGTTTCACCGGCGGAATAGGTTCGGAGATCGTCCGCCGACTGGCGAACCATCCGCATATCGAACTGGTCGGCGTCCTGGTGCACAGCGAGGACAAACAGGGCCGGGACGCCGGGGAGATCGTGGGCATCGGGCCGATCGGTGTGCGCGCGACCGGCGAGTTCGAGGACATCCTCGCGCTGCGACCGGACGTGGCGATCTGGAGCGCGCAGGGGTATGACCTTGCCCGGATCGCACGGCTGTTGGAGTCCGGGATCAATGTCTACGCCCAGTTGGGGGGGCACTTCATGGCCGGGCAGCCCGAGCAGGAACTGATCGAATCCGCCTGCCGCCGTGGAGCTTCCAGCCTGGTCGCCGGTGGCAACATCCCGGGCCTGATCAGCGACGTGCTGCCGCTGTTCCTGTCCGGCTACACCAACGACGTCCGGCACATCACCGCGCATCAGCGCAACCACGTTTCGCACTATCCGTCGGCGAGCCAGATCCACGACCGGCTGGGCATCGGCCGCGCGGCCGACGACGTTCCGTCGGATCGGTGGGAGTGGCTGATGGGCATGTCGGCCCGGATGGTCGCCACCGGTCTGGGAATTCCGTTCTCCGAGTTGCGAACTCGCTCGCGAGAGACGCGCCTGGCGCCCGAGACGGTCACCCTTCCGGGCAGCGGGCTGGTCGTGGAGGCCGGAACCGTCGGCGGTGTGCGGTGGACCTGGGACGCCTACAGCGGCGACCATGTATTCCTGACGATCAAGAACGAGCAGACCGCCGTCTACGGACTCGGCGACGACTGGCGACGCGACGAGTCCACACCCGCCTGGACCGTCACCTTCGATGCCTCCCCACCCGTGGTCGCCACCATGAGTTGGCCCACGGGAGTGCCCTCGGCCGAGGCCAACGCCCAGCTCAACGCGGCCCGTGCGGTGAATTTCATCCCCGCCCTGGTGGCCGCGGAACCGGGACCGCGCAGCGTGCTCGACCTGCCACTGATCACCGGCAGCGAGACGGGACGGTCCGCCATCAGCTGACCTCACCTGGGCAGCCCCCGGTGATGACCGGGGGCTGCCCAGGGCTCGGACCGCACACCCTACGTGTGGCTGGCCGCGTATCCGCCGCCCACGTCGATCGTGCTGCCGGAGATGTATTTCGCCCGCTCGGAGGCGAGGAACAGCACCGCGTTGGTGATCTCCTCCGGCTGCAGCATCGCCACCGGCATCGGAACCTTTCCCCCGCTCAGGATCTTCCGGTCGACGTCGGCGTCGGTCGGATTCTCCAGTTCGGGGTTGTAGAGGCGGCGGGTGAACTCGTTGCGCACGATCGGAGTGTCGATGGTCGCCGGACAGACCGCGTTGACGCTGATATTGTACGGGCCGAGGTCGATCGCCGACCCCTTGACCAGCCCGATCACGCCCCACTTCGACGCGTTGTAGTGCGCCAGATTGGGCAGGCCCAGGCGCCCGGCGCCCGAGGCGGTGGCAATGATCCGGCCCGAGCGCTGCTCGACCATGATCGGTGCCACGGCGCGAATGGTGTTGTATACGCCGGTCAGATTGGTCTGCACGACCGCGTCGAACTGGTGGTCTGGCATCTGGTGAATCGGTGCAGCGGAGTAGATCCCCGCATTGGCGACGGCGATATCGATCCGCCCGAACTCCCGCATGATCAGATCCACGAAACCGTTCAGCGCCACGCGATCCCGGACGTCGGCGACGGCGGACAGGCAGCGTCGCCCGAGGGCCTCGACCTGCTTACGTGTGGTGTCCAGATCGCCCGGCGCGCCGGTGGGAACCGGCATCTCCGGATCCTGTTCCTCGATATCGCAGATGGCGATGTCCGCGCCCGCGGCTGCGAGGGCGACCGCATGGCATCGGCCCTGTCCCCGCCCGCCGCCGGTGATGAAGGCGATCTTGCCCTCGAACTCGTCGCGCGCCTGGCTCTGCGTCGGTGTGCTGGTCAAGATGAGGCCGTCCTCTCGTTCACGTCGATATCTCGACGGAAATCAGTATACGTAGATTGGTCGCTTCTGGACCATTTCTCTCAATATTGGCATACTGTCCCCAGATAAAGGATCATCTATTCAGGGACAGCGCTGCCGTGGCGGTCATATCGCAACCACCGGAGCACGACGCCGAACCAGATTCGACGCCGATCGTCCTGCCGCACAAGGAGCTTCGAGGTATGAGAGTCGGATACGCCGACAAGGTCGGCGAATTCACCGTCGGCGAGCTGCGGGCACTGCCACCGGGCCCGCACGATGTCGTGGTGCAGGTCGGAGCCAGCGGCATCTGCCACAGCGATCACAGCGTGCTCGCCGGAACCATGCCCTTCGACCTCCCGCTCGTCCTGGGCCACGAACTGGCGGGCACGGTACTTGAAGTGGGTTCGGAGGTCACGCGCGTCCGGCCGGGCGACAAGGTGATCGGAGCGAGCAAGCCGTCCTGCGGACAGTGCTGGTGGTGTGTGCGCGAGTATCCGTACCTGTGCACCGAGGGGTTGAAGGTGTGGAGCACGCCCCGCTATGCCCTCGACGACGATCGCACCGTCGGATTGTTCTGCGGGCTGGGCTCATTCGCGGAAACGACCGTCCTGCACGAACTCTCGGTGGTGCCGGTGCGGACCGACCTGCCATTCGAACAACTAGCCATCATCGGTTGCGCGGTGAACACCGGCGCCGGAGCGGTTTTCAACACCGCCGGAGTCCGGCCCGGTGATCAGATCGCCGTCCTGGGCCTCGGCGGGGTGGGCATGTCGATCGTCCAGGCGGCCGCGGTCGCCGGCGCGACTCGGATCATCGCCGTGGACCCCGTTCCCGGAAAACGCTCGCTCGCACTGGAACTCGGGGCGACGGACGTCCTGGACTCGCTGCCGGGGCCGGAACTGGTGGCACAGGTGCAGGAGCTGACCGGCGGCCGCGGCGTGGACGCCGGATTCGAGGCGGTCGGCCGGGTGGACACGATCACCAGCGCGTACCGGATGACGCGGCGCGCCGGGACGGTAGTGACGGTCGGCGCTCCCGACAGCTCTTCCACGCTCGAGCTCGGCGGCTGGGAGGCTGTCAGTAGCGGCAAGAAGCTCACCGGCTCACTGGCGGGCGATGCGAACGCCGATCGCCAGCTGCCGAATCTGGTGCGGCTGGCCGAGACCGGCCGCCTCGACGTCGGCCGGCTGGTCACGCACCGGATCGAACTGGACGCGCAGAAAATCTTGCGGTCGTTCGACATTCACGACGGTATCCGCACCGTCGTCATCCCCTGATCCCAGTCTCGAAAATTCGGAAGGACAACTGATGCCAGGTCTCATGCAGGACAAGGTCGCCATCGTCTCGGGTGCGGGGCAGGTCGGTGGACTGGGGCACGAAAGCGCCCTGCTACTCGCGCGAGAGGGGGCCACAGTGGTCATCGCGGCGCGGTCACAGGAAGGTCTGGCCGAGAGTGCGGCCTCGATCGAGGATGCGGGCGGCAAGGTGCTGGCCGTGCGGACCGACATCGCGGACCCGGCGCAGTGCGAGGAACTCGTTCGGACCACGGTTGCGGAGTTCGGCAGAGTCGACTGCCTGGTCAACAACGCGTTCAACGCCAGCCCGCGCGGACTGCTCGCCGAGGCCGACCTGGATGCCTGGCGCGGTGTGTTCGAGGTGAACTTCTGGGGCTCGGCGCGGCTGTGCCAGCTGGTGCTACCGCACATGAAGGCACAGCGCAGCGGTTCGATCGTGAACGTGCTGGCGCACATCATCTTCAAGCCGCAGCGAATCCCGCCTACCGGCATGTTCGCCTACGCCTGCTCGAAAAGCGCGCTGTACACGCTGACCCAGGGCCTCGCGCTGGAGGTGGCCGAGTACGGCATCCGGGTCAACGCCCATGTCCCCGGTTATATGGACGGTCCGAGCGTGCGCTCGAGCTTCGAACGGCTCGAGCGGGAGGGCAAGGGGTCGTGGGCGACCGAGGAACAGGCCGTACTCGAGATGATCCCGCAGCGCCGGATTCCCACTACCGCCGAATGTGCGAAATCCGTGTTGTTCTTCGCCTCGGACGAGCTGTCGAGCGTGGTCACCGGGCAGGCGCTGCTGGTCAACGGCGGCGAGGCCTTGCACTAGGAAGGGATGCAGCACAATGTATTACGAATTGCGTGAATACCAGATGGCATTCACCGCATCCGCCGACTATTTGCAGAGTTATCGGACGGTCGGGCTGAAGATCATGCGCGAGAGCGGCTTCGACATCGTGGGCGCATGGACAACCGAGATCGGGCCGGACACCAACAGCACACTCGTCTGGATGATCCGCTGGGACAGCCTCGAACACCGCACCCGGGCGTTCGAGGCGTTCCGCGCCCACCCCGGCTATCCGGCGTTCATTGAGGAAAATACGGGCCGCGTCGTCAAGATCCTCACCAGAATCCTGAACCCGGTTCCATCAGCCGAATAACGAGATGAGCAGGCGGCGGATCATTCCCGCCACCTGCTCATCTCCGGCTGCCCGTCCGGTCCCGACCGCCTTCGGCAGCTATTTCGATGTACGTTCAGGTTCAGGTCGCCAAAACATGAGAAGCAGTGCGGCCGTGGAGATCACGGCCAACCCCGCGGCGACGGCCATGCCGTTCCAACCGGTGACTTCGATCCCCGCGGCGTGGTCGATCGACACCCGACCCGGACCGACCGCGGCCACCGCCAGCGCCGCTACGGCCATCACCAGCACGTATTCGTAGCCGTCCTTGAAGACGAAGAAGCCGTTGCGCCGATGCGCGAGCAACCCGGCGACCGACATCACCGAGATGATCGCCGCGCCCGCGAACGCGGTGAACACCCCGAGCAACAGAAATACACCAGCGCCGATCTCGGTGAATACGCTGAGCCAAGCCTGCAGTACGCCGTTCCGCAGGCCCAAGCCCTCGAACCACCGAGCAGTGCCGGATATCTGCCCGCCACCGAGCCAGTGGTTCGCACCGTGCGCGATCATCGTTCCGCCGATGATCAGGCGCAGCAGCAGCATTGTGATGTCGGTCGGGTCCATCGGGACTCACCCTCCGTCGTTGTCATGGGCGCACAAAGCAATTCAGCCAGCGCGCCAGCCGCATCATCTGCGGCGGCGCTGCCGGAGGTCAGCGGTTCGTGCGACCGAGATCCACGGGCAGTTGAATTCCGGTGACGTGCCTCGCTTCGTTGGAGGCGATCCACGCCACGGCCGCGGCAATATCCTCGACCTCGCTCATCTGATCGGGCAGACTGCCCAGAAGCAGTGCGTTGTAATCGAAGTCGTTCTCGATCATGGCGGGCAGGCCAGGCTTGAGGTCGGTCTTCACCCCGTGCGGATGCACCGAGTTCACGCGAATCCGGTACCGGGCCAGCTCGATCGCCAGCGCCTTCGCCAGACCGGTGACACCGTGTTTGGCCGCCACGTAGTCGGCGATCAGCGGCATCGCCTTGAGTCCGGCGACCGAACTGATGAAGACGATCGAGCCGCCCGTGCCCTGTTCGATCATCCGCGGAATGGTGGTCTTGGCGGTGTAGAACGCACCGTGCAGATTGTGTGCGATAGTCGCGTGCCAATGCTCGAGGTCGATCTCCCACGCCGGCGCCGCGGTCGTCATACCCGCATTGGCGATCACCACGTCCAACCGGCCCAGTTCGGTGACGCCGGCATCCACCGCCGCGGACAAAGCGTCGTAATCGGTGATGTCGGTGCGGCTCGTGTAGATCCGCCGCCCCAGCTTCTCGACCAAGCGCGCGGTCTCCTCGAGATCCTCGGGCGTGGCGCCCGGGTAGGGCGCGGTCGGCAGATCCGCGCAGATATCGATGGCGATGATGTCCGCGCCCTCGGCGGCGAATCTGACCGCCTCGGCCCGGCCCTGACCACGGGCCGCACCGGTGATCAGGACCACGTTGTTCTCGAATCGGTGGCCGTTGGGCTTATCGGGCAAGGGTGCCGCGGGAACGTCGATGGTCATCGTGAACCTCCTGATTGTCCGGACAGCGATGCCGAATCCGGTTGTGCTGCATGGGCTGTACTTCGATCGATGGAACCGGCGACCGCCGCGGCGAGGATGATCGCCCGCCACTCGGGCCGCCCAGGGCTACCGGGCGCCCAGGATGTCCAAGGCTTCCTGGACCAGGGCCGGCAGTACCGGCAGCATGCGGCCGAGTGGACCTGTCGGCGACGCACCCCGTTTGAGCGCTCGTTTGAGCAGCAGGCCGGTGGCTGCGGATTCCTTGAAACGCACCAGCGCGTGGAACCATTCCAGGTCGGGAAGGCTTGTGCCCGAGGCCTGTTCGTAGGTAAGGACCACTTCGGCGCGGGTGGGCGTTCCGGCGGGCATACCCGGCTCGGCGGCCGGATGCCCGGCGTCGTCGGTGAAATAGGTCAGCCAGGCCAGGTCGGTCCGCGGGTCGCCGACCGCCCAGATCTCCCAGTCGATGATCGCGGACAGCCGGTGCTGTTCGCACAACGTATTTCCGAGCCGGAAATCTCCGTGGTTGATCGCAGGCGGCAGCGGCTCGGGCATACTCGCGTGCAGGGCGGCCGCGGCGCGCTCGTACTCGCCGCGCATCTCCTCCGGCAGTGTGCCGAATGCCTTTGTCCAACGGTCGATCTCGTCGCCGAGAGTGATCACCGGCTCGTCGGCGAACCCGACCGCTTCGGGCCGCACGCGATGCAACTCGACCAGCAGTCGAGCGGCGTCCAGGTAGCGGGCATGCACCACATCGGGTGCGGGTCTGCGATGCGCCGGAGCGAGGATCGGCTCGAGGCATTCGCCCGGAACGAAATTCATCGCCATGAACGGGGGTGAGTGCGGCGGCTGTCCCTCGTCGGAGAACAGCACCGTCGGCGCCAGCGGCCGATCCCGGCCGCGCAGGACGCGTTGCACCCGGGCCTGCCGCAGGACGTCGCGATTGCGCACGGGCGGCAGGCCCGGCGGGGCCACCTTGAGGACAACGGTCGTCTCGGCGCCCGCGTCGCGCAGATCGACCAGGAAGGTCAGGCTGGAGGTGCCACCGGTCAGCGGCCTGATGTTCGCGACCTGCACACCGGGACGCCAGCGCTCGGCCTGGTACGTCACCCGAGCCCGAAGATCCTGCAGCAGAGCGGAATCGACGGCGGACGTCACCTCCGAGGCCGAACTCGACGTCCCGACCTGCGCCGAGCCGTCCACAGCCGCCGTCTCTTCCGTCATTTGCGGTCCTTTCAGATGTGGGCGCTTCGGATCGGCCGCCGTCATCCGGTGGCACGCCCGCGCGTATCCGATCGGCGACCAGCCCTCTCGACTCGGCCGCCGCCCGGGCCACAGTAGATAATAGATAGTACTTAATACAAGCACTGTCCCGATGCGCGGGATTTCCGGCTACGGTACCGACCGTATTCCGCGATGGTTACCGTACTGCGAACTCGAGACAGAGAAACATCGCGCTGTAGCAGTACACTCTATTAAGCCCTGCCGAAGACCCGACGAGATACGCGAAGGAAGTTCGATGAAGCCACGCGTGGGACAGACACTCACCAGCACGGTCGACGCGACGACAGTCGTCGTCATGCGTTGTCCCGACAGTGATCTGGAGATCACCTGCGGCGGCGCGGCCATGGTCGACCCGAAAGCCTCACCTGCCGACGTGGTCGGCGTCCCCGACCCGGCTCGGATGGACGGTTCGCAGTTGGGTAAGCGCTATGCAGACGACGGCGTCGGGCTGGAACTGCTCTGCACCAAGGCCGGACAGGGAACACTGGCCGTGAACGGCATCCCGCTGCCGCTCAAGTCGGCCAAGCCCCTGCCCGCGTCCGATTAGGCCGGCGGACCGAACAACCTCTCCCCCGACCACATCCGACCCGGAAGAGCTTATGCCCGAACAACGACGCGGCCGCTCGATCGCGATGACGGACGCTGAACTCGACACCTTCCTGCGGGACCGCCCCGTCTGCCGGGTGGCCAGTATCGGCCCCGGCGGGGCGCCGCACACCAGTGCGCTGTGGTTCGTCTGGGACGGCGAGGCGCTGTGGCTGTACTCGATCACCCGCAGCCAGCGCTGGACGGACATCACCAGGGATCCTCGCGTCAGTGTCATCGTCGACGACGGCGGCGCGGATTTCCGGTCGCTGTGCGGAGTGGAGTTACGCGGCGCGCTCGAAATGGTCGGTGAGGCGCCGCGCACCGGTGAGCCCGTCGGCGCGCTCACCGTGCCCGAGCGGCTGTTCGCCGAGAAGTACAGCGGCGGAAACGAACTCCGTTACGACGGGCGCCATGCCTGGTTGCGCTTGCGGCCGGAAACCCGTGTCAGCTGGGACTTCTCGAAGATGCGCACCGGATAGCCGCCGGGAAGCGGGCATCGAGAGCCGATTCGAGGAGAGATCATGTTGTACCGCCGCTTCGGCACCACGGGTGTGGAAGTCAGCAGCCAGTGTCTGGGCGCGATGACGTTCGGGAAGATGGGCGACACCGATCCTGAGGACTGCGTCCGGATCGTCGAGCGCGCCTTGGACGCGGGCATCAACTTCATCGATACCGCCGACGTCTACTCCGGTGGTCAGAGCGAACAGATCGTCGGGCGCGCCGTGCGCGCCAGGCGTGAGCAAGTGGTCCTGGCCACCAAGTGCTACTACCCCATGAGCGGGGACCGCAACGACCAGGGCTCCTCCCGGCGCTGGATCGTCCGTGCGGTCGAGGCGAGCCTGCGGCGGCTGGGTACCGATTACATCGACCTGTACCAGATGCACAAGCCGGACTGGGACACCGACCCGGAGGAGACACTGAGCGCGTTGAGCGATCTGGTCCGCCAGGGCAAGGTGCTCTATCTGGGCTCGTCGTCGTTTCCCGCGGACTGGATCGTGGAGTCGCAGTGGGCGGCGGTGCGGCGAAACAGCGAACGGTTCGTGTGCGAGCAGCCGCAGTATTCGATCTTCGCGCGTTCGATCGAAACCTCGATACTTCCTGCCTGCCAACGACACCGGATGTCGGTGATCGCCTGGAGTCCGCTCGCGGGCGGCTGGCTGACCGGCAAATATCGACGCGACGAACAACCTCCGGCCGGGTCGCGCTACGACCCCGACGGCCTGTTCATGTCGGGGCGGACCGTCACGACCGTGGCCGAACGCCGCGATCCCGCGCGATTCGACGCCGTGGACGCGTTGCGCGAGATCGCCGGCCAGGCGGGCCTCACCCCGACCGAGCTGGCGCTGGCGTTCGTCTCCAGCCATCCGGCCATCACGTCCACGATCATCGGACCGCGGACCATGCGTCATCTGGACGACACGCTGGCGGCCGCGGACATACAGCTCACCCCGGACGTTCTCGACGCCATCGACCAGGTGGTGCCACCTGGGACGGATAGTTGTCCGCCCCCATGTCCAGGGCGTCGGCCTCGTCCAGATCGCCGTTCTT
>CBJNFW010000126.1:0-22858 GCA_966435935.1 uncultured Nocardia sp.
GAGCGTGCGGAATGACCGCGCGATCCGCGGCCGATTCGGCATAGAGATTCGCATGCGAGAGCATGACGCCCTTGGGCCGCCCGGTGGTGCCCGAGGTGTAGATCAGCGTCGCCGGGGAGGCCGCCTTGACCTGAGCGCGACGCTCGTGCACGACGGCATCGTCGAGATCCGCACCCCGACGGGTGAATTCCTCCACCGCGCCGTATCCATCGGGCGTGAGCGGGGGCGCTGCGTGGTTACGCTCCGCTGCCGCCTCAGTATCCGACGCCGGCGCTTCCGAGGGCCCTGCGTGGTTACGCAAGCTGCCTCCTCCGGGCGCGCCGGGCGCTGACCCGCTCACGCCGGCGGTCAGCAGCAGAGTTTCCTTCAGTTCCGGCAGGGCGGACTCGATCTCGCCGATCATCGCGCGCTGCTTGGGCGTTTCGACGACCAGCAGCTTGGTCGCCGAATCCTGCAGGATCCACTTGGCCTGCTCGGCCGAGGAGCTGTCGAAGATCGCGACGGTGCAGCCGCCCGCGGCCCAGATGGCGAAATCCAGGACCACCCAGTCGTACTGGGTGGAAGCCAGGATCGCGACCCGGTCGCCGAGTTCGATGCCGGTGGCGATCAGCCCTTTCGCCACGCCTGTGACGGCCTGCGCGAACTGCTTGGCAGTCACATCGGTCCAGCCGCCCTTACCGTCCGGCCTGTTGAACACCACCAGGCCGGGCGTGCGCTCGGCATGCCGGAAGACGCCGTCGGAGACGTTGACGTCCTCGGGGATGGTGTAGGTAGCCGGGACTTCGAACTCTCGCATCGGTGCCCTTCCACGTGGTTTACTCACCAGTAATTTACGCTAGCCGACCCAGCGGCCGACTCGGGACCGCCGCAGCGGCCACGACCGGGCCGTCTCCCGGCGCCGGATCGTTCGCACATCATCCTATGGTCGGGTTTGCGCAGGTTGCAGCGATTCGCCGAGGAAGTCGGCGAGCTCGCGCATCGCGACCGCCGCCGGGGCGACCAGCGATGCCTGGAGCTGGGACACGTGCCACAGTCCGTGCGTCACCGAGAAGCGGGTCGGCACGTCGGCCGCGCGCAACGCCGCCACCAGGCGAACGCACTGGGTGTACAGCATCTCGCCCTCGTCGGCCTGGACGTAGGTCGGCGGTAGTCCGCTCAGCTCGCCCAGCAGCGGTGCGTAGCCGGGATCCAGCGCGTCACCCTCGCCGAGGTAGGCGGCGGCGCAGGCCTGCGACCAGGGCCGGCTGACCACCAGATCCCGCTGCCGCGGCGCGGATTCGTTCGGATCCGACCACGGCGCGATCAATCCCAGTGCGGCGGGCCGGATCTCGTGCCGGTCGATCAGGCGGCGGGCCAACGCCAAGGACAGTCCGCCACCGGCCGAATCCCCCGCTACCGCAAGGCTTTCCGGATGCAAGCCGGTGGACAGCAATTCCAGATAGGCGGCCTCGGCGTCGTCCAGGGCGGCCGGATACGGATGTTCGGGAGCGAGCCGGTAATCCAGCAGATACACCGGACGGCCGAGTTCGCGGGCCAGGTGCGCGGCCAGCGAGCGGTGCGTGGCGATCGACCCGATGGTGTAGCCGCCGCCGTGCAGGTACAGCAGCGCACCCGCACCGGCGTTCGAACCGGAGGTGATCCGTTCGGCCGGGCGAGCGCCCAGGCGCATCCGGTGCACGCGGGTGTCCGGCGGCAGCACCTGCAGCGCCGACCCGGCGTCCAGCAGTGCGCGCTGCACGACCCACGGCAGCCGGGAGTGCATCGCGTACCGGAACATCGGGTGCAGGACCGCGCGGGCGATCGGCAGCGGCAGCGAAACAGCGGGCATGGCGGGAACTCTCATACCGATCAGGGCAGGAACCGCCGGTTCACCAGATTGGCGATCCGTTGGTAGTACGAGCCGGTGGTCCGCACGAACAGGTCCAGAGCCTTCGCCTCCCAGCCGATCAGCACCCGGCCGTGGCCCTTGGCCACGCCCTCGGTGATGGTCTGTGCGGCCATCTCCGGGGTGTGCAGGGCCAGCTGCTTGTCGAAGAACGAGGCGAACTGCTTGGCGTCGATCCCCTCGGCGTAGGTGGCGTTGCGCGCCACGGCGGTCTTGATGCCGCCGGGGTGCACACAGGTGACCTTGACCGGATGCTTGCGCGCCAGCATCTCCTGACGCAGCGATTCGGTGAAGCCGCGCACCGCGAATTTGGCCGCGTTGTAGGCGCTTTGGCCGGGAACGGCGATGAGCCCGAACAGGCTGGACACGTTGATCACGTGCCCGGCGCCGGATTCGATCAGATGCGGCAGAAATGCCTTGGTGCCGTTGACGACTCCCCAGAAGTCGACATCCATGATCCGCTCGATGTCCTTGAACTGCGAGTCGATCACCTCGCCGTGGAAGGCGATGCCGGCGTTGTTGTAGATCTGGTGGATGACGCCGTAGTGCTTCTTCACCTCGTCGGCGTAGAGCAGGACGGCCTCGCGCTCGGCGACGTTGAGCCGGTCGGACTTGACCTGCGCTCCCAATGCCTCACAGCGGCGGACGGTTTCGGCCAGCCCGTCGGTATCGATGTCGGAGAGCGCGAGCTTCGCGCCGCGGCGGGCCAGATTCTCCGCCAGTGCGCGTCCGATCCCCGATCCGGCGCCGGTGATCACGCAGACCTTGCCGGTGAAGTACGCGTCGTTGCTCACTTGCCTGTCACCACTTTCGCTGCGGGCCGCGCCTGCGCCCCGGATGTGTAGGAATCGGCCGCGGTGCTGGTCCGATACGCCGCGACGTCGAAGGTTTCCAGCAGCCTACGGAATCGGAACGTGAAATCCGGCCACAGCGTGGTGTTGTTGCCGTGCTTGTCCAGATACCAGCTCGCGCAGCCGCCGGTGCTCCACACGCTGCCGGCCAGCTTGTCCTGCAGGCCGCGGTTGAAGGTGTCCTGGGTGTCCTTGCGCACCTCGACGGTGCGCAGGCCCGCGCGATCGAAGGTGGCGACCGCGTCGGCGATGTAGTTGATCTGCGATTCGATCATGTACACCATCGAGGTGTGCCCGAGGCCGACGTTCGGGCCGAGCAGGAAGAACATGTTCGGGAAGTTGGCGATCGCCGACCCCTTGTACGCCTGCTGACCGCCCTCGTCGAAGACCTCGGTCAGGGTGCGCCCGTCACGACCCGAAATCGTCTCGTACACAGGCGAATCGGTGACGTGGAAACCGGTGGCCACGATGATGGCGTCGACCTCGCGCTCGGTGCCGTCCTTGGTCACGATCGAGCCGGGACGAATCTCGGCGATGCCGTCGGTGACCACGTCGACGTTGGCGCGGCCCAGCGCCGGGTAATAGTCGTTGGAGATCAGCATGCGCTTGCAGCCGATGCGGAAGTTCGGGGTGACCTTCTCGCGCAGTTCGCGATCGCGCACTTCGAAACGCAGCTTGGCGCGGGCGATGGTCTCCAGCGCCAGCATCGCGGGCGGGAATTTCGCCAGGCCGACGACCTGCGTCTCGCGGGCGGCGTAGATGGCCGCGCGGGACAACTTCTGTACGCCCGGAACGTATTTGAAGGCCAGCCGCTCCGGCAGCGTGTACGGCCGGTCCATGCGCGGCAGCAGCCACGGTGCGGTGCGCTGGTACAGATCCAGGTGCGCGACCTCCGGCGCGATCGAGGGCACGATCTGAATCGCCGAAGCGCCGGTGCCGATCACCGCGACACGCTTACCGGTCAGCTCCGCGTCGTGATCCCAGCGCGCGGAGTGGAAGATCTGTCCCTCGAAGGTGTTGATGCCCTTGATATCCGGCAGATTCGGTTCGCACAGCGCGCCGACCGCGGAGATCAGAATGTCGGCGGTGAACTCGCCCCGGCTGGTCCGCACCTCCCACCGGGCCTCGGCCTCGTTCCAGCGCGCGCCGGTCATCTCGCAGTCGAACACGTGCTTGTCGCGCACGCCGTACCGCTCTGCGACGCCCTGGATGTAGCGCTGGATCTCCGGCTGTTTGGAGAACGACCGCGACCACTCCGGGTTGAGCGCGAAGGAGTACGAGTACAGCTGGGAGGGCACATCGCAGGCCGCGCCGGGATAGGTGTTGTCCCGCCAGGTTCCGCCGACGTCGCCGCCGCGCTCGAGCACCAGATAGTCCCGCACGCCCTGCTGGCTGAGCCGGATGGCCATGCCCAGCCCGGAGAAGCCACTGCCGACGATCAGGATGTGCACGTGGCGGGCCGGTTCCCCCTGATCACCGACACCACTGTCTGTAACCTTGCGACTCATATATCCGAGCGTAAGGGCTTATTGAGCCGGAGTCAACAGTATTGACTCACGTTCAGTAGGATGGTCGCCGTGACCGGAAGAACTGCGGGCAGAAACGGTAAGCGGGTGCGCCTGAGCCCCGACGAACGCCGTCGTCAGCTGATCGCCCTGGGCACCCGGATGCTGCGCGAACGCGCGCTGGAGGATATTTCGATCGGCGCGGTCGCCGAACAGGCCGGCATTTCGCGCGGCCTGCTGTTCCACTACTTCTCCTCCAAACAGGAGTTCCAGCTGGCGATCGTGGCCAACGCGAACGCCGAACTGCTGGCCCGCACCGAGCCGGACCGCAGCCTCGCGCTGGGCGATATGCTGCGCGACGCGGTGCGCCGCTACGTGGAGTACGTCAGCGAGAACCGCACCTCGTACCTGGCCCTGCTGCGGCGTCCCGCCGGAACCGAACTCATGGCCCTGGTCGATGCGACCCGCGGCGCGCAGGCCGACCGCATCATGGCCGAGATTCCGCTGCCCCCGGACCATCCGGACCGGCCCCGGCTGGAATTGGCCGTGCGCGGGTGGATCGCCTTCGTCGAGGAGGTCACGCTGAGCTGGCTCACCGCGGAGACGGTCACCCGCGAGCAGCTGATCGACATGCTCGTCGAGTCACTGCCCGGCCTCGCCGCCGACCCGACGCTGATCACGCTGCTGCGCAACTGAATCCACGCATTCCGGCTCGCCGGGTGCGCCCGGAATCGAAGCCGTCAGGTCTCGTACTCGTATCCCGCGCGATCGTATCGAGGCAGCGAGATCGCGGTCAGCGCCGCGGCGAGCAGGATCATGACGGCCGAAACCAGCAGCGCCACATCGAGTCCGCGGTGGAACGCCGCGTAGGTGGCGGTGATGACCTTGTCGACGATGGGACCATAGGCTGCCGAGGCGGCCTGATCGCCGCCCGCGGGCACGTTGCCGGTCTCGATGGCGTCGATCACGATGGCCTGGAAATTGGCCGGGATCTGCAACTGGTTCAGCCGAGAGGTCAAGTCGGAGTTGAGGAACGAGTTGACCAGCGAGCCCAGGGCCGCGACGCCGACGACCGCGCCGACCTGGCGCATGGTGTTGGTTGCCGCGGCCGCCATACCCGAGTGTTCGGCGGGAACGCCGGACAGCACCGCCGAGGTCAACGGCACCACCGCGATGCCGAAACCGATCCCGGCAAGCATCAGCGACAGCGCCAGCGCCGTGAAATGCACTGTCACGCCCAGGAATTCGCGACTGAGCAGAATTCCGGCAGCACCCAGGACGCAGCCCGCGATCATCGGCGTGCGCGAACCGCGCGCGGCCACCCAGAAACCGGAGATCAGCGAGCCGGCGATGATGGCCACCGCCATCGGCGCGAAGACGGCCGCGATCCGCCAGCCCGAATAATTCACCACCTCCTGCAGATACAGCGCGGTGAAGAAGAAGATCGAGAAGATGCCGAAATACACCGCGAACGCGACGATCAGGGCGCTGCGCACCAATGGTCTTCGCAGATAGGCGAAGTCGAACATCGGATTGCGGGCCCTGGCCTCCGCCACCAGAAATGCCACTCCGGCGATACCGCCCACGACGAACAGCGTGATCACCGAGGCGGCGCTGTAGCCGATCTGTTCCCCGGAGATGCCCGCGTAGATCACGCACGCCAGAAATGTCGCGCCCAGCACGAATCCGGGCAGATCGACCGGGCCGGGCTGCGGATCGGCGCTCTCGGGAACGTAGCGCAGCGCGGCGAACAGCACCACCGCGCCGATGATCAGGTTGAACCAGAACACCGCTCGCCAGCCGAACGCGCCGACCAGCAGACCGCCGACGACGGGTCCGGCGGCCAGCGCCAGCCCCGAGACCGCCGCCCACGCACCCAGCGCCTTGGCCCGCGCGCCGCGCTCGGGATAGATGTGCCGGATCAACGACAGCGTCCCGGGCTCGGAGGCGGCCGCACCCAGCCCCATCACCGCGCGCCCGCCGATCAGCACCGCGACCGACCCGGCCAGCGCCGAAAGCACCGATCCCGCACAGAAGATCACCAATCCGGCGATCATCACGCGTTTGCGGCCCCAGCGGTCGCCCAGCGATCCGGCGGTCAACATGAGGCTCGCGAAGACCAGGGTGTAGGCGTTGACCACCCACTGCAGCGACACCACCCCGGCGTGCACATCG
The DNA here is from genome assembly GCA_966435935.1 of uncultured Nocardia sp. GTDB lineage: Bacteria > Actinomycetota > Actinomycetes > Mycobacteriales > Mycobacteriaceae > Nocardia. Next base: position 6,417 of record CBJNFW010000126.1, read on the forward strand.
GATTGAATGTTGCCGAGGGTGACGCTGACGATCGTGGTGTCCAGGAACGTCACGAACAGCACGGCGGTCACGATGGCCAGCGCGACCCGTGGCCGCTCGGCGCCGCCGCGCGCGGATGCTCGCGAGATCACGTTGTGCCACAGCGGTTTCGACGACTCCGTGCGGGACATGTCCGGCTCAGGACGTCGGCGCGGGAGTCGGGGTGGGACTGGGCGCGGCGCAGACCGGCGGCGGATTGCCCTCGAGCGTCAGCAGCGCGCAGAACGTCGCCGCGGTGACCTTCCAGGTGCCGTCGATGCGGACCGCCGTCCCGGACTGTCCGGCCAGCGCGGGTTTGCCGTTGAACAGGATGGTGTACGTGACATCGGCATGGTCGGTGCCCGAACTGGCCACGTTCGACACCGTCGCGGTGGTGCTCTTGGCCATCGAGGAATCGGCCTGGGCCTTGATCGTGGCCGCGAACGCCTGGCCGTTCTCCAGCAGTGCGATCTTCTGATCGGCGGTGGTGGCCCCGTCGAAGAAGCGCTGGTAAGTAGTGGTGACCGCCTGGGTCACGCTGGGTGGGTGACTGCTGCCGGCGGCCGGACCGCCGGACTTGCTGTTCGACCCGCCGCAGGCGGCGGTGCTCAGCAGTGCGGCCAGCGCACAGGCGGTGAGTGCGCGCGCGACGAGCGTCCGATTGAACATGCCTGCGCCTCCCTCGGGTGGCTGCTTGATCAACCCACCTGAGATTACTCGCCGGATTCGACCGATGGGCCCGGTCCGACGCCGCGGCCCGCGGCCTCGAATCGGCCGGAATCCCGGGCAACATATCGGCGAATCCGACAGGAGCCGATACGGCCGAACCTACCGGACGCGCACCTAGAGGTCGTGCTCGTCCAGCCAGCTGCGCGCCAGGTCGGCGGCCGAGGCGTGCTCGTCGCGCAGACGGCGGACCATCGTGGTCAGATCCTGCGTGGTGAGCTCGCCCGCGACGTAGTTCAACTTCTTGATCCGGGTCTCGGTCAGTGATCCCTGCCGGAACAGCGGCACTATGTTCTGCGCGCGGAACGCGTAATCCGGATTGGCGGCCACCACCAGATCACCCGGTCCGCCGGGCAGCAGCGTCGCCGGAGCGGTCAGCACGCCGGCCTGAATTCGCCCGCCCCGCAACGCGTTCCGCAGCGCGGTATCATCCGGGTAGACAGTGTAGTGGGTGATATCGCAGCCATAGGTTTGCCGCAGCGGGGTCAGCACGTCGCGCTGCGGGTCCGGTGCTGGACGCAGTGGGTCCAGCTCGCTCCCCGTGGCGATCCCCACCGACAGCTCACCGCAGTGCGCGGCCAGGTCCGGCAGCGCATGCGGTACGCGGGCGGCCGTGGCGGCGGTCAGCACGAAATCCGGGCGCAGGTCGGTGCCGTCGGCGATATCGGAGATCACCAATCCCTCGGGCATGGCCCGGCTCAACGCATCCGACACCGAGGAGCCGGGCGCGGCCTGTGCGACCGTCGTTCCGGTCGCCTCGCTCGCCTTCGCCGCGGCCGCGTCCGGATCGGAGATGCGCGCGGCCGAGCGGGAGTCCAGTGCGGTCAGCAGATCGCCGCTGTCGTCACCGACCAGGGTCACCCGATCCGCGTCCAGGGCGGCCAGATAGTCTCCGCGCCCGCCCAGTCGCGTGCGCACCGCGGTATGCGCGCCGGTGCGGGCCAGGGCTCCGGCATAGATTTCGGCGATCAATTCCGATTGCGCGGAACTGCCCGCACCCACCGTGATCGTCTCCCCGGAATCGCTGTGCGAACACGAGACGACCAGCGTCAACGCCGTCGCGGCGAGCACCGCTCGAGTCGCCGTTCGCAGCGACGCTGCCAATTCCATCCGGCGACACCTACTCCCGTTAGATAGTCAGAACGACACCCGGCTGCAAGGATGGACAGCCAGACCGCGGCCGTCCCGACGACGAATGGTAGCCGGGCCGCGCCGCACCTCACCCGGCAGCGCCGGGCCCTCGGAAGGACAGCAGTGAAACCCACGATCATCCTCTCCGCGCGTCGGCGCGGACTTCGCCCCGCGTTCACCGCCGTTCGATTCGTGGCCACAGCCGTCGCACTGGCAGCGGCGATGGCGCTGTCCGCCTGCGGCGGCAGTTCCGATCCGCTGGCCTCCGGATCGGGCGGTTGCACCGGTGATGCGAACAAGCTCACCGTCGGCTCGGCGAACTTCCCGGAATCGGAGACCGTGGCCGATGTGTACGCCGAGACGCTGCGCGCCAACGGTTTCACCGTAGACACCAAACTGAATATCGGCAGCCGGGAGGCGTACATCCCGGCGCTGCGGGAATGCTCGATCGGCGTGATCCCCGATTACACCGGCAATCTGCTGCAGTACCTGGACAAATCGGCGACCGCGACCGACGCCACCGCGGTGAATCAGGCGCTGAGCAAGGCGCTGGGCGGCGATCTGGTCACCGGCACACCCGCATCGGGGGAGGATTCCGACGCGGTGGTGGTCACCCAGGAGACGGTGCGGAAGTGGAATCTGCATTCGATCGCGGACCTGGCCGCGCACTCGTCCGAGGTGAGCTTCGGCGGCGCACCGGAATTCGCCGAGCGCCCGGACGGTCTGCCCGGCCTGAAGAAGCATTACAACCTGGATATCCCGGCGAACAAGTACGTCCCGATCAGCGATGAGGGCGGCCCCGCGACGGTGCGCGCGCTGACGTCCGGGCAGGTCACCGCGGCCGACATCTTCACCACTTCGCCTGCCGTCAAGGAGAACAACCTGGTGGTGCTCGCGGACCCGCAACACAATTTCGCCGCGCAGAACGTCGTGCCGGTGCTGAACGTGAAGAAGAAGTCCGACAAGGCGTTGAAGGTACTCGACGCGATCTCCGCGAAATTGACCACCGACCAGCTGATCGCGCTCAACGAGCAGGTATCCGGCGCCGCCAAGGTCGAGCCCGCGGCCACCGCGAAGTCCTGGGTCACCGCACAGGGACTGGACAAGCCGATCGGATAGGTTTGCCAGTGAGCACGAACAGCTGGTGAGGGAAATCGTGAGCGCGAAGATGAGGGTCCGGCGCGAGGTACGTGCAGCCGAGGTGCGTTCGAGAGCGATCGGCGCGGCGCGATCGCGCGGGTGCGGCCGTGAGCGCGGCGCACCCGGCGCGGGTGAGGCGCGCCGGGGCCGGGCCCAGCGATGTGAACCATGGAGGCAGTGCGTGTCGCGCACGGCGGAGGCGAGCGCCGGCGAGGTGCATTCGTGAGTGAGATCGAGTTCAGCGGGGTGGGTAAGACCTACCCGGACGGGACGACCGCGGTGTCCGATCTGGATCTGCGGATCGAATCCGGGTCGGTCACCGTGTTCGTGGGCCCGTCGGGCTGCGGTAAGACCACGTCCATGCGCATGATCAACCGGATGATCGTGCCGACAACGGGCACGATCACCGTTGCGGGCCAAGATATTTCGGCGGTCGATCCGGTGCGGCTGCGACTGGGTATCGGTTACGTGATCCAGCACGCCGGACTGTTGCCGCACCGCACGGTGCTCGACAACGTCGCCACGGTGCCGGTGCTGCGCGGGCAATCCCGTCGCGCCGCGCGCCGGGCCGCCCTCGAGGTGCTCGATCGGGTCGGGCTGGATCGCGCGCTGGCGAGCCGGTATCCGGCGCAGCTGTCCGGCGGACAGCAGCAGCGCGTCGGCGTGGCGCGAGCCCTGGCGGCGGACCCGCCGATCCTGCTGATGGATGAGCCGTTCAGCGCCGTGGATCCGGTGGTGCGCGAAGAGTTGCAGGCCGAGATGCAACGGCTGCAGGCCGAGTTGCACAAGACGATCGTCTTCGTCACGCACGATCTGGACGAGGCGATCAAACTCGGCGATCGGATCGCGGTCTTCGGCCGCGGCGGCGTGCTGCAGCAGTATGATTCGCCCCAGCGCGTATTGGCTGCGCCCGCAACCGATTTCGTGGCCGAGTTCGCCGGGCGGGACCGCGGCTATCGCGGACTGTCCTTCCGCACCGCCGATGGTATCGCGCTGCACGACATCCGGACCGCGACCGGACCGCAGGTTTCCGGACTCCGGCTTGACCGCGGCGAATGGGTTCTGGTGGTGGATGATTCGCGCCGCCCGATCGGCTGGGTCGATGTCACCGCTGTCGAGCGCGTGCGCGCGGGCGGAACACTGACCGAGAGTATGTCCGCGGGCGGATCGCTGTTCCCGCAGGGCGCGGACCTGCGCCAGGCATTGGACGCCGCGATTTCCTCGCCCTCGGGAGTCGGTGTGGCCGTAGATGATTCGGGCGCGGTGGCCGGTGGCCTGCTGGCCACCGAGGTCATCGATCGGCTCGCCGCCCAGCGTTCGGACGAGGACGCCGCGCGCAATCGCCACTTCTTCGACCAGGAGCGGGCACGGTGAGACCGGAAACGACCCGATGAGATATCTGATCGACAATTTCGCCGAGATCGCCGGATTCGCGCGCACGCACCTGTATCTGGCGCTGGTCCCCCTGCTGGTCGGGCTGGTGTTCGCGATCCCCGCGGGCGCGGCGGTGCGGCGGGTGCCGTGGCTGCGACGGATCACGATCACCCTCGCGAGCCTGGCCTTCACGATCCCGTCCCTGGCGTTGCTGGTGATCATCCCGCCGCTGGCGGGTATCGCGACGATCGACCCGCTGAACGTTGTCATCGCGCTGAGCATCTACTCGGTGGCGCTGCTGATCATCGCCGTCCCCGCGGCACTGGATTCGGTGCCCGCCGACGTGCTCGACGCCTCCGACGCTATCGGCCACACCCGGCTGCGCCGCACCTTGATGGTCGAATTCCCTTTGGCCATCCCGGTTTTCGTGGCGAACCTGCGGGTGGTGGCGGTGACCAACATCTCCATGGTGACCGTCGGCGCGTTGATCGGCGTCGGCGGGCTGGGCAAGCTGTTCACCCAGGGATACCAGCGCGACTACCCCGACGAGATCGTCGCCGGAATCATCGTGGTGCTGATCCTGGCCCTGGTGGTCGATCGGGTGCTGTTCCTGCTCGGCCGCTGGGCCACACCGTGGTTGCGCGCGGAACGGCCGAGCCTCGCGAGACGGATGCGGGCGGCGAAAGGACTCGGCGCATGAACCTTTTCATCGACGCCTGGCATTACTTCACCGCGGCGGCGAACTGGGGCGGTTCGGCCGGAATCGGGAACCGGCTGCTGCAGCACCTGTGGTACAGCTTCCTGGCGATCGCGATCTCCGCGGCGATCGCGGTGCCGATCGGACTGCTGATCGGGCACAGCCGGCGCGGCGGCGGCCTGGTCGTCGGCTTCGCCAACGCGATGCGCGCGCTGCCGACACTCGGTGTGCTGACGATCGTCGTGCTGGGATTGGGACTGGGCTTGCTGCCGCCGCTGCTGGCGCTGGTCACCGTCGGCATCCCGCCGCTGCTCGCGGGCACCTACGCGGGCATCGCGAACGTCGATTCGACCGTGGTGGACGCCTCGCGCGCGATGGGAATGACCGAACGCCAGATCCTGCTGCGGGTGGAGACGCCCAATGCGCTGCCGGTGCTGCTCACTGGATTGCGTTCGGCCACATTGCAAGTGGTGGCGACCGCGACCATCGCCGCGTACGTGAATCTGGGCGGGCTCGGCCGCTACATCTTCGACGGCATCAGCCTGTACAAGTACGACCGGGTACTGGTCGGCGCGCTGCTGGTGGCCGCGCTCGCGCTGGTGCTGGACGCGCTGCTCGCGCTGGCGGTCCGGGCCAGCGCGCCCGGTACAGGTCGATTGCGCCGGAGCGCAACGATTTCCGATGCCCGGTGAGCGTGCCGGCCCGAGAACCAGTGCGTTACCGGAGATTCAGCTGCCAGGAGACGCCGAAGCGGTCGTTCACCCACCCGAAACGCTTGCTGAATCCGTACTCGCCCAACGGCATCAGCTCCCCGCCGCCCTCGGACAGCGCCGCGTAGAGCCGTTCGAGTTCCGCATCGGAGGCGCACTCGACGAACAGCGACATCGACGGCGTGAAGCCGAACTCGTGATGCACGAAACTGTCGATACAGCTGAACTGCTGACCGGCCAGCCGGAACACCGCACGTTTGACGGTGCCCTCCGCACCGGGTTCACCGGCGGCGAACCGCTCGATCTCCAGCACGGCGCCGTCCTCGAACAGACTCGTGTAGAAGGTCATGGCCGCCTCGGCAGCACCCTCGAACATCAGCTGCGTGGTGATTTTCTGATCCGCCATGGGCTCATCATGACATGTCAGCGGGCCAGTCCGGCGCGATGCGCATACGCGATGGCCTGCCCTCGGTCGCGGACGTCGAGCTTGGCGAACAGCGCATTGATATGACTCTTGACGGTGCTCACGCCGATGAACAGCTCCGCGGCGATCTCGGCGTTGTTGCGGCCCTGCGCCATCAGCCGCAGCACGTCCAGTTCACGGTCGGTGAGATCCGCGCGCGGAGGCTGCGCGGCCGCGCCCAGAGCCGAGACCAGGCGCGCGCCGACGTCGGCGGCGAGGGTGGTGTGCCCGCTGGCGACCGAGCGGACGGCGGCGGCGATTTCGGCGCGACCGGCGTCCTTGGTCAGGTATCCGCGCGCGCCCGCGCGCAGTGCCCCGGCGATGGACGCGTCGTCGGCGTAGGTGGTCAGGACCAGGACCGCGGTCTCGGGGTGGGCGGCGGTGATCGCGGCGGTCGCGGCCACGCCGTCGATGCCCGGCATGCGCAGATCCATCAGCACAACCTGCGGAGACAGGGTGCGTACCAGCTCGACCGCCTCCGCGCCGTCGCGCGCCTCGCCGACCACCTCGACGTCCGGCAGCAGCGACAGTACGGTGCTCAGGCCGTCCCGCACGGTGGTCTGATCATCGGCCACGACGACCGTAATCATCTGTGCGGCAACAGGATTCGAACCATCCACTGTCGCTCCTCCCTTCCCGCGCGCACCGTGCCGCCCACGGCCGCGATACGTTCGGTCATGCCGAGCAGGCCCGCGCCCGCGCCGGAATCCCGAAGCGCGCTCAACCGATCGGTGATCGGATTGCCGATCGCCACTCGCAGGCCCTCGTCCCGATCCTCCAGGGTGAGCGTAATCGGTTGGCCGGGAGCGTGTTTGCGCGCGTTGGTGAACGACTCCTGCACCGCGCGGGCGATCGCGACGGCGGTCTGCTCGTCCAGTCGGCGCAGATCGGCGTCGAGGAGCAGTTCCACACGGCCGCCGGAGGCGCGCTCGTCGCCGGCGAGCCGACGCAACTCCGCCGCAAGGTCGAAACCGTCCGCGCGCATGGCGTTCACCACTCGCCGGGCGTCCTCGAATCCGGACCGGGCCAGCTCGTGCGAGGCCTTGACCCGTTCGGACGCGCGATCCACCTCACCCGCCTCTAGCAGTGCGTCCGCGGCGTCGAGTTGGCGCACCAGTCCGCCCAGGGTATGTGCGAGCACGTCGTGGATGTCGCGCGCCAACCGGCCGCGTTCGGCCAGCGCGGCGGCCCGGTCCCGCTCGGCACGGATGATCCGGTTCTGCTCGACCAGCAGCCGGTTCTGTTCGGCGGTCCGGCGCGACTGGCGGCGGCTCCAGCCCATCAGCCCGAAGACCAGCACCCCGACCAGTAGGCCGAGCAGATCGCGCGGATGATCCGCGACGCCGAATACCGAAACACAGGTACACACCGCGGCCAGAGCCGCGATGGCCAGGCCGATCGATACCGGCGCGGTCGCCAGCGACAACGCCGCGAAGACCACCGCCAGAGCGGTGATCGCAGATCCCGCCACCCACGGGGCGGTCAGCCCGCCGCCGATCCCCATGGCGCACAGGCAGATTCGTCCCGGCCACACCGATCCCGCGGGCTCGGCGATCCACGCCGCCCAGCCGAGCCAGGACAGCACCGCACCCGCCGCGATCCACGGATGCGACCACAGGTGCGCGTGCACCGAGGAGAAGAGCACGGCGACGAGCCCGACCAGGCGAAGCAGCCTGGACAGGCCCGTCGGCGCGGCCGCGGAGATCATCGCGTTCAGTGTGCCGCAACCCGGTACGGCTCGCGGGTCCGCCGCAGCAGCATCACCGTGCGCCCGGCCCGGTTCAGCGCCAGCATCAGCAGGATGATCCCCGCGGAGGTGACGATCTTCGCCCCGTCGGCCGCGGCCCACACGTCCACGCCCAGTCGCACCGCGAGCATGACGAACCACAGCAGCGACCCGACCAAGCCCGTGCGGGCCTGCAGTTGCCCGTCCACCTGCCGCACCTGCGACAACATTCCCATCCCGATGCCGACGCCCACGCTCAGCACCGCCTCGAGCGCCAGCAGCGCCACCGCGAGCGTCCCGACCGAGGCGCCGGCCACCGCCGACCTCGACACCAGCACCCCGACCACCGCCAGGATGATCGGCCCGCGCCACACCCGCGTGAGATCCACTACCTGCCACCGCGTCTGGCGGTAGATGATCCACCCCAGCACCAGAACCACGACGACACCTTCGAGTACCGCATTCTGCAAGCTCATGCCTATAGCGTCGATCGAACGGGCCCGATACCCCACCACCCCCGGGTGGACCCGGGGTGGAGATCGGCAGCCGGGGAAGTCCACCGCCACGCGGATTCCACCCGCACCGACCTGAGCGGCAGCAGCCATGCGGTGAACAAAGGCATGCCAACGAGTCGCCCCGGCCGAGCCACCGCGCCCGAGCCCGAAACCGGACGTACCGATCCGGATCGATCACCGAGTTGCAGTCGATATTGTTCGCGCGCAGAGCGTTGCGTCGCGGATATCAGTGCAAGGCGAACTCTCGATCAGGCCCGCGGGCATTCGGTCGCCCACGCCCCGATCACCAAAACCGGAGCGAGCCAGCGCATCCGAAACCAAGGAGCCGATACAGCGCACGCAACGTCCCATCGCAGATACCAGAGCGGCAACGAACCGCTCGATCAGGCTCGCAGGCACTCAGTCGACCCGCCCCGATCGCGAAAACCGCGCCGAGACAACGTATCCGCGACGGAGGACCCGGCACAGCGCACCCGGCGTCTCATCGCGAGATATCCGCGCAGCGACGAAAGCTCGATCAGGCCACGGACACTCGGCCGCCCACAATCCGATCACCAAAACCGGAGCGAGCCAACGCATCCGAAACCGAAGACCCGATACAGCGCACGCAACGTCTCATCGCGGATATCCGCGCACGGGGTCGGTCCGTGGATGCTCAGGTGATCAGACCCAGGTCGCGGCGGCCGGGGCCGAGGACGGGGGCGGGGTCGGTGGCGACCACGCGGTGCAGGAGTTCGTGGTAGACGTCGCGGAAGTCGACGGCAGATTTCAGGTCGCCGTCGTCGAGGTCGGTGAGGCTGGGTTCGTCGCCGTGGAAACCGCCGGCGACCCGGGAGCCCGCGAGGAAGACCGGGCCCGCGGTGCCATGGTCGGTGCCCTGCGAGGCGTTGGCCCGCACGCGGCGGCCGAATTCGCTGTAGGCCAACAGGACCACGTCGCGGCCGCGCGGATGTCCGGCCATATCGCGCAGGAAGCCCGAAACCGCCTGGTCCAGGCGGCCGAGCAGTTGCTCCTGCGTCCGGCGTTCGTCGGCGTGGGTGTCGAAACCACCCAAGCCGACCGAGTAGACGCGGGTGGGTACACCGGCCTTGATGCACTGCGAAACCAGATCCAGTTGCGTCCGGAGTGGATTGCCGCCCGAGGCGACGCCGGCTTTCCCGCCTGTTTCGATCGACGAGAAAGCTTGTGACACGGTCTGTTCCGAGCGATACCCGCTGCACACGAAACCTTGCGCCGCGCTGTCGTGCGGATCGGATGCGGCCAGTCCGGCGAGTTCGGCCTTCAGTTGCGCGGACAGCGGAACCGAGGACGGATCCAGCGCCGAGGCAGTGTGTTTCGCGCCGATCGCCAGCGTCGGCAGGACCGAGCCGATATTGACCGCGCGCAGCGGATCGTCGCCGGTCGCGTCCAGCCAGCGGCCGACCCAACCGGTCGGCGACGGTTCGCCGGGTACAGCGGTCTGCCAGATGTCCATGGACCGGAAGTGACTGTGGTCCGGCTTCGGATATCCGACGCCGCGCACGATCGCCAGGTCGTGCTGCCCCCATAGCTGCGCCAAGCCCTTCATGGCCGGATTCAGACCGAGCTGACCATCCAGATGCAGCACTTCCTCGGGGCGATAGGACAATTCGGGACGCGCGTCGTGATACGCGTTGTCCGCGTAAGGAATCACGGTGTTGAGACCGTCGTTGCCGCCGTACATGGTGAGCACCACCAGGATGCCCGACCCGGCGGGCAGCGGGGTGGTGCTCGCCGCGTGCCGCAACTCCTCCCAGGTGACCGCCGACGCGCCGAGCACGCCGAGCGCTCCCAGCACGCCGGAACCGACGAGGAATTGCCTGCGACTCACAGGTGACATGGCGTTCGCGTCCTCAGCTCGTCAGATATTCGGGAGTGTTCACCGCGATCGCGGCCAGGCGCGCCGGATTGCCGGCCGCCGTGCGCAGCACCTGCGCGCTGCGGTCGGACCAGGCGCCGACGCCGAGCAGATATCCGGCGGCATCCACTCGATCCGCGGTACTCGCGGACGAAATCGGGGTCAGGTCAGCGTTTTTCAGCAGTGCGGTGATCGCGGTCAGCCGAATCTGGGCCGCCGCGGTGGACATCCACGCCTGCCCGCGCGGCCAGCCACCCACGTTCGGCGGATAGAACGGCAGCTGCCCCAGCGCGCGCAGCATGCTCAGCACCCGGTGCGCCTCGGCATCACCGGTCAGCGGCACCCGCAACGCTCGCACCGCGCCGATCAGCCATTCCACCGGCGCGTGCACGACGGTGTCGCGAGCACCGGTGAATTCGGCGTCGGTGAGGATGGCGGTGATCACCGCCCCCAGGTCACGACCGGGCCCGTAGGCCGTGGTGATGCGCTCCAGCGCGGCCTGCGAGGGCGGATCGTCCGAGGCCAGCTGCTGCCACATCCGCCCGGCCACATATCGCGCGGACTCCGGCCGGGCGAGCACCGCATCACAGAATTCCCGCACGCCCAGCGAACCGCTCACGCCGAGAACGGTTTTCGTCCCCGCGTCGTGGCGCTTCGGATCGAATACCGCCGCGCCGTTCCTTATCGTCCACCCCGTCAACGCCCTGGCCCCTTGGCGCACATCGGTTTCGGTGTACCCGTTGCCGTGCCCGAGCGCGAACAGCTCCATGAATTCGCGGGACAGGTTCTCATTGGGCGCCTTCGCGGTATTGGTCTGGCCGTCGAGCCAGCGCAACATCGCCGGATCGGTGAGCATCGCGTAGGCCAGCGCCGAGAAATCGCCGGCGCCCATGGTGCGCAAGGTGCGGTTCTGCCCGGCCATCTCCGCGGCGCTGCGAACCTTCACCGCCGAGGTGGCGAAGTGGTTGTGCCACAGCAGGGTCAGCTTCTCCCGCACCGGTACCCGCACCGCGGCCATCCGCCGCAGCCACCACACGGTGAGATCGTTCAGCTGTGCGGTGACCTCGGCGTTGTAGCGGCGGCGTTGATCGGCCGTGGCCGTGCGTCCGGGCGCCGCCACGACGGCGAATTGCGGCATGGGCGTGGCGTGCGCCCCCGGATCGGCCTCCGGATCGGCCGCAAGCGCCGAGCGCAGATACGCCGCCGGATCGCTCACCGCGTCGACCTCCGGGCCCGCGGCACCGAATCCGGACCGGCGCAGCACTCGTGCGCTGTGCATCCACTGTGCCGATTGACTGGCCATATCCCGAGTATCGGCGATGCACAGCCGTACCACAGGCCGCGTACCGGCAACCTTCAGCCAACCCTCAGCTCGCACCGGCCACAATGTCGGGTGTGCGGAACGGGCGAATCATGGTCATCGAAGATGCCGAAGCCATACGGGCGGCGGTCGCGTCCGGGCTGCGCGCGGCCGGTCACGAGGTGCTGGCACGTCCGGACGGCGGCGAACTCGAACGGGATCTGGCGCAGTTCCGGCCGGACGTGGTGGTCCTGGACGTCATGCTGCCCGGGCGAGACGGATTCGTCCTGCTCGATGCGGTGCGCGCACAGTGTGCGGCGGGCGTGGTGATGCTCACCGCCCGCGACGAGGTGCGGGACCGGATCCGCGGCCTGCGCGCGGGATCGGACGACTACGTGGTCAAACCGTTCGATCTGGCCGAACTCGTGGCCAGGGTGGAGGCGCTGCTGCGGCGGATGGGGAAACTGCGCGACAAGATCACCGTCGCGGATCTGGTGGTGGACGTCGAATCCGGAATCGTGTTGCGCGGCAACGCTACCGTCACGCTGACCGCGACCGAGTTCAAACTCCTGACCTATCTGGCGGCACACCGCGACCGGGTGGTCACCAAGACCCAGATCCTCACGGCCGTATGGGGTTACGAGGACTACGATCCGAATCTGGTGGAGGTCCACGTCAGCGCGCTGCGGCGAAAATTGGAGGAGTACGGGCCGCGACTGCTGCACACGGTGCGCGGTATGGGCTATGCGCTGCGGGCCGGGGACCGATGAGTACCCGCGGCGCGGCGGGCGCAGATCCGGGTGCACGAGGCAGCATGCGCACCGTATCCCTGCGACGCCGGGTAACCCTCACCGCCGCAACGGTTTCCGGTATCGCCCTGATCGTCGTCGCGATCATCGTGCACAGCCTGTTCGCCGTCGTGGTCTCCCGTACCGAGGCGACCACTCTCACCGACCGCATACAGCTGGCCCGCCAGCTCGCCAGGCAGGGCACTGCTCCCGGCACATTGATCGCCCGGATCGACAGCCGCTCGGTGCGCGCCCGCCTGGTCCTCGCCGACGGCCGGGCCTACGGCAGCCTCACGCCGCATCGCGAGGCGGAGAACGTCGCGGCGGCGCGGCGGGTGGTCCTGACCGGACCGGGGCAACTCGACCGCGCGCGGCTGACGGTCCAGATCGACGAGCCCCTGCTGGCGCGGGTCCGATCCCGGCTGGTCTGGGTGCTGATCACCGCGGTCGCCGCCGCACTGCTGCTGATCGCGGGCGGACTCTGGTTCGGGGTGCGCCGGGCCCTGGCGCCGCTGGATTCGATGACGCGGCTGGCCCGCGACATCGCCCGCGGTCACCGTGGCAGCCGCCTGTCTCCCGACCGCACCGATACCGAACTCGGCCGAACCGCAAGCGCTTTCGATGAGATGCTGGACGCGCTGGAGGGCGCCGAATCCCGGGCTCGCGCTTCCGAACAACAGTTGCGCGCCTTCGTCGGCGATGCCGCGCACGAGCTGCGCACCCCGGTCGCGGGCATCCGCGCCATCGCCGAGGCCGTCCTGCACGAACCGGCCGACGCCGATCCCGAGGAACGTCAGCGCATGTATCTGCTGCTGGCGCGCGAGGCGCGACGGGCCGGTCGGCTGGTCGAGGATCTGCTCGACATGGCCCGCATCGATGCGGGCCTCCAGCTGCACAGCGAACCGGTGGACCTGTACGAGCTCACCGGAATTCAACTCGATCGCGTCCGGATGCTGCATCCCGGCGTGGAATTCCGGCTCGACGGGCAGCCGGTGCGCACGATCGCCGATTCGGAACGCATCGGGCAGATCCTGGTCAACGTCCTGAACAACGCCTGTCAGGCCATGCCCGCGGGCGGCACGGTCACCGTGCACGTCGAAGCGCGCGACGAGCTGGCCCGGATCACGATCGCCGACACCGGTCCCGGCATCGCCCCGGCCGACCGCGAGCGCGTCTTCGACCGCCTGGTGCGCCTCGACGCGGCCCGTGCGGCCCGATCGGGCGGTTCGGGCCTCGGCCTGCCCATCGCCCGCGGCATCGCCCGCGCCCACGGCGGCGATCTGCGCTGTATCGAACCCGAGAACGGTCGCGGGGCCCGGTTCCTGCTGACCCTGAAGATCGCCTGAAGGTACGCGGGTCGAACACCGGAATTTCAGCGCGGCCTCAGCTGCGGCGGGCAGATTCGGTTCCGACAGCACGAACCGAAGGAACGGAGTTCCACCGTGAAACGCATCGCCACCGCCTTGCTCACCGCCACGGCGGGTCTGGCCACGCTCGCGATCGCCCTGCCCGCGACGGCCTCCGCGGCCCCCGCACAGTGCACCGCGCAGGACCGCGCCGCGGCTCACGCCGCCGCCGCGCCGAGGGTCGCGGCCTACCTGGCCGCGCACCCCGACCTCTCCGCCGAACTCGCCCACCTCAGGTCCCTCCCGAAGGACCAGCGCAGGGCCGAACGCCAGTCTTACCGCCGGGCCCATCCGGATCTGATGGCGGGTCTGCGCGGCGCACGTCAGCCGGTGATCGACTACCGGCACTCCTGCCACCGGTAACCGAACCTCCCGTGGCCGGCATGGATGCGACTGTTGTATCGACATCAGTTGTGCGATAGAACAGTTGCATCCATTCGACCTTGAAACAATGGGGGGATCAGATGATTCGCAGCGTCGTCATGGCCACAGCGCTGACCGCCGCGGCTCTGGGCGGCATCGCCGCGGTAAGTTCCGTTGCGGCACAGGCAACTCCGATCGGGACGGTGAACTGCGCCTCGGTGCCTACCGACAGCAGGCTCGTAACCACGTGTACCAACACCGATCTCGGCCCCGGCACGATGAACTACTCACTGCTGTGCACCAATCTGGTGTTCGAGTGGTATCACACCGAGCGGATCGGCCCGAACTCCACGCAGACCATGGTTCGCGACTGCGGTCCCGGCGCGCATCCGATCCTGTGGGGCTCCTCGGGCATCACCGATTATCAGCAGCTGCAGAACTACATGAACCAGCAGAACCAGCAGCGATTGAGCAGGTGAGCCGCACCGCCGGTGGTCGCTCAGGTCACCGGCGCGGGGCTGATCCGCAGCAGTACGGTGTCGTGCGCGGCGATCTGGGCGCCAACCGTGGTGCGCACGGTCGCGTGCGCACCCGACCACAGGTTGCGCGCCGCGAACCCGTCCGCCGCGGGCAGGCCCAGGCGCGCGAGCGGGATGGAGATCGTGGCGGTCGAATCGCCGTTGTTCCACAGCGCAACGGCCACCGACCCGTCCGACAGCGTTCTGCGCCAGACCTTTCCGCCGGTTCCCGGCACGACGGTGACCGGTGCGGCGAGCGAATCCTGGTCCACCGCGATGATTTCCGGATCGGTCAGCAGCCGCCAGGTCGTCTCGTCCATGTAGGGCAGGGCATTTCCCGCGATCAGCGGTGCGGCCAACAGTGCCCACATGCCGAACTGGGTCCGCTGCTCGGCCCGGGTGAGCCCGGGATAGGAGGTACCGAGCACGCCCGGCACCCCGACCTCGAGCATATCCGGGTCGGCCCAGTGTCCCGGACCGGCTCGGCCGGCCGATGCCACTGTGCTGGAAAGGACTTCGCTCAGGCCCTGATCTCCGGCCGGCCCCTGGTGCAACGCCCAGCCGGGCAGCAGATCGTTGGTCGTGCGCCACAGCGTGCCGATACCCGACCAGTCGTAGATCGCGCCCGGCGGCGCGCCGCGCACACTGCTGTTGGGATTGATGCTGTAGACGATCGGGCAGCCGGTGGCGCGCAACGCGTCTCGCATTTTCGTGAATGCCGAAACCTGCCGGTCGATATTGGAATCGACTGAGCACCAATCATATTTGAGATAATCGACACCCCAGGCCGCGAATGTGCGCGCATCGAGCATCTCGTGTCCGGAACTTCCGGTACTGCCCGGATAGGTTCCGGCAATCTGTGCGCACGTTCGAGAATTCGGACTCTCGTAAATGCCGAATTTCAATCCGCGCGCGTGCACGTAGGCCGCCAGAGCAGCCATCCCGTGCGGAAAGCGCGTCGGGTCCGGTTGCAGCGCGCCGGAAGACGTGCGCAGCGGCACGAACCAGCAGTCGTCCACCACGACGTACCGGTAGCCGGCCGTACGCATCCCGCTGGCGACCATGGCGTCGGCCGCCTGCTCCACCGTGTGCTCGTCGACCGAACAGCCGTAGGCGTTCCACGAGTTCCAGCCCATCGGCGGGGTCCGCGCCACACCGGGAATCGCGATCGACGCATTGCCCAGACGCACGGTATCGGCGAACGGCGCGGAGGCGACGCCGCCGACCGACACCAGCGCCACCGTGAGCGCGGCGACCAGCGCCGGCACCAGGCCGTGCCGCGCACCCGGCGGGCCGGCGGCCTCCCCGGACAGCGCAGGACGCCCCACCCGTCCCCGGATGAGGCGTCCTAGCTGCGAAAACACCTGTTACGCAACGCCTTCCGCGCGCGCAGCGGCGGCGACAGCCTCGGCCACCGCCGGTGCGACCCGCGGATCCAGCGGACTCGGGATGATCTTGTCCACGGCCAGTTCCTCGCGCACCACGCCGAAGATCGCGTTGGCGGCGGCCACCTTCATCCCCTCGGTGATCCGGCGCGCGCCGGCGTCCAGCGCACCCTTGAACACGCCGGGGAAGGCGAGCACATTGTTGATCTGGTTCGGGAAGTCGCTGCGGCCGGTGGCCACGATCGAGGCGTACTTCTGCGCGACCTCGGGGTGGATCTCCGGGTCCGGGTTGGACATGGCGAACAC